>NZ_JBSKHW010000008.1:0-260776 GCF_057128765.1 Pseudomonas corni
GGCTGCGCAGCAGTCGTAAAAGCTGCCAGCGCTGCGCACTGGATCGCGGCCTCGCGTTGCTCGTACGCTCCTACAGGACTGGCGTCAGTCCTGCGTGTCTGCATCCCACCGCTGCTGCACTCAACCCCGCGTAATCAATCCCTGTCGCGCAATGCGTGTGAGGTGGCGAATCACTTCATCGCGGCGCTCGGCCGTGGGCGCCTGGATGACGGCGAGGTCGAACTGGTCGTTGCTGAAACGCTCAAGGGATTGGTGCTGATCGATGAATTGAATGAGGAAAGCGTGGGGCCCGTTCTGGCGTCGCGGCCAGCCGTCGAGATAGCGCAACAGCGTCGGCTGATGGGAGCCGCCAAGAAGGATTTTCGGATTACGTCGATTGATTTGCCCGGCGATTGGAGCCAGACGAACGAGGGGGCGCAGGTGATTCATGGTGTGATTGTCTCAGCCTCAGAATTCCGCTGGGCAGCGGTGAGAGGCAACACCGAACCAGCGCTTTAGCGGTATTTCGAAATCGTTTTCACGACTCCAGGCGCCCCGCAAGTAGCTGTTTAAATCGGCGCAATGGACAGCATCCTAGAGAAGCGTCGGTGGGCTTGTCAAATCTGCACACAAACAAAAAAGGCCCGCAATGCGGGCCTTTGATTTCAGCGTTTTATCAATTAGCTATCGAGCGGTCCAGTGACAGACGCCCTGCCCCTTCGAACAGCACCGCAATCGCTCCACCGAGCAAAGCCAGGGCAAACTCGTAGCCGTTGTTGGCCATGAACAGACCGTTGTGAATGTGTACCGACAAAATCGCGATCACCAGCATCACAATCAGTACCACTGCGGCCGGACGCGCCAGCAAACCCACCACCAGCCCCAGACCGCCGAAGAACTCGGCACTGCCCGACATCAGCGCCATCAGGTAACCAGGATTCAAGCCCAGGCTCGCCATGTATTGACCTGTACCTTCAAGGCCATAGCCGCCGAACATGCCGAACAGCTTCTGACTGCCATGGGCCATAAAGATGATGCCAACGATGATGCGCAAAACAGTGATGCCATAACCAGCGCGGGTGTTGAGCAGGGATTTGATGTGAGCGTTCATGCGGTTCGTTCCATGTTGATCATTGAGAATGGCGCCATCTTAATCGAATCGACAAATATGAAAACCGCAAAAACAGCGTAATAGCTATCTAATAATTCGATTCTATCGAAGCGTCGCTCTGCGCGGTGAAGGACTCTCCAGCGAGTCCCGTTCCTGGTCGTAGGCCAGATAATATTTGTTCACACTATTAACGTAGCTCACCACGCCCATCCCCACCTGATCCAGCGCCACCCGCTCGACCTGGAAGAACCACTGATTGGGATTCAAACCCTGGCGCCGCGCTTCGCTGCGCATGTTCTGCACCCGCTCCGGACCGAGGTTATAGGCAGCCAACGCAAAAGCCATGCGCTCGCGCTCGTTGATTTTTGGACTGGAAAAGAATTTGCGACGAATCATCGCCAGGTACTTGGAGGCAGCCTGCACATTGCCATCGACGTTCTGAATGTTGTCGACGCCCACCCGCCGCGCTGCGGACGGGGTGATCTGCAGCAAGCCTGTAGCGCCGCTGCCGCCTTTGGCCTTAGGGTCCAGCGCCGACTCTTTGAAAGCCATCGCCGCAAGATCCAGCCAGTCCATGTTCTGCGCATCGGCGTGACGTTGCAGCACCGGCCGCAGGCTTTCAAGACGCTGACGGTCACCGCGGGCCAAGGGGTTGTGTACCTGATAAAGATCTTTGTAGGCCTTCTGGAATGCCACTTCCTGGTTGGCCGGCGCCTTGTAAGTGTCGAGAAAGGTGTTGATCGCGGCATGCAACTGACTGGCGTCCTGACGCACGAACCAGCTCATGTCGCTGTGAGTACTGAGGGTCAGCGAGCGGTCGACGCGCAGCTTGGGCATGATCCGCGCCCAGCGCTCGGCAATCGGTTGCTCGACCACGGTCAGGTGGTAAATCCCCGCTTGCACCATCTCCAGCACGTCTTCCACCGCCAGACTGGGATCGACCCACTCAATCTTCACCGGCGGCAATTTGCGCAGGGCAAGCCTCTGGTTCAGCTGCAAGACGGCCTCGTCGGCGGCGCTGCCATTGGTCAGCATCAGCGTCTTGCCGGACAGTTGCTCGATATGTTTGAACCCGCGCTCGCCCTTGACCCCGACCACCACCAGCGGCACCTGGCTCACCACAGGATCAGTGATTTCAATGTTGCGCGCGGTGCTGCTGTCAAGTAACTCCCCAGGCGCAACCAAGTCGCCTTCGCCACGCTGTAGCGCTGCGAGCAACTGATCCTTGGCTTTGGGAATGAGCTTGAGCGAGACTTTCTGGCCGTCTCGGGCATGGCTGTTGAGATAGCTTTCGAAGGCCTGGAGCCTGCGGTATTCGACGCCAGTGGCTTCGCCTTTCATTTCGCCGGAGCTATTGCGGCTCTGGTTGACCAATACCCGTAAAACCTTGCTGCTGCGTATCGCCGGAAGATCTCTGACCTGAGTCTTTTTGCTGACCACCGGCGGCCCGACAGGACGTGCGGATGCACAGACTGGCACCAGCACCAGACACAGCAACGAAATAATCGATGCTCGAATCATTGATTCTCCCGAAAATGCCGAAAAAGACGGCATGAAGTCTGTGAACCACTGTCGCTCGGCGCTCCATGTCTGGAGTGCGGCGTGGGACATCACATCAATCTATGGGCACAAGCAGTTGAGACTGCTCATTTTTTTATAACAATCGAGGGTCTGCTATCCTCTTCGGCCGCAAGCTGGAGTTCGAACATGCAACTAATCGACATCGGCGTCAACCTGACCAATGCCAGCTTCGCCGCCAAAGAACGCGACGTCCTGGAGCGCGCGTATGCCGCGGGTGTCGGCCAGTTGGTGCTCACCGGCACCAGTGTCGAAAGCAGCGAACAGGCGTTGCAGCTGTGTCATGAGCTAGATGAAAGCGCCGCTCGATTGTTCTGCACCGCGGGCATTCACCCGCATTCGGCGAGCGCTTGGACCCTTGAAACCGAAAAACAGTTGCACGCGCTGCTCAAAGAAACCCGCGTGCGGGCAGTCGGTGAGTGTGGTCTGGATTTCAACCGCGACTTCTCCCCTCGTCCGCAGCAGGAAAAGGCCCTTGAAGCGCACCTTGCGTTGGCCGTCGAGCTGCAAATGCCGGTGTTCTTGCACGAGCGTGACGCCAACGAGCGGTTGCTGGAAATCCTGCGCGACTATCGGGATCGCCTGCCCGCCGCCGTGGTGCATTGCTTCACCGGCGAGAAGCGCGCGCTGTTCAGCTATCTGGATCTGGATTTGCACATCGGCATCACCGGCTGGATCTGTGACGAGCGCAGGGGCACGCATCTGCACCCACTGGTTCGGGAAATCCCGCGCGGTCGGCTGATGCTGGAAAGTGATGCGCCCTATCTCTTGCCCCGCAGCCTTCGGCCAAAACCGAAAAACGGGCGCAACGAGCCCGCCTATCTGCCCGAGGTGCTTAGAGAAGTGGCCCTGCATCGTGGGGAAAGCGAGGCAGATGTCGCAGCGCACACCACCGCGTGCGCCCAGAACTTTTTTGGATTGCCCGCGCTGGACGCCTGAAGGCCGCCACGGCACGCGGGCTGTTTTAGTGAGCCTTGGTCAGTGCAGTGGGAGCAGGCTCGGTCGGCAACGAGTTGAAATCCCGCAGGCTGGCTGGCGTGTGGGGATTGCCGATCAACAGCCGGCCCGGCTTGAAGTCTCGGCTGATCAGGCTTTCGGACGGCGCGAACTCATCAAAATGCAGTCCCGCCAGGTCAGCCCACGTGTGAATGAAATGCGAGGTGCTGTATGGCCGATGCAAGTAGGCATCATCGATAGGCGGATTCCCCTGCGCCGCCTTCCAGCTAGGCGAGCTCCAGACAATGAACGGCACGGTGTACATCGGCCGGGTCGGCGCCGCTTCGTTGCGCCCCAACACGTTCGGTGCCACCGGGTCGTAGACCGACTCGCCGTGGTCGGACAGGTACAGCAGAAACCCGTTGGGGTCGATCTGGCTGAAGCGCTTGATCAATGATGACACCACGTAATCGTTGTAGCGCACGGCGTTGTCGTAGTCGTTGTAGACCTCAAGCTGCTCGTCGGTCACGGTGGCCGGCACGCCGATGCGATCCTTGAAGTAATCGTAGGTCGGCGGATAGCGGTATTTGTAACTCATGTGCGTGCCCAGCAAATGGATCACGATGAGCTTGCGCGGAGCGTCGTCGGCCAGCGCCTTGGAAAACGGCTCCAGCACATCCTCGTCATACTGACTGGTTTCGTTCTGGTCGCGGTTGTTGTTCAGGTAGGCCTGCTCATCCGCCTGCTTGGAAAACAGCGTGAGCATGGTGTTGCGCTTGGTCATGGTCTGTTGGTTGGTGATCCAGAAGCTTTTGTAACCGGCCTGCTTCATCACGCTGACCAGCGTCGGCGTGCTCAGATACAGGTCCGGATGCTCCTCGTCGGCGAACGTCAGGACCTGTTGCAGCGTCTCGATCGTATAAGGACGCGGCGCGATGACGTTATCAAACACCTGCAACTGACCCTTCAACTGATCCAGATTTGGGGTGGTCGGGCGGCCATAGCCATACAGGCTCATGCGCTGGCGGGTAGTCGATTCGCCAATCACCAACACCAGCGTCGAGGGTTTCCCGGCGTGGTTGTCGGTGAGATTTTTCAGCGGCGGGATCTGCGCCTGGGTGTTGAGCATCTTCGACATCTCGTCGAGCTGCTGCAGGTACTGGTGATAGCCCACAACCAGCTGCCAGGGCGCGGCGGCTTCTATGTTTTCCTCGAACTCGGCCACCGCGCGCTTGATCGTGTCTCGCTTGATGTACTGATGAATCGCGTTGTAGCCCACCGAGACGCCCAGCAGCAGCAAGCAGCAGGCGATTAGCGACTTGCGCGGCAGATACACCGGGCGAACCCGTGTCCACAGCAAAATCCCACCGACACTGTAGGCAACGACAGCTGCCACGATCGACCAGGAGAAATAGTGCCCCAGGTATTCGCTGGACTCCTGCAGGTTGGAATCGAACATGATGAAAATCACGCTCTGGGAAAACTCCTGGCCGTAGACCAGAAAGTAACCCAGCCCCGACAGCGAAGACGCCCAGAGAATAACGCCCAGCACCCCTGCAATAAGCCGGGTGCGTGAGGGGAATAGGATCAGGGGAATCATCCACAGCGTCGTAACCATCGACGCCTCTGCCATGCCCTTCCAGCCAGCTACCCCGGCGTTGATGATCAACAGCTGGGCGACGCCGGAGAAATACCAGAAAAACACAAACATCCAGCCAAGGCCGGGCCAATTTACCGGGCGTGGCATTGCCGGTGCGGTGTTTCTGGATTGCATGATTTCCTCAAAAAATAAGTGGCCCGTGCCCAAGGCGGCCGTTGTGTCAGCGGACGATCAGTTCCCGGACAAGCTGCAGACACTGCGCCTGCACGTCAGCCTGGGGCTGGCTGGCATCGACTTCGACGATCCGCGCGCCATTGAAACGCAGCAGCGGCGTAGCCTCGACCTTCTGCCGCAGCAGCGCCAGGTTGTGATCGGGCTTGCGGGCGAAAGCGGTATCGGCGTCGATGTTCAAGCGGATGACCAGCGTCGGACGGTAACTGACCATCCGTTGATAAAGTGTGATTTCGCGTCGTGCCAGCCAGGCCGTGAACCGGTTGCCGGGGCGCGCGGCGGACAGACCCGGCCCGTCATAAAAACCGGCAACGTCCAGCTGCGGATAGCGATCGCAGAAGACCACGCTGGCCTCCTTGCGCAGCGCCAGCATCCGCTTGAAACCCCGGACTCGGCGCTGGGAGAACACGTAAATGACCAGCGCGGTGAGGACACCGGGAATGCGCTGGCCTTTGGTCCGCGCCTGTTTGGCCTTGGCCGTCAGACGCCGCGCCAGTACCGGGCCGATCAGCGGCCACGCCTGAATCTTCAAGCCCAAGGTGCCCGAGCCCAGGCCCAGGTAGGCGTACGCCGCTCCTTCGGCCTGCATCGCCGCGCACAAGGACGCTGCCAGCGTGGTCTTGCCCGCGCCGTCAGAACCGATGATCGCAATCAACGGCGCCAGCTCAGGGTCGTCATGCCCGATGCCGTCGAACGGCCGAGTGTCGAAGTCAGTCATGGGCCATCAACGGGTCAGCAGGCTGCGCGATACCGCCGCCTTGGCCTGGGCGATCACCTCGGCCAGTGGCAAGCGGCTGTCCAGGTCCAGAATCGGCGCGCCTTGGTATTCCAGCTTCGGCACGTTGGCAATTTTCGCGGCCAGGGATTCGTAGCGGTGATCTGGCTTGCGCGCGAAGGCGGTTTCCAGATCAATGTTCAGGCGGATAACCAGATCCGGGCGATGGCTGATCATGTAGGCGTACAGAGCTTTTTCGCGACGGGCGAGAAATCCGACGAAGGCGTTGCGGTGCTTGACGCCCACCAGCCCCGGGCCGTCGACTTTCAGGTTAGCCACGGCGATCTGCGGAAAGCGGTCGGCGATGACCGTTACGCCGTTGCGCCGCAGCGTCATCATTTTCTGGTAACGCCGCCAGCGCCGGATGGACAACAGAAACGTGGCGAACGCCGCGAGATTGCTGGGCCCCTCGTCGTTCTGTTTGACCGTCGGATTGTCACGCGGGGCATTTTTCGCGATCAGCCGAGCGATGAGTGGGCCCACCAGCGGCCATTGCATCATCGCCTCGCCCAGCGCCTTGGACTGAATGCCCAGATGGCAGCTTTGCGCGCTGCATGATTCCTGCATCCAGCTCAGAATGGCCTCGGACACCGTGGACTTGCCCGCCCCGTCGCAACCGACGATGGCAATCAGCGGCGCCAAGCCGCTCGCTTGATCGCCGGAATTCGAGTGTTCAAAGGATTCAACAGGCGGCGCCGGGTCGGGTTCCTGAGGAGGCAGTTGCTGGTTGTTGTGGGTCACAAACTTCATTGGTCGGTCTCGGCCAGTCGTGGGTTAAACGCTGGCAATGAAAGTCTGGTCGGCCAAACGGTCTGGATGGCTCAGCCGCGTGATCACGCCGTCCTTGACCTGCACCACCTCGTCGGCGATCTCGATCAGGCGCGGTCGGTGAGACACGGCAATAATAGTGATCTCGGGCGTCAGTGCTTTCAGGGAATCGCAGATCTCGCGTTCGGCTTGCGGGTCGAGGGCGCTGGTGGCTTCGTCGAGAATCAGCAGTCGCGGATGGTGAGCCAAAGCCCGCGCGATGACGATGCGCTGACGCTGGCCGCCCGAGAGCTTGCCGCCGCGCTCGCCGACCACTGAGTTCATGCCTTCGGGCAACCGCTCGACAAACTCCCAGGCCCCGGCCTGACGCAAGGCGCGCTCGGCATCCACCGCCGTCAACGCAGGCTCGCCCAGCGTGACGTTGGCCAGAATACTGTCGTGCAGCAGCAGGGTTTCCTGGGTGACATAGCCGATCATTCGCCGCCATTTGCGCCGGTCGATGTCCACCAGCGAAACGCCGTCCACGCGGATGTGCCCGGTTTGCGGGCTGAGCAATGCGCACAACAGATCGAGGATGGTGGTCTTGCCAGCGCCCGATGGCCCGACCAGAGTGGTCATGGTGCCGACTTTGAATCCGAAGGTGGCGTCGTCAAGCACTGTGCGGCCGTCGTACTTGAACGACACGTTTTCGAATTCGATGCTCTGGTTCAGCGTCGGCTGAACATTGCCGCCCTTGGGCTCGGCTTCGGCGGTGGCCTTGTCGACCGCTTCGCGCAGCGCCCAGAACGCGCTTTCCTGAGCGGCCATGCGGTGATAGCGCTGCTGGGCCTTGTGCATCAGGCCCAGCACTCGCACCACCATGAAGATCAGCACCATCACCGATGACAACGGCAGATTCCAGATCACCAGCCCGGCGTACAGCCCGGCAGCGGCGAGGATCGCCAGCAACGGCTCCTGAAGTGCGCGCAGGGTTTCGCGGCTGGTGACTTCCTTTTCCATCGCGGCATTGAGTTCGGTGGCCTGATGACGCAACAGGGAATCGGCGATGTCTTCCCGGGCCATCGCTTTGAGCGGTTTCACCGAACCCAGGGTGTCGCTGAGGCTGACCAGCAAATCGCGCATCAGGCTGGTCTGGCTTCTGCCTGCCTTGCGCGACGTCTTCACCAGCCCGCGCAACGCCAGCAGAATGCCCAGCCCCACCAGCAGACAGACCACGGCGGCCTGCCAGGACACGACCAGTGCGATCACCCCATAGGCCACCGCCTGAATGGACAGCGCAACCATGTTGGCTGCGTGTTCATAGGCAGTGGAGGCGCGATAGGCCTCAGTGGCGACGGCATTGGCCAGGGCGCCGCCCGGTTGGCGCAGGTAATATTCCCAGCGACTGCCCAGGGTGGCGTTGATCAGATCCACCCGCAGGTCGGTGGCAACGTGCGCTACGGTGTAGCCCACCTGCCGGTTGGCGATCAGGATCAACAGACTGCTCAGTGCCATGCCCACCACGATGATGGTCAACAGCACGACAATGGTAGGCTCCATTCCGAACCAGGCCATGGTGCTGATGATGCGCTCACCAAAGGCCGAATGAGCGTTGTCACCCAGCATTACCGACATCAGCGGCAACATGGTGGTCAGACTGACGCTCTCGACCAATCCCGCCACCACCAGGCTCAGCAGCATCAACGCTGTACGCAGCGGGTAGGACCGGCCAAAAGCAAAGATAATTCGCATAACACTCACATTCGAAATCAGGTTCTGCGCCGCTGGGAACCCGGCGGCGAATGATGCGGTGCGCGCGCCTGGCGATCAGGCCAGGCGCGCTGCTCCCTTCAAGCGGCGATCAAGCTGCCAGATCGGCCAAGGGACGCAACACCGAAAACGCCTGAATGATTTGGTCGATCTGCTCGGGTGTATGAGCAGCGCTGACGCTGCAGCGCACCAGTGTAACGCCGGCCGGGGTGGCTGGCGGCAATACCAGATTGACGTAGACGCCCTGGTCGATGAGCGCGCGCCAGAATTGCAGGCCCTGCTCCTTGGTGCCGACCATCACCGGGACAACCGGGCTGACGTGCGGCCCGAGTGAATAACCCAGGTTCGCCAGGCCGTCGTACAGGCGATTGGCATTGCTCCACAGCTGCTCGCGCAGTTGCGGGCGCGTGGCAACCGCCTGCAAGGCTGCACGCACCGAGGCCACGACCGAAGGCGAAGGCGATGCGGTGAAAATGTATGGGCGGCTGGCGTAGCGCAGCACTTCCATACTGCTGCTGCCAGCAGCGAATCCACCGATGGCGGCCAGACTCTTGCTGAAGGTGCCGAGGATGATATCGACATCCGCTTCAACGCCCAGCGCTTCGGACAGCCCTCGCCCGTTGGGGCCCATGACGCCGAACGAATGCGCTTCGTCGACCAGCAGGTAACCGCCCAGACGCTTTTTGATTTCAACGATTTCTTTGAGCGGCGCGGTATCGCCGAGCATGCTGTAGATGCCCTCGACGATGATCAGCGCATCTTTGGCGCGCTCGCCCAGACGGACCATGCGCCGCTCAAGATCCTTGGCATCGTTGTGGTGGAAACGGATGATTTCCGCACCGCCCAATTGGCAGGCATCGTAGATGCTCGCGTGACAGTCAGCGTCCAGCAGGACCACTTCACGGGGACCCGCCAGGGCGCCGATGATGCCCAGGTTTGCCACATAACCAGTGGAAAACACCATGACCGAAGGACGGTCCAGGAACGCGGCGAGTTCAGCTTCCAGCGCGGTGTGGCCGCCGTAGCTGCCGTTGGCCATGCGCGAACCGGTCGTGCCGGTGCCTTCGACCGCCAGCGCCTGTTGCGCCGCTTCAATAGCCTGAGCGTCGAACGTCAGACCCAGATAGTTATTGGTGCCCGCCAGGATGACGTCTTTGTCGCCGATACGCCCTTGGGTGGGCGAGTAAACGGCGTCGATGCTGGTGCCGAACGGGCTTGGGCCAGAATCCTGAAAATGTGTGCGTTCAGCAGCCAGCCTGCTGAATTTGTCATACAGCCCCATGACTTTTCTCCACGTAGGCCACCAAGGAGCTTGCCAGCTGCCGAGGGGTTCTGACGTCCATCAAAATATTGATCGGGATCGACAGATCGTATTCGTCTTCCAGCTTCATCAACAAGTCCATCATCTTGACGGACTCCAGCCCCAGGTCATTGACCATGTCGCTGTCCGGCCCAACGTGTTCTGAAACCGGAACCATATCCCGAAGACAGATCAGGACGTTTTCTAAAATGGTGTCTTGCGTAAACATGATTGACCTCTTCAACTTCTGAATGGGTGCGCGCTCAGAACAGACCATCCTGCAGGGCGCGGCGCAATTTGATCTGGGGCACCCAGCCAATGGCGGCGGTTATATCGGTATTGCTGCAGGTCCAGTCGTGGTGGGTCAGCTCGTTGACCTTACTGGTGGTCAGCATCGGTGCGCGCGGCAGCAGATACGAAAGCGCCAGGTTGGCTTTGGCGATGCATTTAAGCAGCGTGACCGACACCGGAATCTGCCGCACGCGGGCCTTGCGGATGTCCGCGCCAATGCTGGCCAGACCTTTCCAGCTGTAGCCGCCCAGCGTGCCGTCACTGATCTCATAAGTCGCAGGCCGCGCCACCGGAGAGGTGATCCACTGCGTGACAGCGGCAGTCAGGTCGAACACGTGGACGAAGCTCAGGTGCGCTTCCCCTGCCCCCAGCCGGACCAGCAAGCCACGCAGCAGC
The DNA here is from genome assembly GCF_057128765.1 of Pseudomonas corni. Taxonomy (NCBI): domain Bacteria; kingdom Pseudomonadati; phylum Pseudomonadota; class Gammaproteobacteria; order Pseudomonadales; family Pseudomonadaceae; genus Pseudomonas; species Pseudomonas corni. Next base: position 10,715 of record NZ_JBSKHW010000008.1, read on the forward strand.
CAGGAAAACAGCGGCTGCAACTCCCGGTCACCGGGGCCATAGACCGCCGTTGGCCGAAAGATACCGACGCTGATCGGACCCGCCGCGCTGAGCACTTGCTGTTCCGCATCGAATTTGGACTGGGAATACCAGGAAAGCTCCGGGTAGCGTGCGGCCAGCGAAGACATGTGCAGGAAGCGCTCGCAGGTGCCGGACTGGCGCGCGGCTTCCATCACCCGGCGGCTGCCGTCTACGTTGACCGCGCGAAAACTGTTGGCATCGCGGCCTCGAACGGCACCGGCGCAGTGGATCACCGCCTTCGCACCCGAGACCAGCTCGGACAGCGATTGAGGATCTTCCAGCGAACCGCGCACCCAGAAAATGCCGTTCTTGAGTCCGGACTGAGTCCGGCTCAAGGCGCGCACGCTGATACCTTGGGCCACCAGCATCCGGGCGATCTGCCCGCCGATGAAACCGCTGCCTCCGGTCAACGCCACACAGGGGGGCATCACGCGGAGCCTACAGCCGCCAGCATTTCAGGACGCGCGGAAATCTGACTCAGGAAGCGCTTGCGCGCCTCGGCCCGGGCCGGCTTGCCTGACGAGGTCCGCGGGATGCTGTGGGGCGGTACCAGATCGATGGTTGGCGACAGACCGAATTCGCTGTGAATCTTGGCGAACAAGGTGTGCAACAAGCGCTCGCGTTTTTCTTCGTCATGGAGACGACACTGGACCTGCATCACCACGGCAGGCTCGCCGTCTTTCTGCACAATGAACACGATCGCGTCGCCTGGGCGCACGTCAGCCTCGGTCTCGGCGACCAATTCGATGTCCTGGGGCCAGATGTTGCGACCGCGAATGATGATCAGGTCTTTTTTGCGGCCGGTGACATACAGATTGCCGTCGAACAGGTAGCCCAGATCGCCTGTGTCCAGCTGCTGAGTTTCGGCCAGCTGGCGAGTGGATTCGGCATCCTGAAAATAGCCCTGCATCAGGCTCGGACCAGAAATCACGATGCGCCCGACGCTGCGCTCAGGCAGCGAGTGGCCAGCTTCATCGAGGATGTGAAGCTCATGTCCTGGCAACGGCGCGCCGCAATTGACGAAGTTACTGATGGCCGTCGAGTGCTCGGTGGCGGTAACTGCTTTACCTTCAAGCTCAAGAATGTCGCGATCGACACGATCGGTCTGACCACCCGAGTCGGGCGCGGCGAAGCTTACGGCCAGGGTATTTTCGGCCAGGCCATAGCACGGCATGAAGGCGCTGGCCTTGAAACCGGCTGGCGCGAAATGCTCGGCAAAACGGTTCAGGGTCGCCATGGCAATCGGCTCGGCACCGACCCCGGCGACACGCCAGCGGGACAGGTCCAGGCTTTCGACTTCGGACGGGCTGCAACGACGCACGCACAGGTCATAGCCAAACGGCGGCGCCACGGAAACCGTGCCGCGGTTGCGACTCATCAGGTTCAACCATTGCTTGGGGCGCATGGCGAAATCCTGGGTCTGCAGGTAGTCGACTGACAACTGCGTCGCCACCGGCGTCAGCACAAAGCCCACCAGTCCCATGTCGTGGTAGTACGGCAACCAGGAAATGCAGCGATCCTTGGGGCGCAGACGAATGCCGTCCAGACTGATGCCACGCAAGTTGGCCATGACCGAACGTTGCGTCACCACCACGCCGCGCGGAAAGCGCGTGCTGCCGGAGGTGTATTGCAGATAAGCAATGTCATCGGGCTGAGGCGGTGCCAGCTCGACTTCCACCAGCGGCAATACTTCAAGCTGCTCAGCGGTGCCGACGAATTTCTGGGTGGTGGCGTCGATGGCTTCGTTGACGAACGATAGCCACTCTTCCCCGCCGAGCACGGCAGACGGTGAACAGCTGGCAAGCAATCCACGGAGCTTTTCGACGTAAGACTGGTGATGCCCGACGCCCATAGGAATCGGCAGCGGAACCGGCACCAGGCCTGCGTACTGACACGCAAAAAAGATTTCAACGAAACCTGGGGTGGTGTCAGCAATCAGCGCAACGCGATCGCCTTTCACCAGGCCAAGGCTGAGCAACCGTTTGGCTGCTGCGACGGCGCGCCGCTTGAGGAGGCGATATTCCATGACCGCTGTCAGGTGACAGCGACGATCATAGAAATTCATGCCTGTTTGCCCGAGTGCAGCGTAATCCAATGCATCAGCCAGAGAGGAAAAGTCTGCAAGGCGCTGTGCAAGTGAATGCCCAGAGCTTGTCTCTGACAAATAAAGAACAGCCATTGATTTTGAGCTCTTTCAGGTACTGCGGCGGAGAAGCCCGCGCTGAACGTAATGCCATGAGCAGCGGAGCGTAAAATCCTCAACGCCAAGCAAAAGGTGATCAATCTAAAAAACCAATGCCTGCTTGCGTAATAAGGACAAAAAAATTTAACGAATACACTGTTGCAGCCTATCAACAACAAGGCGCCGGTAATTTAACCCCTGAACACACCAGGGCAAGTATCGAATCGATCGATACTGTACATTGATCATGACACATAGACGTAACAAAGTATTTCGTCCATTGTCAGGTATTATTGCCCGAAACACGATCTGATCCAAAGCACTTAATCCACGCGCCCCACTCCGACCCGCCGATTGAAGAAGACACGCTATCAATGAACACAATGACTTCCCCGGTCGTCACGGAAGTGGTGAAGACTCGTCAGGACTTGAACACCTTCATTTCGCTGCCGGGAACGCTCTACAAAGACGACCCATGCTGGGTAGAGCCGCTGCACATGGAACGTCGCGAGCACCTTTCAAGCAAAAATCCTACCTCCGAGCACGTGACCTGGCAGGCCTGGATCGCCAAGCGCGGCAACGTGCCGGTCGGCCGCATCATGGCCCAGATCGATACGTTACACCGCGAACTTCATGGCCCTGACACCGGCCACTTCGGCATGCTCGATGCTGTCGACGACCCTGACGTGTTCAACAGCCTGATAAACACCGCTCAGGCGTGGCTGCGCGAACAAGGGGCACACAAAGTCACCGGTCCCTTTACCTTGAACATCAATCAGGAAAGCGGATTGCTGGTGGAAGGTTTCGACACACCGCCCTCGGTGTTCATGAACCACAACCATCCTTATTACGAAAAGCACCTGACAGCCGAGCAGTACACGCCTGCGATGGATTTACTGGCTTACTGGATGCGTACCGACGAGCTGAACTTCCCTGCCCCGCTTCAGCGGATGATGGACCGCGAACGTGGTCGCATCCGGATTCGCACGCTCGACAGAAGCAAGTTTGAAGCCGAAATGCAGACCCTGCGTGAAATTTTCAATGACGCCTGGGCCAAGAACTGGGGATTTGTGCCGTTCACCGAGAAAGAATTCAGCGAGATGGGCGCACAACTGAAATTGTTGGTGCCTGAAGACCTGATCTACATCGCTGAAATCGACAACAAGGCGTGCGCGTTCATTGTCGCGATGCCAAACCTTCAGGAGGCCTTCGGGCCTTTGAAAGGCAGTCTGCTGCCGTTCGGCTGGCTCAAGCTGTTGTGGAAACTCAAAGTGAGTGGCACTCGCACCGCGCGGGTTCCGCTGATGGGCGTGCGCCAGGAGTATCAGTTCAGCCGACAAGGCCCGGTGCTTGCGCTGTTGCTGATTGAAGCGCTGAAACAGCCCTTTGTGCGACGCAAGATTCACGCACTGGAAATGTCCTGGATTCTGGAAACCAATACCGGTATGCGCACTATTCTGGAGCGCATCGGCGCCGTCGCTTACAAACGCTATCGCCTCTATGAAAAGAGCATCTGACCCGGTGCGCTTTTCAGCGCTGGTACTAGCGGGCGATCGCAACGCCAACGATCCTGTCGCAGCCCTCGGCAATGCCGGCTGCAAAGCATTAACGCCGGTCAACGGTGTTCCGATGCTGCATCGGGTCGTGTCCACTCTGCAGAGCAGTGAGTTGATCAAGGACATTACGCTGGTCGGGCCAAGCCGATCGCTGCTGGATCGCGATCCTCACATGCACGCCCTGCTGAGCGCCGATGCGATCACGGCGCTGGAACCGGCCGTGTCGCCGAGCGCCAGCGCGCTGATGGGGCTCGAACACATCCCGACGCGTCCTGTGTTCGTCACTACGGCCGACCACGCGCTGCTGCGCCGGGAGATTGTTGATCACTTCCTTCAGCACTCTCTTGCAAGCGGCTGCGATGTGACCGTTGCCGTGACCCCGCTGGCAACCGTCATGGCGATGTTCCCGGACAACCGCCGCACCGCCATCAAGTTGCACGGCGGCCCGTACTGCGGAAGCAATATGTTTGCGTTCATGACCCCGGAAAGTGAGAAACTCGCCGCCTTCTGGCGAAACGTCGAACAGCAGCGCAAAAACCCGAGGAAGGTGATCGCCAGCGCGCTGGGTTTCACCGCCACGTTGCGCTACCTGCTGGGTACGTTGTCGCTGGACCAGGCGATGCAACGCATCTCTCGGACAGTCGGTTTGCGCATCGGCGCAGTGGTCATGCCGTACGCAGAAGCCGCGGTCGATATCGACTCGGTGAGCGATCATCGGCTCGTCGAACAGACCTTGCTACAGAGAGCGTTGACCTGAAACACGAATGCGGTTGCCTGCACCTGCCCAATCCGTACAACCAAACGCTCAAGCGCTGAACATCCAGCCTGCGTCGGATTCGCACGTTGCGGTATTTTTTTTTGTGGCACAGCCTGACTACAAGGTCTGCAGAATGCTCCTGATCGAGCGCTACATCATTGCCGAAATCCGGCGCCCCGTGTCGGTAATGGTCGGTATCCTGACCTTCGTATTCGCCAGTTATTCGGCAGAGCGCTACCTGACCCAAGCCGCCAATGGCACGCTGGCACTGCAAGCGGTGCTGGACATGGTCATTTATAAGGTGGTCATTGCCCTGGAGATGCTGGTGCCGGTCGCCCTATACGCCTCCGTGGCGATTGCCCTGGGCAGGCTCTATCACGACTCCGAAGTCACGGCGATTCTGGCCTCCGGTGCCAGCCCCTTGCGCCTGTACCGCGCCATCGGCCTGATTGCACTGCCGATTGCCATTGCCGTCACTGTGCTGTCGGTTTATGGCCGGCCCTGGGCGTACACCCAGACCTATCGGCTTGAGCAGGAATCGCGCACCGATCTGGACGTCAACCACCTGCTGCCACAGCGCTTCAACCTCAATCAGGACAATGGCCGGATGATCCTGGCAGAAAGCATCGATCACGCCACCGGCACGTTGAAAAACGCGCTGATTTACGACCCAGGCGAAGGCAAATCCCGGATCTTCCGCTCCGATCAGGCCAGCGTCGTCGACCCCAATCCGGATGACCCTATCGTGTCATTGACCCACGGCACCTCGTATTCCCTGGAGCACAAGGGCACCAAGGACGTGACCAGCATCTTTACCAGCATGCTGCTGCACCTCAAGCCTATCGAGCCGGAGCCGGACAACAAACGAAAATCCACGTCCACCGCGATGCTCAGCGTGTCACCGGTGCCACAGGACCAGGCCGAATTGCAGTGGCGTTACACCCGTGGCGTGAGCGCGATTCTGCTGGCGTTACTGGCCGTGCCTCTGAGCCGGACTGCCCCGCGCAAAGGCCGCTTCTCTACTCTGCTGCCGATTGCCACGCTGTTCGCGGTGATCTTCTATGCGGGGAACATCTGCAGGACTCTGGTAGGTAACTCAACCTTGCCGCTGATACCGGGCGTCTGGCTGGTGCCGCTGCTGATGGCGGTGGCCGTGTTGATATTCATCGCCCGCGATCTGCGCATTCTGCGACTGCGCGCCAAATGAGGATTGCCAGCTTCTACCTTATTCGTAACGTGCTGATGGGCTTCCTGGCAGCAGCGGCATTACTGTTGCCGCTGTTTACCACTTTCGATCTGATCAGCGAACTCGACGACGTGACCTCCGGCGGCTACCGCTGGACACAGGCGCTGCAAGTGGTCTTGATGACCTTGCCACGTCGTGCCGTGGACCTGGGCCCCTTCATCGCGTTATTGGGCGGGATCACCGGCTTGGGTCAACTGGCAATCACGCAAGAACTGACCGCCATGCGCACTGCCGGTATTTCCATCGTGCGCATCGCGATCACTACCGTAATGGCCGGCGTGATTCTGGTGCTGCTGCTCGGCGTGATTGACGAATGGGTGGCGTCGCCCTTGCAGCAGCGCGGCGTGCAGATCAGAAACGAAGCCCTGGCTGTATCAGGTGAAGCCGCCAGCTCAACAGGCAGTATCTGGGCGCGGCGTGGTGACGAAGTTGCACGAATCGGCGCCATGTCGCGACACAACACGCCGGTCAGCATTGAAATCTTCCAGTACACCACCGAGATGCGCCTTAAATCCTATGTATTCGCCGACAGCGCCGAGATCCGCCCCGACGGCACCTGGCTGTTGAAAAACGCGCAGATCAAGGAGTGGGGCCGCGAAGATGAAAGCATTCGTCAGCAGGACTTCATGGTCTGGCATTCGGTGTTTTCCGACCGCCGCCTGAAAGAGCTGACGTTACCCACCGACAGCTTCTCCATTCGCCAGCTGCACCATTACATCCAGTTTCTGGAAGGCTCGGACCAACCCACCGCCGAGTACGAAATGGCGATGTGGCAAAAGCTCGGCCGCCCGATTCTGACGCTGGCAATGATTCTGTTCGCCGTGCCGTTCACCTTCGTGCAACAACGCTCGCCCGGACTGGGGGGAAGGCTGGCCGTCGGCGCAATCGTCGGGCTGCTGATTTACGTCAGTAACCAGATCATCGCCAATCTTGGCCTGCTGCTGGAAGGCAACGTGATGCTGACGACGCTGGCGCCGTCGATTTTGCTGCTGGGGATCGCGCTGGCGTTGATCCTGCGCTTTGACCGAGCCCGATGAAGGAATGGCGCCAACATGACTGACCTGACTCCTCGCCCGGAACGGATTGGCATCGTGCTCAATCCAGAAAGCGGTTACGTGCGACGCCACCTCAAGCAGCTGCGCGCGCTAGTCGCACGCATTGCGGGCGCAACCGTGATCGAGGCTTCATCCGACGGGCAGCTTACTGACGCGGTCGATACGCTGGGACTGGGGCCTGCGGATTTGCTGGTGGTCATCGGTGGCGACGGCACCTTGCAGGCTGTGCTCACCGCCATGCTGCGGCGTGAGCTGCTGGACGTTCCCTACGTGCTCGCTCTGCCAGCCGGCACCACCAACATGAGCGCCGCCGACCTGGGATCGCGCTCGAACCCGGCCGCCGCGCTGAAAAGCCTCGACAAGTGGCTCAGCGGTAAGACCTCCGCACCCGCCGTGTGCGCTCGAGCGGTGGTCCAGGTTTCTGATGCCAGCGAGACACCGCCCCGCTTCGGCATGTTCTTTGGCGCCGGGGCAATCATCAACGGTGTCAGGTACTTTCACAGCAACCTGCGGCCCAAGGGCATACGCGGCGCTATCGGACCGTCATTGGCATTTGTGCGCATGTTGCTGTCGCTGTTTCGGGGTGCCGAATACACTTCGCTGCCGGCGACTCCTGCGCGGCTTCACCTTAAACGGCAGCCGATCGAGGCGCCTTGGCTGCTGATTTTGGCGACGACTCTGGACAACTTGCTGCTGGGCAGCACGCCGTATTGGGGACGTGAAAAAGCGCCTATGCACTTCACCGCCATTGCCCATCGGGCGCCACGGTTGGTGCGCTCGCTGTTCTTTCTGCTACGCGGCAAATCCAGCGCGACGATGAAAAGTAGTCCGTCGTATGTCAGCCACAATCTGGATGATACGGCCATAGATGGCCTGAGCGAATACCTGCTCGACGGCGAGATCTTTCCGAGCCACGGCCAGCTTCACCTGTCGGCGACTCCCGCCATCCGTTTCATTGTGCTTTAGCCGAAGGCCAGACGATGCCAGCGATCCAATCCCCTGCACCGACGCCCGCCCTGCTGGCCACCATCGCCCGCGAATGTGCGTTACCCGTGGCCGAGGAACTGCAGGCGCTGGAACAGGTACTGCGCTTGCGATTCGGCGAGGCCCTGAGCGGATTACTGTTTTACGGCTCCTGCCTGCGCAGCGGCGATCCGACCCAAGGCCTGGTTGACCTTTACGTGTTGGTGGACGACTACGCCAATGTCCACACCAACCTGTTGCCCAGACTTGCGAACCAGTGGCTGCCACCCACGGTGTTTCTGCTCAAGACGCAAACCCCGGATGGCCGGACGCTGCACGCCAAGTGCGCGCTGATCTCATTGGGGGATTTCGAAGAAGGCACGAGTAGCTGGTTTCAGAGCTATCTGTGGGGAAGATTCTCCCAGCCCTCGCGACTGGTGTATTACCGCGACGTGGCCGTCAGGGATCGTGTGCACGTCGCACTGGCCAACGCGGTTATCCGCATGATGTCGCAGACTCTGCCGGGACAGGACCCGACATTCTCCAGCTTTGCGTTCTGGAAGCGGGCGTTTGCGCTGACCTACGGCACCGAGTTACGCCCGGAAAAAGCCAGTCGCCCCACGGAAATCGTCACCCATAACGCTGATTACTATGCCCAGGTGACGCGCGACGGCGCAGCTTCAGTCGAAGGCCTGTTCCCGTCAGAGCGTCAGCCTGATGTGTTCACCCGCCAAAGCGATGCGTCGGAACAACAAAAAAACCGTCTGCGCTGGAAAGTCAGAAGAGTCCAGGGCCGCACGCTGAACGTGCTGCGCCTGATCAAATCACTCTTCACCTTCGAAGACGGCGTGGATTATGTGCTCTGGAAACTTGAACGGCATCTGGGCGAGCCGGTGAAGGTCAGTCCGCACCTGCACCGATACCCGCTCATCTTTTGCTGGCCGCTGCTTTGGCGACTATTGAGAAACCGTCGCCTGCGCTAAGCCAGACTCAGGTGGTTTGCTTGGCCGTGGACGCGCTGCAAGACGGTTTGACGGTGTTGGTTCGGGAAGCATCCACCGCGCCAAGGTGCTGCAAGGTGCTGCGGCCAAGAATCACCACGTAGTCCTTCTTGCCACGGCTTTTGAGCGCCAGCTCTTCCTGATAGGTCTGGTTGCCGATGCACAATTCCATCTTCACCACCTGGCGATGCCCGCCGCCGCCGATCAGGCCCTTGCCCTTCTCCGTGCGCACAATCTTGCGCTCTAGGGGTACGTCCACCAGCGCACCGGTCAAACCCTTGGGCACCTGCACCGAAAACCGCACCCATTTTTCGCTGCCCTTGTCGAAAGGCTCGATATTGGCAGCCGCCAGATAGGAGTTTTCGGAGGACGTGTCGAGCTCAATTTTTACGGTGTTTTGCTCGGGCAGTAGCACTGCCTCTTCTTCCCAGCCGAAAACCTGACTGGGCGATGCGGCGAGCACGCACTGAGGCAGCATCAACGCAACGGTGGAACCGATGATGAGTTTGGTGAGGGTCTGCATTGGGGATCTCCAGGAAGTTTTTTATTTTGCCTGATGTGGTGAAACGGGGCCATGGTCGGGACCTGGCGGCGGCGAATCTTCATGTGTCGGTAAGGGCAGCCAAAATCGGTCGCTGAAAAACACGCTGGCCCGCGCACCGCTTTGTTCTTGAGTGCAAAGCCCTGCGGTTTCTGGTTTGATTGCGCCTGAAGCCGGAGGTGGTGAAGCCGGGCCACGTCAAACTGACATTGATAGGGGCGGCATCTGACACACCTTACCCGTGAGGAACTTGAGGCCGAAGTCGCGCGCCTTCGCCTGGTTCTCGAAGACGCCGGCATCAATGCCGCGCTTCCAGCTGAACCCATGTCCCGACATTTTGCTGAAGCTGCCGAAGCTGCGGTCGCGGTGCGGGCGGAGCAGACAGAGTGGCAATCTGTCGTTGCGGCAATCGAGGAAACCCGGGAGCGGTATCGTCTGGCTGTCAAAGCCACCAATGACGCCATCTGGGATTGGGATTTGACCGCTAACCACGTGACCTGGAACGAGGCGCTGGAAGAGGCCTATGGTCACGCCCTGGCGACAGTGGAGACCACCGGCCAATGGTGGCTTGCGCAGATCCACCCGGATGATCGCGCGCGCATTGAAACGTCAATCCACGCTGTGATCGATGGCGACGCAGACGCAGAGGCCTGGAGCGACGAATACCGTTTTCGACGACTGGACGGCTCCTACGCCGAAGTGCTGGACCGCGGACATGTCATCCGTGACGCTAGCGGCCAAGCGGTGCGCATGATCGGAGCGATGCTTGACCTGAGTAGAACCCGCAGCGCCGAAACCGCATTGCGCCAAAGCAAGGAGCGCTTCAGCACGATCCTGGAAACCATCGAAGCGGCGTTTGCCATCGTGCAGGTGAAGTTCGATGCCGATGACCACCCCATTGATTACCGATTCGTCGAAGCCAACCCGGCGTTCGAACGCCAGGCCGGGGTCAATCTACAAGGCAAATGGGTGACCGAGTTCGCGCCGGACCTGGAAAGGTTCTGGTTCGAGACTTATGGGCATGTGGCCAAGACCGGCGAATCGGCCAACTTTGAAAGTTACGCAAAAGCCTTCGAACGTTGGTTCGACGTTCGCGCGGTGCGGGTGGGTGATCCCGTCGAGCGGCAAATCGCGATTTTCTTCAGCGACGTCACCGAACGTCGTGAGGCGGCTGAACGACTGCGCGTTAGCGAAGCGCTGTCTCGGGAAAACGTTGAGCGCGTACAACTCGCCCTCGCCGCCGGCGCAATCATCGGCACCTGGCACTGGGACCTGCCCACGGATCGCGTCACTGTGGACGAGGCCTTTGCCCAGGTCTTTGGCCTGGACCCTGCCCTGGGCCTGGATGGCCTGAGCTTCGTGCAGGTTGCCGCAACGGTGCACCCAGAAGACAGAGATCAGATGACGGCCACCATCGACGAAGTCATCACCCGTGGTGGCGCCTATTCCCACCAATACCGGGTGCGTCGCGCGGACGGAAGATATTACTGGATCGAGGCCAATGGCCGTGTCGACTTCGCCAGCGATGGCACCCCGCTGCGCTTCCCCGGCGTGTTGATCGATGTCGATGAACGTCGCTCGGTCGAGGCGCAGCGAGACCGGGCAACGGAGGCATTGCGGGCGCTCAACGACACGCTGGAACAACGCGTGGCCGCGCGTACCGCCGAACTCATGCAGGCTGAGGAGAAGCTGCGCCAGTCGCAGAAAATGGAAGCGGTCGGCCAACTCACCGGAGGCCTCGCGCACGACTTCAATAACCTCTTGGCCGGTATTTCGGGCGCCTTGGAGCTGATGAGCACGCGTATCGCCCAAGGTCGCTTCAACGATGTTCAAAAATACATCGGCACCGCCCAAGGCGCGACAAAACGCGCAGCCGCCCTCACCCATCGGCTTTTGGCATTCTCCCGGCGCCAGACGCTGGACCCGCGCCCTACCGACGTCAATACGCTGATGGAGGGCATGACCGAGCTGATTCAGCGTACGGTTGGCCCCAGCATTTTGGTGGAAACAGTCGCGGCGACGGCGCTCTGGCCTACGCTCGTTGATGCCAGCCAACTGGAAAACGCGCTGCTTAACTTGTGCATCAATGCACGGGATGCCATGCCCAACGGTGGACGCATCGTTATTGAAACCGCCAATCGATGCCTGGATTTCGAAGCTTCCCATGCCGACGAGTTGCCTGAGGGGCAATACCTGACCCTGTCTGTCACGGACACCGGTACCGGCATGGCGCCCGATGTCATCGCCAAGGCATTCGACCCGTTCTTCACCACCAAACCCATCGGCCAGGGCACCGGGCTTGGCCTGTCGATGATCTACGGTTTCGCCAAGCAGTCCGGCGGACAGGTGCGCATCAACTCACACGTAGGTCAAGGCACTACCATGTGCATTTATCTGCCTCGATATCACGGAAACCCGACGCAGAACTCCGATGAAACCATCAACACTCCGGCTACCTTCACGGAGACCGGAGTGACGATTTTGATCGTGGACGACGAGCCCACGGTGCGGGTGTTTCTGACCGAGGTGCTTGGGGATTTGGGCTACACCCTTATCGAAGCCGCCGACAGCGTTGCAGGGCTGAAAGTGTTGCGCTCTGACGTGCATATCGATTTGCTGATCACAGATGTGGGGCTGCCCGGTGGCATGAATGGACGACAGATGGCGGACGCAGGACGGGAAGTCCGCCCTGAACTCAAGACCCTGTTCATCACCGGCTATGCCGAAAACGCCGCAATCGATAACGCCTACCTTGAGCCCGGGATGCTCGTACTGACCAAGCCGTTTGCGATTGAAGCCCTGGTGTCACGGGTCAGAGAGTTGTTGAACGCAGGGTCGATGTAAGGCTACGGGTTTGCGAATGGTATTACTCGCACCATTGGGATTCACAAGGAATTCCGTCATGGTCGCCGTCCATTTCAGTGCCTGGACACTGCTGCAAAAAAGCTTTGGCCTCTGCGCAGGACGTCATCTGCGAACAATATTTCCGGCCATCGCATTTGACGGGGATGGCTCGACTTGCAATGGGGATTGAACGGGCAATATCTGGTAGAGAAGACATGCTTGTCGATGCAGGATCGTGGCCTGTCCATCGTTTGACCACTGGCGAAGTTGCCAGCACGAACAGTATCAGGACGAACAGTCCTGCTAGCAAAATCCGTTTCATTCTTAACTCCTTGATGGATCGAGTAACTTTTTCCGCACATGAAAAAGCCCAACCGTTGCCGATTGGGCTGAATCATTTGAATAAATGGTCGGGACGGAGTGATTCGAACACTCGACCCCTTGCACCCCATGCAAGTGCGCTACCGGGCTGCGCTACGCCCCGACTAAGGCGTGAATCAGCTTTCGCAACCTGCGAAAACTTCGAGGAATATACCCTAAGCTTTTGAATTATGGAAGTATCCGGGATGAGGCTATTTGCCCAGAACAACCAGAACATCTTCCAGCTCGACGATCATCTGCCGGAACAATTGCTTGTACTGCTGGGTATCATCCTTCTCTTCACCATTGGTCATGCGCAGTCTCGCGCCACCGATGGTGAAGCCTTGCTCGTAAAGCAAACCGCGGATCTGGCGGATCATCAACACGTCTTCGCGCTGATAATACCGCCGGTTTCCACGGCGCTTGACCGGGTTGAGCTGAGGGAATTCCTGCTCCCAATATCGCAGAACGTGCGGTTTGACCGCGCAGAGCTCGCTCACCTCACCAATGGTGAAGTAGCGTTTGCCTGGAATGGGCGGTAGCTCGTCGTTATGACTTGGTTCCAGCATAAGCCTCAACTCGGGCCTTCAGTTTCTGCCCTGGGCGAAAGGTGACCACACGGCGAGCGGTAATAGGGATTTCTTCCCCGGTCTTTGGGTTCCGACCAGGCCGCTGGCGTTTATCTCGCAAGTCAAAGTTGCCGAATCCGGACAGTTTGACTTGCTCGTTATCTTCCAGAGCGTGCCTGATTTCCTCAAAGAACAGCTCAACCAGTTCCTTGGCTTCTCGTTTGTTCAGGCCTAGCTCTTCGTACAGACGTTCGGCCATCTCAGCTTTCGTCAGAGCCCCCATACGCTACTTCCTTAACGTGGCGTTTAACCTTTCCTCAAGCGAGGTGAGAATTTGCTGCGTCGTAGCATTTACCTCATCGTCAGTAAGAGTGCGCGATGGATGTTGCCAGGTCAAGCCAACGGCAAGGCTTTTTCTATGCGGATCAATGCCTTTACCCTGATAAACATCAAATAGCGTGAGGTCCGTGAGCCATTCCCCTGCATTTTCACGAATAACGCTCAACACAGCACTGGAAGCGACGTCGCGATCAGCTATGAGCGCAAGGTCTCTACGTACTTCAGGGAAGCGCGACAACTCGTGGAATTCCGGCAAACGGCCTTTCGCAACATCGGCCAGTATCAGCTCGAAGACGAACACCGGACGATCCAGCCCGAGGGTCTTCGACAGCTCAGGATGAAGTGCGCCGATGAAGCCTACTTCACGACCGTCACGCTCGATGCGCGCGGTCTGCCCAGGATGCAACGCCGGGTGCTGACCTGACGAAAAAGTGAAATCATCGAGCGCGCCGGCAAAGCCCAGCACCGCTTCAACGTCAGCTTTCACGTCGAAGAAATCCACCGCATCGCGACCTTGCGCCCATCCTTCCGGCAGACGGCTACCGCAAATGACACCCGCCAACATCGGCTCTTGCTTGAGCCCGTCCAATTGGCCAACGAAACGCAGGCCGCTTTCGAACAGACGAATGCGATCCTGCTGGCGATTAAGGTTGTGCTGCAAAGCCTTGACCAGGCCCGGCCATAGCGACGCGCGCATTGCCGCCATGTCATTGGAAATAGGATTGGCCAGCAGCAAAGGCTCGACACCCGGGCTGAACAGTTCAAACCATTTAGGATCGATGAAGCTGTACGTGATCGCTTCCTGGTAACCGCGTGCTACCAGCAAACGGCGAAGTGCAGGCAGATCGCCCTGCGATTCGGACCTGGCCTGGGGTGCCAGGCGCGCCTGCGGATAACGAACCGGCAAGCGGTTGTAGCCATAAAGACGAGCCAGCTCTTCGATCAAATCGACTTCAAGCGTGATATCGAATCGATGGCTTGGTACGTCAACACGCCATTGCCCAGCGACATCCGACGAAATTTTCAGGCCCAGCGCGGTGAGCAAACGTTCGACTTCAGCGCTCTCGATTTTCAGGCCAAGCATTTGCTCGATACGATCAGCGCGCAAAATGACAGGAGCCACTGATGGCAAATATTTCTCGCTGACGGTCTCGATGACCGGGCCGGCTTCGCCGCCGGTGATTTCCAGCAGCAATCCGGTTGCACGCTCCATGGCCTCACGGGCCAGTTGCCAATCGACGCCACGCTCATAACGATGTGACGCGTCGGTGTGCAGCCCGTATGAACGGGCCTTGCCAGCAACGGAAATCTGATCGAAGAAGGCACTTTCAAGGAAAATGTCGCGGGTCGTGGTGGACACACCACTGTGTTCGCCACCCATGACACCGGCGATGGCCAATGCCCGTTGATGATCAGCGATCACCAGCGTGTCGGCACGCAAACTGACTTCCTGACCGTCGAGCAGGACGAGCTTCTCACCCTCCTCTGCCATGCGCACACGAATCCCGCCATTGATCTCGGCGAGGTCGAACGCGTGCAGTGGCTGGCCCAGTTCGAGCATGACGTAGTTGGTAATGTCTACGGCAGCATCGATGCTGCGCACATCGGAACGGCGCAGACGCTCAACCATCCACAACGGCGTGGGACGAGACAGATCGACGTTACGAATGACACGGCCCAGATATCGCGGGCACGCGGCGGGCGCCAGCACTTCAACCGAAAGCACTTCATCGTGCACGGCGGGCACTGCGGCGATCGTCGGACGGGTGACTGTGGCGTCGTACAGTGCGCCGACTTCCCGCGCCAGACCGGCCACCGACAGGCAATCGCCACGGTTGGGCGTCAGATCGACTTCGATGCTGGCGTCGTCGAGCTCAAGGTAAACACGAAAGTCCTGGCCCACCGGCGCATCTGCTGGCAGCTCCATGAGCCCGTCATTACCCTCACCCACTTTCAGCTCAGCCTGAGAGCACAGCATGCCGTTGGATTCAACGCCGCGCAGCTTGGCTTTCTTGATCTTGAAGTCGCCCGGCAACTGGGCGCCAATCATGGCGAACGGAATCTTCAAACCAGGGCGCACATTGGGCGCACCGCAGACGACCTGAAAGGTTTCCGAACCATTGCTGACCTGGCAGACACGCAGCTTGTCAGCGTCGGGGTGTTGTTCTGTACTCAGCACTTCGCCGACGATCACGCCACTAAATTCACCAGCAGCCGGGGTGACGCTATCGACCTCGAGACCGGCCATCGACAGACGAGCAACCAGCTCGTCGCGGGATACTTGCGGGCTTACCCAGCCACGCAACCATTGTTCACTGAATTTCATCCTGCTCTCCTGAAAGATTCGTTACGGGCGTGCGACCTAGCGAAATTGCGCGAGGAACCGCAAGTCGTTGTCGAAGAACAGACGCAAATCATTGACGCCGTAACGCAGCATGGCCAGACGCTCTGCACCCATGCCGAACGCAAATCCCTGGAATTCTTCCGGGTCGATACCCGACATGCGCAATACATCCGGATGAACCATGCCGCAGCCCATCACTTCCAGCCAGCCGGTCTGCTTGCAGACACGACAGCCTTTACCGCTGCACATCACGCATTCCATATCGACTTCAGCGGAAGGTTCGGTGAACGGGAAGTACGACGGACGAAAACGCACTGCCAGCTCTTTCTCGAAGAACACCCGCAGGAACTCTTCGATGGTGCCCTTGAGGTCTGCGAAGTTGATATCGCGATCAACCAAAAGGCCTTCAACCTGGTGAAACATCGGCGAGTGAGTGATATCCGAATCGCTACGATACACACGGCCTGGGCAGACGATGCGGATCGGCGGCTTGTTCGACTCCATGGTGCGTACCTGTACCGGCGAGGTATGGGTGCGCAACAACATATTGGCGTTGAAATAGAAGGTGTCGTGCATCGACCGGGCCGGGTGATGGCCTGGGATGTTGAGCGCCTCGAAGTTGTGGTAATCGTCTTCTACCTCAGGGCCTTCAGCGATGCCGTAGCCAATATGGGTGAAGAATTGCTCGATGCGTTCCAGAGTCCGGGTAACGGGATGCAGACCACCGGAGGTCTGGCCGCGGCCAGGCAGGGTCACGTCAATGGACTCGGCAGCGAGTTTGGCGGCTAAATCCGCCTGCTCGAACGATGCCTTGCGCACATTGAGAACCTCTGTGACACGCTCCTTGGCAACGTTGATCAGGGCGCCGACTTGTGGGCGCTCTTCTGCCGGTAAATTCCCCAGGGTCTTCATCACCTGAGTCAATTCACCTTTTTTGCCAAGGTAGTGAACCCGGATTTGCTCCAGGGCATTGATGTCTTCAGCGCTTTGCACAGCCTCAAGTGCTTGAGAGACCAGCGCGTCCAGGTTTTCCATTTACAGACTCCAGATACGAAATAGGGGAAGAGCTTGAAAGGCTCTTCCCCTATTTATGACGTTTAACACCGAACCTCGATGAGAGGTCCGGTGATTGCCGGGGACTTAGGCCAAGGTGGCTTTAGCTTTCTCGACAATCGCAGCAAACGCCGCTTTTTCGTTCACTGCCAGATCAGCCAGAACCTTGCGGTCGATCTCGATCGATGCTTTTTTCAGGCCAGCGATGAAACGGCTGTAGGACAGACCGTTGATACGCGCACCAGCATTGATACGAGCGATCCACAGAGCGCGGAACTGACGTTTTTTCTGACGACGGTCACGGTAGGCGTATTGGCCAGCCTTGATAACCGCTTGCTTGGCAACGCGGAATACGCGTGA
Source organism: Pseudomonas corni (assembly GCF_057128765.1). NCBI lineage: Bacteria > Pseudomonadati > Pseudomonadota > Gammaproteobacteria > Pseudomonadales > Pseudomonadaceae > Pseudomonas > Pseudomonas corni. The sequence continues at coordinate 27,945 of NZ_JBSKHW010000008.1, forward strand.
ACGCGCGCCGTAGTAGCCTTTAGCAAGTTTCAGAATCTTTTTGTGACGCTTACGCGCCATGACGCCACGCTTTACACGAGCCATGAGTAACTTCCTCTATATCTTGACTAAATTAACGAAGGCGCAGCATGCGCTTGACTTTTGCCACGTCACACGGTGCCAGCAAGCTGCTACCGCGCAGTTGACGCTTACGCTTGGTCGACATTTTAGTCAGGATGTGGCTCTTGAAAGCGTGTTTGTGCTTGATGCCGTTAGCAGTTTTCAAAAACCGCTTAGCTGCACCACTTTTAGTCTTCATCTTTGGCATGTTCGGATACTCCGCATTCAGTTGATAAACATAACCGCAAGGCCTGCCGTGCCCTGGTGGTCACTTCTTCTTTTTGGGGGCGATGACCATAATAAGTTGGCGTCCTTCCATCTTCGGATGCTGTTCGACGGCGCCGTATTCGAGCAAGTCAGCTTCAACTCGCTTCAACAACTCCATCCCCAGCTCCTGGTGGGCCATCTCACGACCGCGGAATCTCAAAGACACCTTGGCCCTGTCCCCGTCACTCAGGAAACGTACCAGGTTGCGTAGTTTTACCTGGTAATCCCCTTCCTCCGTCCCTGGACGAAACTTGATTTCTTTAACCTGAATCTGCTTCTGGTTTTTCTTGGCGGCGGCAACCTGCTTCTTCTTTTCGAAGATCGATTTGCCGTAGTCCATCAGTTTGCAAACAGGGGGTACTGCATCGGCGGAAATTTCCACCAAATCCAGTTTGGCCTCTTCAGCCTTAAGAAGCGCGTCTTCAATTGACACAATCCCAAGCTGTTCTCCCTCAGCCCCAATAAGCCGAACCTCGCGGGCCGAGATATTCTCGTTGATCGGGGCCTTCGGTGCAGCTCGTTTATCTTGTCTCATTTCACGCTTAATAGTAATTACTCCGAATCTTGGCGACCACGCCGGGAAACCGCTTGTGCAAGAAACTCCGAGAATTGGGCGACCGGCATCGAGCCAAGGTCTGCACCTTCACGGGTACGCACAGCGACAGTTTGCGTTTCAACCTCCCGATCTCCGATTACGAGGAGGTAGGGAACCTTGAGCAAAGTATGCTCGCGGATTTTAAAGCCGATCTTTTCATTTCTCAAGTCAGACTTGGCACGAAACCCGCTTTCAGCCAAAGTTTTTTCCACTTCAAGGGCAAAATCTGCCTGTTTATCAGTGATATTGAGGATCACCGCTTGAGTTGGAGCCAACCAGGCCGGGAATGCACCTTCGTAGTGCTCGATAAGAATGCCGATAAAACGCTCGAAGGAACCGAGAATCGCACGGTGCAGCATCACAGGATGTTTGCGACCGTTGTCTTCGGTGACGAATTCGGCGCCTAAACGGACTGGCAGGTTGAAATCGAGCTGCAATGTACCGCATTGCCAGACGCGACCCAAGCAATCCTTTAGGGAGAATTCGATTTTCGGGCCGTAAAAGGCACCCTCGCCCGGCTGCAGATCGTATGGCAGGCCAGCACTGTCTAGCGCTGCGGCCAATGCAGCTTCGGCTCGATCCCACAGCTCATCGGAGCCAACGCGTTTTTCAGGACGGGTGGAAAGTTTGAGTTCGATGTCCTTGAACCCGAAATCTTCGTATACCGCCAAAGTGAGCTTGATGAACGCAGCCGATTCGGCCTGCATCTGCTCTTCGGTGCAGAAAATGTGAGCATCGTCCTGAGTAAACGCACGCACACGCATGATCCCGTGCAACGCTCCTGAAGGCTCATTGCGGTGACAGGCACCGAATTCGGCCAGGCGCATCGGCAACTCGCGGTAGCTTTTCAGACCCTGGTTGAACACCTGCACATGGCAAGGGCAGTTCATCGGCTTGATAGCGTAGTCGCGGCTCTCGGACTCAGTGGTGAACATGTTATCGGCGTAGTTGGCCCAGTGTCCGGACTTTTCCCACAAGGAGCGATCGACCACTTGTGGAGTCTTGATCTCCAGATAGCCGTTCTCACGCTGAACCTTGCGCATGTATTGCTCGAGCACCTGGTACAGGGTCCAGCCGTTCGGGTGCCAGAACACCATGCCCGGCGCTTCTTCCTGGGTATGGAACAGGCCAAGACGCTTGCCGATCTTGCGGTGATCGCGCTTTTCAGCTTCTTCGATGCGCTGGATGTAAGCCGCCAGTTGCTTCTTGTCAGCCCAGGCGGTGCCGTAGACGCGCTGCAGCTGCTCATTCTTGGCATCGCCGCGCCAGTAGGCGCCGGACAACTTGGTCAGCTTGAAAGACTTGAGGAAACGTGTGTTCGGCACGTGCGGGCCGCGGCACATGTCGACGTATTCTTCGTGATAGTACAGACCCATGGTCTGCTGCTCTGGCATGTCTTCGACCAGACGCAGTTTGTAATCTTCGTGACGAGCGCTGAACACCTCGATCACTTCGGCACGGGGCGTGACCTTTTTGATCACGTCGTAATCTTTCTCGATCAGCTGCTGCATGCGCTGCTCGATCGCCGCCAGATCGTCTGGGGTGAACGGGCGCTCATACGCGATATCGTAGTAGAAGCCGTCATCGATGACCGGACCGATGACCATTTTTGCCGTCGGGTACAGCTGCTTGACGGCATGACCCACAAGGTGAGCGCAGGAATGTCGGATGATCTCCAGACCTTCCTGATCCTTGGGGGTAATGATTTGCAGGGTTGCATCGACGCTTATCAGGTCACTGGCATCGACCAGTTGACCATTGACCTTGCCGGCTACGGTGGCCTTGGCCAGACCAGCGCCGATGGATAGCGCAACATCGGCTACGGAAACCGGATGATCGAAAGAACGTTGGCTGCCGTCGGGAAGAGTAATGGTGGGCATGGCGCCTCCTCTCCTAGTGGTGACCCCTACCAAAGGTCACGTGGGTGGGATAGAGCCAGTACGCGATTCGGCGGTATGCCTGCCTCACAGTGGCAGGAGCCCGAAGGCCAACCAATGACCGAACCAGAGTGACTGGAATTAACGATTCAAAAAATGAGTTCTGCGCCGAGCGAAGTAACCACTCGCAACGTTTGAGCAAATCCGCAGGACGCGCATCCTAGCACAGCTCCCCGCTGCGCAGGCAGGTCGCAGGCGTCTGCAAGCGAATTAATGCATCGGCAGTTCGGCATGTTCCTGCTTTTAGTGAACTGGTCTTGGTGAACTGGCTGCAACGATTGCCGTCAGATTATCCGTGCCCCCTGTTCACGCTGTCGGTCAGACAGCCATATAAGAGAAGGAAACCACCATGAATTTTCTACGTGTTGCCGCCCTGCTCACCCCTATCGCCTTTGCGCTGCCGATGAGCGCTCATGCTGCGATGGATGCCAAGACCAAGACCACCTATATGACTGAGTGCGCAGCGGCGGCAGGCCAGAACAACCCTGGCATGGATGCAAAAGCGGTTCAGAGCCACTGCGAATGCGGCGCACAGCAAATCAATAAGAGCTTCACCGACAAGGAGATCGCTTCGCTCAATGATACGAATACTCCGCCGAGCACAGAACTGACCGCTCGACTGCAAAAAGCAGTAGGTGAACACTGCCTTCAGGGCAAAAAATAAAAAATTTACACTTCTGCAGATTCGGGTCGATGCCGGGTTCTTCCACTGTTACCGACCCAACTGCGAAGCCCGCGTAATTCAAGGTGTTCAGCCATACAGCAGGGATGGCGACACCGGGAAATTTGCCGTTACAGACCAGTGTCAGGAAATCATTTCCGCGTATGAATTTCAGCTACAAGCGCAAAGTTCTTACTGAAAAAGTTCTGCATTCGTACATTTCGACTATGATAGCCCGGTGTGCCCAGTTGGCCTGAGCAGCACAGTACTACTGAAAAATTATGTTCTTGGAGATACACCATGTCTAATCGCCAAACCGGCACCGTAAAATGGTTCAACGATGAAAAAGGCTTCGGCTTTATCACTCCACAGGGTGGCGGTGACGACCTGTTCGTACACTTCAAAGCTATCGAAAGCGACGGTTTCAAAAGCCTGAAAGAAGGCCAGACCGTTTCCTTCGTGGCTGAGAAAGGCCAAAAGGGCATGCAAGCTGCTCAGGTTCGCGCGGAGTAATCCACGCGTTCTAAAAAAAACCCCGTCACTGACGGGGTTTTTTTACGCCTGCATTTTGGCGATCAGCCGCAGTTGACGCGGGTCACGGTGCCTGCCCGATCGGTATTGAGGTTCAGCCGATCAGAGCGGTATTCCAGGGTCACCATGTCATTGGGCCCAAGCGCCCTCGCCGTCTGCGCACCAGCCTTGGCCTTGGCTTGCTCCAGCAAAGCCGGTGAAGCGGCCTTGCCGACTGTGAATTGCGCAGCGGATGCATCACAGCTTGAATAACCGCTATCAACTGCGGTGGAATCTTGGGTTGCGCTACCCGATGATTCAGAAGTGCTGCTGCACCCTGCCATCATCGCTGCGGCGAGTACAACCGCCGTTGGGGCCAGCTTCCAGGACATACAATCTCCTTGCATTTACGTAAACCAGAACCTGTGCGACCGCACTCGCCGTGCTTTGTTGCATTCGCAACGATCTGGGCGGGAGGCCGATGGCACTCTTCAGCGGCGGAGTCTGCCCCACCCAGCTCAATGATGAACGGCCAAATCGTCACAAAACGTTTTCATCATCTACACGGGTGAGAATGTTCCAGCCCGGCGCCGAGTGCTGTCGAACTGCGAGCTGTGGACAACTCATGCCTAAGTATCAGTGCGAAATCGTGCTCAAGATGGTTTACTGCCTCGCCTGACGCAACGTCCAAGTTCGGCGACGAGAGTCGGGACTAGCTGTCCCGAACGCGACATTAGAGACACCGGAGAGAGACGAGAGATCATGGCAGTCGTATCGATCGATGCTGATATCAAGGCCAAATGGCCACAAGGCCAATGCGCCCACAGCCCGGGAAGCGCGGAGGAACTGGCGATCATCGCCATCGATCTGCTGGTGAAAGAACTGGGCACCCGCGGCGCCCAGACATTCATGAACCAGATGCTGCTGCGCTATGCGGTCGAAGTATCGACCCAAGCCTGAGCAACAACTATTTAAGGCGTGCGAGACGCTCGGTCAGCAAGTTGAAAAAACCTTGAGCGTCGCCGTCTTCGACCCAGAAAACGTTCTTGACGCTTCCTAAAGTGTCATACCAATCGGCCACCGTCTGGCCCAGTCCCAGCCCTTCTCGATTGTCAATCGCCAGATTGACGGATTTGCCGCTGAACAGTTCAGGCTTGAGCAACCAGGCAATCACGCTCGCGTCATGCACCGGCCCGCCCGGCAACCCGTAGTGCACCATGTCCGCCTTGACGTACTCGTTGAGAATCGCGCCGACCAGTTTCCCTGCCTGATTGTTCAACGCCTCGATCTGCTTGAGGCGTTGCTCGCTGGTGAGGATCTTGTGGGTGACGTCCAAAGGCACGTAGGTCAGCTTCACGCCACTGGCGAGCACAACTTTGGCAGCATCAGGATCGGCGAAGAGGTTGAATTCAGCCACGGGCGTGATGTTGCCGCCGTTGAAATGAGCGCCGCCCATGACTACCACCTCCTTGATGCCCTGGGTAATTTCCGGCGCCTGAATCAGCGCCAGCGCCAGATTGGTCTGCGGGCCAAGCATCGCCACAGTGATGCTGTGAGGCGGAGCATTGCTCAGGGTGTCGATCAGGTATTGCACGGCGCTGCCGTCAGCCAGCCCTTTCGCGGGTTCGTGAACCTCAATCCCCGGCAGTCCTTCTTTACCGTGAATGTTCTCGGCGTAGATCGGCGTACGCACCATCGGCTTGCCGGCACCGGCATAAACCGGAACGTCTTCGCGCCCCGCCCATTCCCGGGCAAGCCTGGCATTGCGCGAAGTTTTATCCACCCGCACGTTACCGGCCACCGTGGTAATCGCCATCACATTCAGCTCGTCCGGCGACGCCAGCGCCAGCAGCAGCGCCACCACATCGTCGGCGCCTGGATCGGTGTCGATGATCAGATTGCGTTTTTCGGCTGCCTGGGCAGCAGTGGCACCGATGATGACCAAAACAAGCACGCTCCTGATCAGACGAGAAAGATAAAAACGAAAGTACTGCATAGGAAACTCCCTGTTCCACGTGAACGACAAATAAGCCAAAGGCGTCAGAAGACGACACCTGAGACCAAGGCAATGTTGGTGTAAGGCTGGCATTCGCCAGTGCGCACTATGGCGCGGGCGCTGCGGCTGATGACTTTCAGCTCGTCATGGCTGACCAGACGCTGCAGACCCAGGCTTCCACTGGCCTCAAGGGTTTTAAGGGTGGCAAGCGCAGGTGGAATTTTATCGAAGATTTCCTGCGCCAATACGTGGCTTTCAACCTGCATTTCGGTCAGTACGGTGTTCAGCACGCTGACGAAATCCGGCACGCCATGGGTCAACGCCAGGTCGATCAACTCGACGCCGGGAGGCACTGGCATTCCCGCGTCGACGATCATCAGTACGTCGCCATGTCCAAGCGATGCCACCACTCGCGACAGCGCGATGTTGAGTAAGGGAGTTTTTTTCATGGCTTGAATCCCTGGACTTCATTGAATGTCGGAATGGACGGTTGCGCTCCCGAGCGGGTGACGGATAGTGCAGCGGCAATCTGCCCGAACTGGATGGCCAGGGACTCGCTTTTGCCCTCGGCCAATGCCGCCGCAAAGCCACCGACAAACGTGTCACCGGCTGCCGTGGTGTCGACAGCCTGCACCTTGGGCGCCGGGAAATGTTGCGAGCGGGCGTTTGAAGCGAACAGCGATCCTTGGGCACCCAAGGTGACGATGACTTTGGAAGCGCCCGCTGCCAACAATGCGGTAGCGGCAGCATCGGCCGTCGCCACCGAGTCCACCGGCAGACCGGTCAGCATGGTCGCCTCACTTTCGTTGGGTATCAGGTAATCGATCAGCGAGTACCAGTCGGCCGGCAGCGGCGCGCTGGCCGGGGCCGGATTGAGAATGACGATTTTGCCCAACTCCCTGCCGCGCTTGAGGACATGTCCGACGGTGTCCATAGGAATTTCCAGCTGACAGATGATTACCTCGGCCTGGCTGAGCAGTGCATCGAAACCGTCCACTACCGCTGAAGAAACATGCCCGTTACCGCCCGCGACGATCACGATGGCGTTCTGGCTGTTGTCATCGACCACGATCAGCGCCACTCCGGTGGACTCGCCAGCGATGGCAGTCACCGCGTCGCAATCGATGCCTTCGGCGAGCAACGCGGTGCGCAATTGATCGCCATAAGCGTCGTCGCCGACACAACCGACCATCGCGACGCTAGCACCAAGACGCGCAGCCGCGACTGCCTGATTGGCGCCCTTGCCTCCCGGCACTGTCACGAAAGAATGTCCCGCGAGGGTCTCGCCGCCCCGTGGCAGCCGTGGCGCGCGTGTCACCAGGTCCATGTTGAGGCTGCCGACTATCACTACTTTTGCTTGCATGGCTCTCTACTCTTCAATCCGGGCGGTTCAGCGAAATTCATTAAATGCATTGGTCGGCGGAGCAGTGGATTCGCGCAATACGATGCTCGGCACGACGATCAACTGTTCGACGGTCGAGGTAGCCGGAGCGGCGATTCTACGCAAGAGCACTTCGGCGGCGCGCTCGCCCAGCTGCAAAATCGACTGGCCCACCGTGGTCAACGCCGGGTAGACATAACGGCTCATCTGGATGTCATCGAAACCAATAACCGACAGGTCCGTGGGCACGCGGATATTACGCTCGGCCGCAGCGCGCAGCACGCCGAAACCGACCATGTCGTTGGCCGCGAAAATTGCCGTGGGTCGCTCGCCTTCAAGCAGAACCACTGCCGCGGTGTAGCCGCTTGGGCTGGTGAAATCACTTTCGACTACCCAGGATGCAGGGACTTCAATCTTGGCCTCCTGCATGGCACGCCGATAGCCGGCCAGGCGCATGCGGGCGACACTGGTCTGCGCCGGGCCACAAATGCAGGCAATGTGGCGATGCCCCAGTTCCAGCAAATGCGACGTCGCCAGATAGGCGCCCAATTCGTGATCGATACGCACCAGATCCGCAGTAATGTGTTCCAGATCCCGGTCAACGATCACCATCGGTGTGCGTACTCCCGCCAAACCATCGACGAGCCCGGCATCACTGCCTACCGACGACACAATCAAGCCGTCCACGCGCTTCTCCAGCAGCACCCGCAAATAACTGCGCTGCTTGTCAGGGTCGTCGTCGGAGTTGCACAAAATCACGCAGAATCCGTTGCGCTCGCAGTAGTCTTCGATCCCTCGAGCCAGCTCGGCGAAGTACGGATTGATGCCGTTGGGAATCAACAGCCCGATAGTCGCAGTTGCCTTGGCCTTCAACGACCGCGCCACGGCGCTGGGCACGTAATCGAGCTGGGCAATCGCCGCTTCGACTTTGAGCCGCACCTGCTCACTCACCGGTCTGGTTCTGTTCAGAACATGGGAGACGGTGGTGTAGGAAATCCCTGCAAGGGCCGCCACATCTTTGATCGTAGCCATATCAGCCGCGCCGTTTTGCGCGATGGCTGCGATAGGTGTCGAGCACAACGGCTACGACGATCACGGCGCCAGTGATGATGCGCTTGGTCGGCTCGGTTGCGCCGATTTGCGCAAGCCCAGCCGCCAGCACCGAAATAATCAGCACACCAAAAAAAGTGCTGATCACCGAGCCACGTCCGCCCATCAGGCTGGTGCCGCCGATTACCACTGCGGCAATCACTTGCAGCTCAAGGCCGGAACCGGCATTGGGATCAGCGGCCTCCAGACGGGAAATCTGGAACAGCGCTGCGACACCGGCCAGCAAGCCCATCAGCGAGAACACCAGAATTTTGTAGGGCTTTGGATTGATCCCTGCCAGACGCACGGCTTCTTCATTGGTGCCGATGCCGATCAGGTAGCGGCCAAAGACCGTACGGGTCAGCACCGCTTGGGCGACGAAGATCACGATCAAGGCGATCACGAACGAAGGCGAAATACCGAACGCAAAAGGGTTCGACAACCAGGCGTAGGAGTCACCGATGTACGCGGTGCGCGAATCGGTCATCTGATACGCCACGCCACGGGCCATTTCCAGCACGCCCAGCGAGACGATGAACGAGGGAATGCGCCAGGCCACGGTGATCGAGCCGGTAATGGTTCCCGCCACCGTCGCGCAGGCCATGCCCAGCAACGCGGAGGGTAAAACGCCCCAGCCCCAGCCGAGCATCGCCACGCTGACCGCCGAAGCGGCCAGCGCCAACACCGAACCCACAGAAAGATCGATACCGCCGATGATCAGGATGAACGTCATGCCGACCGCCAGTACCATCAAATCAGGGATCTGGTTGGCCAGGGTGCTGAAGGTTTCGTAAGACAGGAAGTGATCGCTGAGCAATGAGAACAATACGATCATTGCCAGCAATGCGCCAGCCAGCCCCAGGTAGGTGCCGAGGCCGAAATAGTTACCGCTGCGTTTGCCGGGAGATGGCAGCGCGGCGCTGTTAGGAGTAGGCGTTTTCATCAGTCAATCCTGGGCGCGGCGTCGGACAGCAGCGCATCACGTTTTTGGTAGCCAGCGAAGGCGGCGGCAAGCAGTTCATCCTGGGTCCAGCTGTCGCGCTCGAAGGTGTCGATCATGCGGCCGGCGGATAGCACGCCGATCCGGTCGCAGATCAGCATCAGTTCGCGCAGGTCGCTGGACACCACCACCAGCGCCCTGCCCTGGCGCGTCAGATCGCCCAATAAGGTGTAAATGTCGAATTTGGCGCCGACGTCGATGCCACGGGTAGGCTCATCAAACAGCATCACTTGGCAATCACGCTCCAGCCAGCGGCCGATCACCACTTTCTGCTGATTGCCACCGGACAGCTCGGACACCAACTGCGTCGGACTGGAGCTACGAATGCGCATGGCGTCCACCTGACGGCGGGCGAGTTTCATTTCAGCACTACCGTCCACAACGCCAGCATTGGAGATCGCCTCCATGTTGCCCAGCGCGATATTGGCGCTGATCGATTGCGACAACAGCAGGCCCTCGCCTTTGCGATCTTCGGTGATCAGTGCGATGCCATGACCGACCGCATCCACTGGCGATCGCACATTGACCGCACGCAAAGGGCTGCCGACTTCGATAGTGCCGCTGTCGGCGATGTCGGCGCCGTAGATCAGGCGCATCAGCTCGGTACGCCCCGCTCCGATCAGCCCTGAAATGCCGAAAATTTCCCCGGCGCGCACGTCGAACGAGACATCGAGCACTTTGTCCGATCGGCTCAAGCCTTTGACTGACAACGCGACGTCACCAATCCTGCGCTCGCCCAGATCGATCTTTTCCCCCAGCTCACGCCCGACCATCAGCGTGACCAACTGCTCGCTGTTGTAATTGGCCATTGCATCGACGCACACCAGTTTGCCGTCGCGCAGCACGGCGATGCGCTGGGCGACGCGGGCCAGTTCTTCCAGTCGATGGGAGATGTAGATGATCGACACGCCACGGTCCTGCAAGCGGGTGATCTGCTCGAACAGCATCTCGACTTCACGAGCGGTCAGCATCGCCGTCGGCTCGTCGAGGATCAGTACATGACAGTCGCCGATCAAGTTGCGGGCGATCTCGACCATCTGCTGATGGCCGATGCCCAACTCGCTGACCAGCGTATCCGGGTCGATGGCATCTAGCCCGACTTGTGCCATGGCTTTGATCGCGTCTTCACGCAGGCGCTTGCGGTTGATCCACCCACCGCGACTGGGCAAGTTGTCGAGAAACAGGTTTTCAGCCACCGACAGCGTCGGCAGCAGATTGAGTTCTTGCATGACCATACGCACGCCGAGCTTTTCGGCCTGGGTACGGCTGGCAGGTGCATAGGGCTGACCCTGAAATTGCATCTGGCCGGTGGTCGGTGTAACCAGGCCGCCGATGATCTTGGACAGGGTGCTTTTGCCTGCGCCGTTTTCACCGGTCAAGGCCAACACTTCCCCACGCATCAGCGTCAGGTCGATGTCGCCGAGAACAGGTTGGGCGTAGGTTTTGCCGATACCGCTGACAGATAGAACAGCGGCCTGAGCAGACGCTGACATAACGCTCTCCACGCACCCGCCTTCAGACGAAGGCGGACGCTGTTTCAGGTGTGTGAGACGAAGCTGGGCTTATTGCGGCTTGGTGACCAGCTCGACAGGGGTCTCGATCACACCGTCCTTGATGTCGAGTTTTTGGCCTTTGATCATCTTCAGCGCAGTGTCGATACCGAAGACTGCCTGGCGTGCAGCGAACTGATCAGCCGTCGCGAGGACGCGGCCGTCCTTGAGCATCGGCTTGATGGCATTGATGTTGTCGTAGCCAACCACTTGCACTTTACCGGCCTTGCCTGCGGCACGGACCGCCGAAACTGCGCCCAACGCCATGCTGTCGTTACCAGCCAGCAAAGCTTTCAGGTTCGGGTATTCGTTGAGCATGGCCGAGGCAACTGCGTTGCCCTTGTCGATTTCCCAGTTGCCCGATTGCGTGGAGACGATCTTCATCTGCGCGCCATCCATTGCATCCTTGAAACCTGCAGTGCGCTGTTGAGCGTTAGTGGTAGTCGGAACGCCTTCGATAATGCCGACCTGATCACCTGCGGTCAGTTGCTTGGCCAGGTAGTCACCCACCAGCTTGGCGCCTTTGCGGTTGTTCGGCCCTACGAACGGCACTTCCATGTTTTTGCTTTTGAGCACATCGACGTCAAGCTGGTTGTCGATGTTGACGACCTTGATACCAGCGTCCATCGCCTTCTTGATCACCGAAGCCAGGGCCTTGGAGTCAGCCGGTGCGATCACCAGGGCGTCGACTTTCTTGACGATCATCTGATTGACGATATCGATCTGCGCGGCTGTATCGGATTCGTTTTTGATACCGTTGGAGATCAGGTCGAAGTCAGCAGAATGTTCTTTCTGATAGACCTTGGCGCCATCTTCCATGGTCAGGAAGAATTCGTTGGCCAGGGATTTCATTACCAGCGCGACCGTGGGCTTTTTGGCGTCGTCGGCGAAGGCGGATGAAACAGGCAGGGAAACAGCAGTGGCGGTAAGCATGGCAACAGCGAGAAGGCGTGCAGCGAAAGGCAGCTTCATGGGATCACTCCGACATTTATGATTATTTTATCGGCACCGTCAGCGCATCGATCGAGTAAAAGGCATTCGAAGCGCAAACGTTTGCGTAGTGGAACTATGGGAAGGGTTACAAGATTTGTCAACCGCGAGAACCGTCCAGTCATCGCTCAGCTCAATGCTGTTTGAACCGCGTTAAATGAATTGAGATCTCGGTCGGTAGCATGACCTGCTCGAGCAGTCGGCTGCCCGAACAGGTCATGCCACTGGTGTTCGGAACTCCGTACGCATAGACATTCATTTGAATAGCCTTAACCGAATAAAACTATATCTTTCAGACACCTGCGCTTTCTGAATCATTTGGTATGTTTTCTGCAATTGCCTCTCGCAGTCTGTTCAGCGCCAGCAGGACAGATTTTCACGGTGTCATGAAGGCACTGTTTTTCAGCCGCGAGAGAACAATAATGAAAAATGCATTGAACACCTTTGCTCCGGGCGCCTTGGCCCTTTGCCTGATGCTATCGCCCGCCCTCACTTGGGCCGATAACGCTGAACAGCCACCGGTGGCCAAGTCGAAGCTGGCCAACGTAGTGATTCTCGCTACCGGCGGCACCATTGCCGGGGCAGGCGCCAGCTCTGCCAACAGCGCGACCTATCAGGCAGCGAAGGTTGGAATCGACAAGCTGATCGCAGGTGTGCCTGAACTCAGCACGCTGGCGAACGTCCGGGGTGAACAAGTGATGCAGATCGCTTCCGAAAGCATCAGCAACGACAACTTGCTGCAACTGGGCAAACGTGTCGCCGAGCTTGCCGACAGCCCGGATGTGGACGGTATCGTCATTACACACGGCACTGACACCCTGGAAGAAACCGCCTACTTCTTGAATCTCGTGGAAAGAACAGAGAAGCCCATCGTAGTAGTGGGCTCCATGCGTCCAGGCACGGCAATGTCCGCTGACGGGATGCTTAATCTGTACAACGCAGTGGCCGTAGCCAGCAGCGCAGAGTCCCGAGGCAAGGGCGTGTTGGTGACCATGAACGACGAGATTCAATCGGGTCGTGATGTCAGCAAGATGGTCAACATCAAGACTGAGGCGTTCAAAAGCCCGTGGGGCGCTTTGGGGATGGTGGTCGAAGGCAAATCCTACTGGTTCCGCCTACCGGCGAAACGTCATACGCAAAACTCGGAATTCGACATCAGGCAGATCAGCAGCTTGCCACAGGTCGATATCGCTTATTCCTACGGCAACGTCAGTGACACTGCGTACAAGGCGTTGGCCCAGTCAGGCGCCAAGGCGATCATCCACGCGGGCACCGGCAATGGTTCGGTCTCCTCGAAGGTAGTGCCTTCATTGCAAGCGCTGCGCAAGGATGGCGTGCAGATCATTCGATCATCCCACGTCAACGCTGGTGGATTCGTGTTGCGCAATGCCGAACAGCCCGACGACAAATACGACTGGGTGGTGGCACACGACTTGAATCCGCAAAAGGCTCGTATTCTGGCGATGGTGGCGATGACAAAAACCAACGACAGTAAAGAATTGCAGCGGATGTTCTGGGAATACTGATTTTCCAGGCTCCGATAATCGGGAGCCAAAAAAAGGGGCCGACGCATTCAATGCGCTCAGCCCCGATCTTTTTCAATCTTCTTCTTTTACTGTCGCCACTTCGTCGGCGCGGACCTTGATCATTCTTCCGGAAATGTCCTCAAATTCGTAAAAGCCGTCTTTGGTTTTGGTCTTGGGCGTATCTTTGGTTACGTACTGTGTGCCGTTCTGCAGCGTGACCACGGTTGCCGTCGAGCACCCGGCAAGCATCGCGCAACCAATAAGAGCGACGGGCAGCCATAACTGTTTGATATTCATGCAGACTCCTTTTTTTAAAAATGCAGCGAACTCATCCGCCGATACGCAATCAGATCGACGCACATTGAATTGGTTCGCCAGGTGGCGTTGCAAAATAACCTGCCCGTTTCTATTGACTGGGCTTTGTCCTACAGCGGTATTGCGAAACTTCCCGCAGTGAAATACTGTACGCATGTACAGCAAAAACCAGGGATTATTTTCGTGTCAAAAAACTCAACCACTGCCCCCGCTCCTGGCCCTTACGAGCGAATGGGTATCCGCATTCAAAAAATCATCAATTCAACCACTGCGCAAAAGTCCAAGGCCGCGTTGATCTTCCGTCTGCCTGACGAATCAGAAGAGGACTGGAATCAGTTGCTGGGTGAAATCGCTGAGAACGACAACGTTACCCTCGCCTATCGCGATGATGGCGGTATCCAGGTGTTCTGGACGTTGCCCAAGGAAGATTGACGGATGAGATTCAAGGTTTCGAACCTGCTGTTTACCGGTATTTTGATGGTTGTCTCCTTCGCCTCGCACGCCGAGGCACCGCGAACCTTCAGTGAAGCGAAGAAGATCGCGTGGGGCCTGTACGCTCCACAGTCCACGGAGTTCTACTGCGGCTGTAAATACACAGGCAACAAAGTCGATCTGGCCGCCTGCGGCTATATCCCTCGTAAAAATGCTACCCGGGCCAAACGCATTGAATGGGAACATATCGTCCCTGCCTGGCAAATTGGTCACTTACGCCAATGCTGGCAGAACGGCGGACGCAAAAACTGCACGCGTAACGATCAGGTCTATAAGCGCGCCGAGGCTGATTTGCACAACCTTGTGCCCAGCATTGGCGAAGTCAATGGGGACCGCAACAACTTCAGTTTCGGTTGGCTGCCTGAACATGCAGGCCAGTACGGCTCGTGTCTGACCCAAGTGGATTTCAAGGCCAAGAAGGTGATGCCACGACCGTCGATTCGCGGAATGATTGCGCGCACCTACTTCTATATGAGCAAGCAGTACAACCTGCGGATCTCGCGCCAGGATCAGCAACTCTATCAAGCGTGGAACAAGACCTACCCCGTTGAAAGCTGGGAGCGCCAGCGCAATCAACGTGTTGCCTGCGTGATGGGTCATGGAAACGATTTTGTCGGCCCCGTGAACCTCAACGCCTGCAGTTGAGCCCTTCAAACGCGGGTAAAAATATGCGCTTTAGCTGCTTGAGGAGAGCGTTGTATCCGAACAGGTGTGGCACATTGCCGCTCATCGGAGCAACGTTCAAAACACCCTGAAACGGTGTAGTTTTTCCACTGCCACGTCACTAGAAAATGCGCAGATGTTTTCGGGGACGGGCAGAGAATCGGCATTACGATCCATGGCCACCAAGTCTTGCATGCCTGTATCGATCTCGAAATAAAACGGCCGCATCCCGGACGCATTGGAAAGACATGCTGCCAGGCACTTCCAGACCGTACTTAATTTCAGAGCGCCGCATCACGCGTCGCACGGGCGGGGACTACGATGAACGACTACAAGGATTTTGAAATTCATTACCAGTTTCGCGGCGAACCTAGGCATTTCTGCCATCAGGCCAACCGTCTCAGCGACGGCGAAGCGTTGTATTTCGCCACGCTACATGCAGGCGTGGGCGGGATGAACGGCGCTGTTTCTGCGTATCCGGTTCGGTTGGCCATCATTCAGGCTGAAGGACTGGGCATCACCAAGGTGCAATGGAAAAGCAGCTAACGCGTCAGAAAATCCAAACAAATGCGTGATCCAGTGGTCCCAATTTACATGCAGCGCTCATGACACCAGCAAAGCGAGGTAAATATGACCATCGATAACGCACTTAAAAAAGAAGTTCTCACCCGCCTGCTCCACGCTCATCCGGCCGGTCTCGGCAAGGAAGTACTGGATAACTACAGGGGCGAACATGCAGTAGCCGATACCTTGGAACACTTGCAGCAGCACGGCCTGATTCACGACGGCAGTGTGGACAAGGCCAGCAAAGGCGATCGATCGTTGCACTACCCTATCAAGCTAAGTTCTGCAGGGGTCGTGGCCGCTAAAAGTCTCGATCATTGACCTGTTTGATTGGCAAAAAAACCCCGGCTCAGGCCGGGTTTTTTTGTCTGGAATCTGGTGTTCTCCCCAAGTGCTGCGGGCCTGATCATCCATGAGCCGGTCAGGCCACAACACTACAGGGGAACGAGACGCAGACTACATGCGAAGTCGGAGAATCTCACCCCGGCAATTGTGACTTAATTAGTCCGTCACCGTGACAAACGACGCAACTGCCGGGTAATCGCCTGTGCCGTCTGGCCACGGCGTCAACAGCTCAAAGCCGGTTTGCGTCACCGCCACCATGTGTTCCCATTGCGCCGAAAGCGAACCGTCGCGGGTTAGTACAGTCCAGCCATCGTCCAAAACATGAGTGCCCGGTTTGCCGGCATTAATCATTGGTTCGATGGTGAACACCATGCCCGGCTTCAGTCGCATACCCTTTCCCGCAGCGCCGTAATGCAATACCTGGGGCTCTTCGTGATACTTGCGCCCGATCCCGTGACCGCAGTATTCGCGTACCACGCTGAATCCTTCTCGGTAGGCGACGGTTTGGATGGCGTGACCGATATCCCCCAGCGTCGCTCCAGGTTTCACCGCGTGGATGCCGGCAAGTGTGGCCTCATACGTCGTATCGACAAGGCGCTTGGCCAAAGGGCTGACATCACCTACCAGGTACATGCGGCTGGTATCGCCATACCAGCCGTCTTTGATGACCGCTACATCTATATTTATGATGTCGCCGTCCTTGAGGATGTCCTCAGAAGAGGGAATGCCGTGACAGACGACGCTGTTCGGTGAAATACAGGTGGTCTTGGTAAAGCCGTGGTAGCCGACGTTGGCAGGAATGACCTTCAATTCCTTGACGATGAACTCATTGCAGATATCGTCCAGCGCCTCTGTGCTGATACCGGCCCGGACATGTGGCGCAATCATCGCCAATACATCCGCTGCCAACCTGCCCGCTACCCGAAGACCCACCAGATCGGCTTCGCTCTTGATACTGATACTCATCGGGAGACCGCTCTGTGTTGGGGGATCAAGTCGGTGATATCAACCGGCAAAGCGGATAGCACCTGAGGACCAGCGTTTTCGGCACGAATGAGCAATTGACACAGTTCGCTGTAGTTCAGTGCAGGGTGCAATTCGGCGAGCATGCCGATTCGCATCCAGTGCTCGGCTTGCGCGTTGATTGAGCGGCTGAGCGCTGCGCTGACAGAGCGAAGATTGGCGTGCATTTGTTCGGAAATTTTTACCAGGCCCATGAATATACCTCACGTGGAATATATGAAGCATAAACGTTTCATATATTGTCCAGCAAGGGGGTATCTCTGCAGCGAGGCTCAGGAAGCTTGATCAATATGGGCGTTGCATTCCGAAAGAGACGTTGCCAGTTGGGAAATCGCTCCCTGATCGTCCTCACTCAACGCGCGGTAGTGGGTGATGATGCTGCGCTCGGCACTGTTCAACGATTCAGTGGCCATAGGGGTTTTTTCGCCGGACAGGATGTACAGCACATCGATACCCTTCTTCTTCAGGGCCGCCAGATAATCGGACCGGGGGATGCGCTCACCGCTTTCGTATTTACCTTGTGCATTGGCCTCCACACCACCGATGGCACCGAACTCCTGTTGCGACAGCCCCATGCGTTTGCGCGCCTCTTTTAAGCGTGATCCGAGATCGTTCATAACCCGCTGCCTCAAAGTTGACTATCGTTTACTCAAGACCGCGTTGAACGTCGGGAGTTGCGCTATTTCCGGTATTCGGTCCGACTGTGCTTGCAACCGCTCAAGCATTTTTACTTATGGCCGATATCAAAAACTGAGCGGTGCCATTACTATAGTGGCAACCCGATTTTTTGCAGTTCGGAGAACCCCAAGTGATTACATTTTTGCTGTCCTGGTGCGCTGTATCGGTAGTGGCTACCTTGATCGCTCTGGCGATGATTCGAGCCGGGAAACGACGTCAGCCGCACGCTGATGATTTTGACATGCAGGTCAATTATCCGTTTGCCGCCAGCAACGTACCGCGCAAGCCTGATGCCGGACCGGCAACAAGCCCGGCGCTGCTCACTCGTCACGCGCTTGAGGCTCCATTGAGCTGATTGAGCCATCAACAGCATACTCAGCGGACAGCGAAGCATTGTAGTGGCGTAGCCCCGACGCCAGTGCCAGAAAGTCTTCTCGTTGCATTTCATTGCCCCAGACACTGCTGAACGTCTGTTCCAGCGGGGCACGGACACATTCAAAGCTGTTGTCGATTCGAGCGGTTTGCATGGTCAACTCCGTTTCAATAAATACTGGTTAAACATACAGTATTTGGATAATTGGCCAAACGCAAGCTCCGTTCTGACGAGCGGCTATCGCTTCAAAAGGTCCCGCCGCGCAGCATCAGGCAAGAAGCAGACAGTAATCGGATAGCGCTGCCGCGGCCGTCGGTCGTAGCCTGTAAGTGTCGATCACTGCACTTGCCGAACGAAGGGTTCTCTCGGGTGCAGACCACTTGCCCCAGGAGCCGCGGCCATGAAAACCACCCTAGCTTTCATCATCACTCTTATCCTTGCGGCCATCAGCGCCAGTGCGCTTGCAATGCCATGCGCTCAAAGAGCAGGGGCGCTGCAAGAGGTTCGGGACACACAGCCTCAAGTTCGGCTGCACCTCGCCAGCCAAGAAGCGTCGCCGCAACCGATTGCGGTTCTGCGCAGCCGGCCTGTGCTCTTCAAAGCTTGCGGACAGGTCAATCGCCTTGCGGTTTAAACGTCCGCCAGTTGCCGGAGCCGTTGAAGGTCCTGCGCGGGGATCGCAATACCGTCGCGCGCGGATCTGGCGCGCTGCGCGTAGCGTCGATCACCCGGCAGACGCTCCTGGCCCACGCCCTGCATCTGCCGGACAAGCTCCTCGCTGCGCGTGGCGAAGTCTTGCCCGCGCCCCTTGTCTGGATCGATGACGATGATGAGCTGACCCGTCCAGGGCGTTTGGGCGCCAGGATGTTTGGACCAATCGAACTCGAACGAGAAATTCCCCCCCGTCAAAGCCGCCGCCAATAACTCGACCATCATCGCCAGCGCAGAGCCCTTGTAGCCCCCAAAAGGCAGCAACGCGCCGCCGTCGAGAATGGCTTTGGGGTCGCACGTCGGCTGGCCAGCTCGGTCAACTCCCATGCCCGCTGGCAACATGCGCCCTTCCCTGGCGGCAATCTGCACGTCGCCGTGGGCAATGGCACTGGTGGCCATGTCGAACACAATCGGATTTCCACCGGCACGGGGCGCGGCAAAGGCAATCGGGTTGGTACCGAACAGTGGCTTTTGCGCATCGTGAGGCACTACGCAGGTCATGCTGTTGACCACGCTCAACGCGACCAGCCCTTGCTCGGCGAACGGTTCGACGTCCGGCCACAACGCAGCGAAATGGTGTGAATTACGGATCGCCAGAATCGCGATGCCAGCTGTTCTGGCTTTCTCGACCAGTAGAGTTCTGGCCGCTTCCAGCGCCGGTTGCGCAAATCCGCCCCCTGCATCGACCCGCACGAATGCCGCACCCACGTCCTCAACCGTCGGCACCGCCTGGCCATTGACCCAACCTGCGGCCAGCGACGACAGATAGCCCTTGATACGGAATATCCCGTGGCTGTGAGAACCATCACGTTCAGCACTCGCACAGTTAGCCGCCAGCACTGCGGCAACCTGGGGCGAGGTACCGTGACGTACAAAAATCTGCTCTAAAAGCGCGGTCAGATCAGCGAAGGAAATCATCTGTAGCGCAGCGGTGTCGAGGGGTGCGGACATCTGAAACTCCGGTTGAAGGTGAGAGGTGCGAGTCAGACAGAACAACCCGCCGAGAGTACTGCGTGGTGGCAAACAGGTAAACTGCGGCCCTCACCCGCCCTTCATCAGCCGTTCAAGGATTGACAATGCATTGCCAGACTCTCGTTCTGGGCGCCGGAATCATTGGTGTCTGCTCTGCGCTTCATCTGCAAGCGGCGGGCCACCGAGTAACACTGCTTGACCGTGACGAGCCCGGTCGCGGCACCAGTCACGGCAATGCCGGTTTGATCGAGCGCTCCAGCGTCATCCCCTACGCCTTCCCCCGTCAGCTCGGGAAGCTGGTGCGCTACGGTCTGAATCAACAATCGGCCATGCGTTACAGCCCCGGCTATTTGCTTAAAGCAGCGCCTTGGCTGTTTCGCTATTGGCAGCAGTCGTCCCCCGAGAATCTGGCGAGCGCTGGCCGTGCCATGCTGCCGTTGGTGGAGCGCTGCGTTGTCGAGCACGACTTGCTCGCCCAGGCGGCCGAAATGGGTGGGCTGTTCAGCGCCAAGGGCTGGATCGAGTTCTATCGTGATACGCGTGAGTTGGAGCTGGCAGTCGCTGATGCCAGGTCCAACGACCGTTTCGGCCTGCGCTATGACGTGCTGAACGTGCAGCAGTTGAAGGAGCGTGAGCCGGACTTGCACGGCGGTATTGTCGGCGGCATTCATTGGCTGGACCCTAAAAGTGTCAGCGACCCCGGCGCCCTGACCCGCGGTTACGCGGCCTTGTTCGTGGCGCGCGGCGGCGTGCTGCTCAAGGGTGATGCGCGCAGTTTGCGCCAGCACAACGGGCAATGGCAGGTGGACAGTGAACAAGGCGCGGTCGTTGCCGAGCAGGTGGTCATCGCTCTGGGCCCGCAATCGGCGCAGCTGTTCAAGCCGTTGGGTTATCGAATTCCCTTGGGCATCAAGCGCGGCTATCACATGCACTACGCCTCACTTGCGGGTGCGCAATTGCAGCATTCGGTGATCGATGCGCAGGCCGGATTCGTGCTCGCGCCGATGGCGCAAGGGATACGTCTGACCACTGGAATAGAATTCGCCGACAGTGATGCGCCGCCTAACGACATCCAGCTGCGCCGCTGCGAAGCGGTTGCCCGCACGTTGTACCCGCTGGGGGAACGGCTGGATGCCGAGCCATGGCTGGGACGCCGCCCGTGTCTGCCGGACATGCGGCCGGTGATAGGGCCAGCGCCAAAACACAAAGGACTGTGGTTTAACTTTGGCCATGCGCACCACGGCCTGACGCTTGGCCCGGTGTGCGGTCGATTGCTGGCGCAAATGATGTCCGGCGCCGAGCCCTTTACCGATCCCGCCCCCTACAGCGCCACGCGCTTTGACTGACACGCCAAGGCGCCTCGACCGGCAAGCCGGATGGTTCAGGTTTTGCAGGTTTCTTCCTTCATCACGCTGGTCGCAACCTAAGGTCTTCCCATGCGCATACTGATCGTCAACGTCAACACCACTGAATCCATCACCGAGGCCATCGCCGCCCAAGCACAATCAGTGGCCGCACCCGGCACCGAGATCATTGGGCTTACGCCCCACTTTGGCGCCGATTCGGTTGAGGGCAATTTCGAAAGTTACCTGGCCGCCATCGCAGTAATGGATCGGGTGCTGTCCTACGATCAGCCATATGACGCGGTAATTCAGGCCGGGTATGGCGAGCACGGGCGCGAAGGCCTGCAAGAGTTGCTAGACGTGCCGGTAGTGGACATCACCGAAGCCGGCGCCAGTCTGGCGATGCTGCTGGGTCACGCGTACTCGGTGGTGACCACTCTGGACCGCACAGTGCCGCTGATCGAAGACCGCCTCAAGCTTGCCGGTCTGTTCGAACGTTGCGCATCGGTGCGCGCCAGCGGACTGGCCGTGCTTGAGCTTGAACAAGATCCGCAGCGCGCCGTTGATGCAATTGTCAGCCAGGCGCAGCTGGCGGTCAGGGACGATAAAGCCGAGGTCATTTGTCTGGGGTGTGGCGGCATGGCCGGACTGGACGAGCAAATCCGTCTGCGCACCGGGGTGCCGGTAGTGGATGGCGTGACCGCAGCGGTGATGCTCGCCGAATCACTGGTGCGACTGGGACTATCAACGTCCAAGGTCAGGACTTACGCCAAGCCCCGACCCAAAACCATCACTGGCTGGCCGGGGACGTTTCGCCGCTGATTATTTCTCTGACGATGTCAGGCGTTTCTGAAAAAAGAAGCGCTTGTGGCCAGGCGGATAGTCATCGATATGACCGAATTCGGTATAGCCGTGCTGGCGGTAGAAGTCCGGCGCCTGGAATTCGAAGGTATCGAGCCACACGCCGACGCAGCCTCGTTCGCGGGCGAGATCTTCAGCCCTTTGCATCAGCGTCGAGCCCATCCCCTGCCCGCGGGTTTGTTCGGGCACCACCAGCAACTCGACAAATAGCCAGCGGTACAGGACTCGGGCGTGCAATCCGCCAAGGATCTCGCCACTGACTTCGTCGCGTACCAACAACGCCAGCTTTTCCGAGAGACCATCGCCGGCCTGCTGCGCGTTGTAATCCACAAGTGGCGCCAGGATAGCCAGACGTTCTTCTTCGGTGGGGTTTGCTTTGAGTTCGATCCGCACGCTCATGCGCCGCTTCCTGCTGATAGTGAATGTCGGGCAGCAAGCCTAGAGGCAATCGAGGGCGTGGGTAAAGTGAGGTTTTCGGTCAACTGGCGCAGCGCTGAAACGACAACAGCGCGAACCGGTCGCGCTGTTGTAGGGATTCAACCGAGGGCTGAATCAGTCTTTCTGGTCGCGGAGCACGTTGCCCGACGTACCGTCGATGCGGAACTCGTAGGTCAGGCTGTCGGCCTTGCGCCCTTCGCCTTCCCAGTAGCCGTTGTCATCGGCTTCGATTTTGTAGATCTCGGTGTAGCCCGCCGATTTGGCCTTTTCGATGGCCTTCTCGATAGTAATCCAGCCAGCGCCGGGCTTATCGGCCAAGGCAACCTGGGCGGTGGACAGAGCGGCAGTGGCGAGGATGGCAGCAGTAAGTTTTTTGATCATCTTGAACTCCAATTCCCTTTTCGGGCTTTATGACTTGCGGGATTTTGGAGTTCACGAGGGAAAAAATAGTTCAGGCCGCTTTGTGTAACCCGGTGCGTCGGCCTCAGTGCTTGACCTTGCGCCGCATGATGCCGTTGATGACCACGACCACGACAGCCACGAAAATCGCGATGTACTGGAAGGTCTGCTCAGTGATCACGCCGCTGTTCTGCAAATGCGACAGACCCAACATGATCGCCAATACCGCCAGGGCGATGATGATCGAATAAATCAAACGCTGCTTATTGGTCATTGCTGTTTTCCTGAAAGCTCTTGGAATCATTCACCCGGGGCAAATGCGCGCTCATATTACGCCGTTATGCAGCCCCGGACACTACCGGGACGAGGATGCAGCCAATTGCCGCGCTTAATCGGTCATCCCCCCGTGGTTTAATACCGATTGTTTCTGCATTCCTATTGTCGTGTTCCCCACTTTCCCACTTACGTTATTCACTAAGGAGTTCCCAATGGCCGATGAAGGCAGCCTGCTACAGGCCGCAGTCGTGTTTTTATGCGCCGCCGTGCTGGCAGTTCCGTTGGCCAAGCGCCTGCAACTGGGCGCTGTTATCGGTTATCTCATTGCCGGTGTGATCATCGGCCCTTCAGTTCTTGGGTTGATCGGCAACACACAAAGCGTTGCGCATATTTCCGAACTCGGCGTGGTTCTGCTGCTGTTTATCATCGGCCTGGAACTGTCCCCCAAGCGGCTATGGGTCATGCGTAAATCAGTGTTCGGCGTGGGCCTTGCTCAAGTGATGCTGACCGGCGTGGTGATCGGTTCTGTAGCGCTGTTCGCCTTCGGCCAACCGCTCAATACAGCGGTAGTCCTGGGTTTGGGCCTGGCGTTGTCGTCGACCGCTTTCGGCCTGCAAAGCCTGGCCGAACGCAAGGAACTCAACGCGCCCCACGGTCGTCTCGCGTTCGCCATTCTGTTGTTCCAGGACATCGCCGCCATCCCGCTGATCGCCATGGTGCCGCTGCTGGCCGGAGCCGATCACGACCCCGCCTCGGGAAGTCAATTGAGCCACGGTCTGCAAGTGCTGGGGGTGATTGCGATCGTGGTGATCGGCGGCCGTTATTTGCTGCGTCCTGTGTTCCGGATCGTCGCCAAGTCCAAATTGCAGGAAGTGTCCACCGCCACCGCGTTGCTGGTGGTGATCGGCACGGCGTGGTTGATGGATCTGGTGGGCGTTTCCATGGCTCTGGGTGCGTTTCTTGCCGGTCTGCTGTTGGCAGATTCTGAATACCGCCATGAGCTGGAATCGCAGATCGAGCCGTTCAAAGGGCTGCTGCTGGGACTGTTCTTTATCAGTGTTGGCATGGGCGCCAACATCGGCTTGCTGTTCAGCGCACCGCTCACAGTGATCGGCCTCACGTTGCTGCTGATTGCATTGAAGTTGCCACTGCTGTTTGTGGTTGGGCGGCTTGCCGGTGGGTTGGGCAAACAAAGCGCGCTGCGCCTAGGCCTGGTGTTGGCGGCCGGTGGCGAATTCGCCTTCGTGGTGTTCAAGATCGGCCGTGATCAAGGTTTGTTCGAAGCACAACTTTACGACCTGCTGGTGCTGACCATCACGCTTTCCATGGCCGTTACGCCCCTGCTGTTGCTGGTCATGGCGCGCTGGTTGAAACCCAAAGCGGTGGTCAGAGAGGTCCCGGACGAATACCGCGACATCGAATCCGACAATCCTCGCGTGGTGATCGCAGGCATGGGCCGCATGGGGCAAATCGTCGCGCGGATCCTGCGGGCGCAAAACATCTCATTCGTGGCCCTCGACACCTCGGTTGAGACCATCGAGTTCACCCGCAGCTTCGGTAACGCGCCGGTGTTTTATGGCGACCCGCTACGCCCGGAAATCCTGCGCGCGGCGAAGGTCGATGAGGCAGAGTTCTTCGTCATTGCCACGGACGATCCCGACGCCAACATCAAGACCGCTGAGCTGGTGCGCAAGCTGTATCCGCACATGAAAATCATCGCCCGCGCACGTAACCGTCAGCACGTACACCGGCTGATGGACGTCGATGCGCAAGCGGTTCGTGAGACATTTTATTCCAGCCTGGAAATGACCCGCCGCACGTTGGTGGGCCTGGGGTTGAGCCAGGCGCAGGCCGACGCTCGCATCAGCCGCTTCAAACGTCACGATGAACAAGTGCTTAACGCCCAACATCTGATTTACGACGACGCGGTGAAGGTCAAACAGTCCGCCCTCGAAGCGCGCAAGGAACTGGCCGAACTGTTCGAAGCCGACCGCCTGGATGAGGAAGCAGCCAAGGCGTGAGCATTCCCCTGTAGGAGCAAGCTTGTTCGCGAGACGTCAGGCCTGACACACCGCATTTACCGCCTCGCCAACAAGTTGGCTCCTACAGAAGCCCACGCCATACGCCGTCCCTGTAGGAGCAAGCTTGTTCGCGAGACCTCAGGCCTGACACACAGCATTTACCGCCTCGCCAACAAGTTGGCTCCTGCAGAAGCCCACGCCACACGCAGTTCCTGTAGGAGCGAACTTGTTCGCGAGACGTCAGGCCTGACACACCGCGTTTACCGCCTCGCCAACAAGTTGGCTCCTGCAGAAGCCCACGCCATACGCCGTCCCTGTAGGAGCGAACTTGTTCGCGAGACGTCAGGCCTGACACACCGCATTTACCGCCTCGCCAACAAGTTGGCTCCTGCAGAAGCCCACGCCATACGCCGTCCCTGTAGGAGCAAGCTTGTTCGCGAGACCTCAGGCCTGACACACAGCATTTACCGCCTCGCCAACAAGTTGGCTCCTGCAGAAGCTCACGCCATACGCAGTTCCTGTAGGAGCGAACTTGTTCGCGAGACGTCCGGCCTGACACAACGCATTTACCGCCTCGCCAACAAGTTGGCTCCTGCAGAAGCCCACGCCATACGCAGTTCCTGTAGGAGCAAGCTTGTTCGCGAGACGTCCGGCCTGACACAACGCATTTACCGACTCACCAACACATTGGCTCCTACAGAAGCCCACGCGCTACGCAGTCCCTGTAGGAGCGAACTTGTTCGCGAGACGTCAGGCCTGACACACCGCGTTCACTGGCTCGCCGCCGAGTGTTCCGGGATCAACCCAACACTTCACTCAACGGAATGAAATTCAGCAAATCGCCCTCGGCCACCGTGGTGCCTTCCAACACTTCGATCAGGCCATCAGCCCACGCAGCGCTGCGCAGGACGCCTGAACTCTGGTTGCGATAAGCGAACACGCGACCCTGTTCCAGCCTGCCACGCAGGTATTCGCGGCGCGTACCTGGCTTGTCCCAGACGAAGCCCGCTGGCACTTTGAAGTGCAACGGCCTGACCTTTTTCACACCCAGCCTGCGCAGCAAGTAGGGCCTTGCGAGCAGGGCAAATGTCACAAGCGTCGAGGCTGGATTGCCCGGCAGGCCGATCACAGGCACGCCGCGAAAATGGCCGAAGGTCAGGGGTTTGCCGGGTTTGATCGCAAGCTTCCACAAAGATAGCTCGCCCTCCTCGCGCAGGGCCTTGCCGAGAAAGTCGGCCTCACCCACCGAAACACCGCCGGTGGAGAGAATCAGATCGACGTCGTTCAGGCTGCCCAATGCGGCGCGGGTTTTGTCCATGTCGTCTGGCAGGATGCCTGCGTCAATCACCTCACAACCCAGGCGCTTGAGCCAGCTGCACAGCAATACGCGATTGCTGTTGTAGATCTGCCCCGGGCCGAGCGGCTGACCAGGCTCGATCAGTTCGTCGCCGGTGGACAGCACCGCCACTCGGGGGCGACGTACCACGTCCAGTTCGCCCAGACCCATGGTCGCGGCGAGGCCCAGCTCAATCGGGCCCATCACGGTGCCAGCGTCGAGCACAGTATCGCCGACAGTGGTTTCCTGGCCTTTGGGGCGAATGTTCTGCTTCGCCTGCATCGGCTCGGTGAAGCGCACGCGTTCGTCGCCCATGACTTCGGCATTTTCCTGCATTTCGACGCAATCAGCGCCCTCAGGAACAGGGGCGCCGGTAAAAATTCGCGCGCAAGTGCCTGGCTGCAATGGGTCGGGGGCCTGGCCTGCGAAGATCCGCTGCGTGACGACCAACGGCTCGCCTGTCCAGTCCGCCAGGCGCAGGGCGTAACCGTCCATGGCGCTGTTGGGCCACGGCGGCAGATCGAGGCTGGAAATAAGATCATCGGCCAGCACCCTGCCCTGCGCGTCGGCCAAAGCAACGCGCTCACGCTCAAGAATGGGTGCAGATTCGGCCATGGACATGAGTCGCGCCATCGCCTCTTCGACGGGGATCAGGCCCGACTTTTCAGGTGCGCTCATCGGTCAACCTCGGGTCGCGCAAGGCTCGGTTTTTTTCAGGTGCGGTACGAAATTGCACGGACGAAAACGCGAATCCAGTTGCTGGGCGAGAATACCGTCCCAGCCAGTACGCA
Organism: Pseudomonas corni; assembly: GCF_057128765.1. Taxonomy (NCBI): domain Bacteria; kingdom Pseudomonadati; phylum Pseudomonadota; class Gammaproteobacteria; order Pseudomonadales; family Pseudomonadaceae; genus Pseudomonas; species Pseudomonas corni. The sequence continues at coordinate 55,147 of NZ_JBSKHW010000008.1, forward strand.
CAGCGTTGGTTGAGCCCGGCAGACAGCAGACCAGCGTGCCGTTGGCCAGGCCTGCCAAAGCGCGAGATTGAATGGTTGAAGTACCGATATCCGGTACGGAGATCTGGCGGAACAGCTCGCCGAAACCGTCCACTTGCTTGTCCAGCAAACAGGCCACAGCTTCAGGGGTACTGTCGCGGCCGGTGAAGCCGGTGCCGCCGGTGATCAATACGACCTGCACTTCATCGTCGGCAATCCAGGTCGCGACTTGCGCGCGGATTTTATAAAGATCGTCCTGCAGCAGCACTCGCTCGATCAGGCCATGACCGGCTTCGGTCAGGCGGTCGACGAACATCTGTCCGGAGGTGTCGGTTTCGCGGGTGCGGGTGTCGCTGACCGTCAAAACGGCAATATTCAGGGGTACGAAAGGTGTGTCTGCCTTGGCTTTCATCGGCTAGGTCCGGTTGTAGGGAAAACAGGCGGGTGTTATATCACAGCACTTCTTTTTTGCTGCTCTGGTCGAGTCCGCCATGCCCCCGATTAATGCTCTCGCTCCGTGTTCAATTGTGCTGCTGGCTGGCGGTCGCGGCCAACGCATGGGCGGGCAGGACAAGGGCTTGATTGACTGGCGCGGGGAACCGTTGATTGCCCATGTGCAAAGGCTGGTGCGGCCGCTGACCGATGACTTGATCGTGTCGTGCAATCGCAATCTGGAACGCTATGAGCCTTACGCTGACCGACTGGTCCACGATGATCAGGCAGACTTTCCGGGCCCTTACGCGGGCATCCGCGCGGGGCTGACGGTAGCGCGTCACGACTTCGTCCTGATACTGCCATGCGATGCGCCGTTGCTGGATGTCGCCCTGATCCAGGGACTTCGGGAAACCGCGCAGGCAAACCCGAATAAACCGGTCATGGTGCGCCAGGGCGAACAATGGGAGCCGTTGCTGTGCATCATTCCTCGGGTTCTCGCCCAGGCCTTCGAACGCGATTGGCAGGATGGCCAGCGCAGCCCGCGCAAAACCATGGCCCAACTGGGCGCCGTCGCCCTGCAATGCGAAGCCAATGATCCTCGCTTGGCGAACCTGAACACCCCGGATTTATTGATCCAGATCAACCCGTAAGGCAACGCCGCAGATTTCATGGAACTTTGCCCGCCACGCCCGCGTCAGAAAGCTCACCTACAAAGAATTCCACACCGGAGACACAGTAATGAAACGGACTATCCCTGCAGCTTTTTTGCTCGCCTTGAGCCTCGCGTCGCTTGCCGGTTGCTCATCGCCGACTGTGATCACGCTGAACGACGGCCGTGAAATCCAGGCAACCGACACGCCGAAATTCGACGAAGAGTCAGGCTTCTACGAGTTCAAACAACTGGACGGCAAAGAAACCCGCGTCAACAAAGACCAGGTGCGTACCGTTAAGGACCTGTAAATCTTGATGTAAAGAAAAGCCCGCATTCGTGCGGGCTTTTTTGTCGGTCGGCAAAGTACTCTGTAGGAGCCAACTTGTTGGCGAGCCACTTGACTCGGTTTACCAAAAGACCGTCTCGCGAATAAATTCGCTCTTACAGGGCGCGGCTTTTCACCAATCCAGCGTCAGCTCGCTGTGAAAATCCCGCTCCTGGCCCGTCAGCGGATCGACAAACTTCAGACTCTTGGCCAGCAACTTCAGCGGTCGATCAAAATCGTCCGGCGCATCTTTCAGCACCTCTGGGTAAAAAGGGTCGTTGCAGATTCCGGCGCCCAATGCGGCCATGTGGACCCGCAATTGGTGCTTCTTGCCGGTCACCGGATACAGCCCGTAACGCCATAATTCGCCGTTACGCTCAAGTACCTCAATAAGGGTTTCGGTGTTGCTGTCCCCTGCCCCCTCCCGCATGCGGAAAAATGGTTCGCCCTCGACCAGCCGGGTTTTGTGCAACTTCGGAAACTCCATATCCGGCAGTGCAGGCGCGATGGCCTCGTAGCATTTTTCAATCTTGCGCGTAGGAAACAACGCCTGATAAGCCGCCCGCGTCCGCTTGTTGGCAGAGAACAACACCAGGCCTGCGGTGTGGCGATCGATCCGGTGCAACGGCACCAGATCGGGATTATCCAGCCGATGAATCAAGCGACGCAGTAGCGTCTGTTCGACATATTCTCCGGCAGGAGTAACCGGCAGAAAGTGCGGTTTATCGGCCACCACTAAATGCTCATCGGCGTAGAGGATCGTTTCCAGCACCGGAATCGGCGTCTCGTTGGGCACTTCCCGGAAGTAATGAATGCGCAGTCCTTCGCGATACGCCAGGTCCTGAGCAATCGGCTGGCCCTCTGCATCCAGCACCCGACCGCGCGCAATGCGGTCCAACCACTGCTCACGGCTGATCGCGCCAAAGCGATCACACAGGCAATCCAGGACAGTTGCCCATGGTCCGGCGGGCAAATACAACGTGCTGGCCTGAAGATGGGCGGCGGTGAAGGCAGATTCGGACATTAGGTGACTCAAGGATCGTTGGCAGATCGACATTATCACTCAGAGTTTCCGGGCGATGCGACAACCGAGCGCACCGATCTGCGCCGTGGCTCTGGATCAGGCATTCCAGCTACCTGCGACGACATGCCGCACGCTAAATCGGCGCCAGTTGTCAGACAACTACATGACACGGCTGGAAGCCGAATTTGATTTGTTCTAAAATGTTTCTAAATCGGCAAGCTGGCGCAGGAACGAACGACAACGATCGCTTTCGTTCTCGGTTTCGAAAACGCCGCAAGACCTGACTACATAAAAAGAAAGCCCGTCATCGACGGGCTTTTTTCGTTTTCAGCATTTGTTCAGCGCGCCATGCCTGAACGCCGAGCTTTTTTACGTCGGCAGTGGCAACTCACGTACGAGAGAGTTGCCATTGCCCACCACAGATTTCTGCTTTCAACTTTTCACAACTTTTGAGGTTATCCCCATGCTGGTTCAACTGTTTCAATGGATCAAACGCCTGTCGACTCGCACTTCGCCGCAGAATGACGAGAACTACTCCGAAACCTTCTCCGGTGAAGAAAGTGATGTCGGCCGCTGGACTTTTCTGTCAATTGCGATCGTCTTCACGCTTAGCCTTTACGTGATTGCAGGCCTGGGCTACTACGCCAAGGTTCACGTTTGGGATGGCATGACTGAACAACAAAAAGAGGCCGTCTCCCAAGCGATGGTTGTCGATACGCAATATCTGTAATCGTCACACGCTGCTAGCGCTGACCGGCACTCGCTGGCTTCAGCGCAAGAATTCCACTACCTGCCCGGCGTCGAATGGCCAGTCCAGTTCGGCGCCGGTGTCAGTACGCCGCAGCACGGGAATTCGCAATCCGTAAGCGTCAGTCATAGCCGCGCTTTCGCCGATATCCACCAACTCGACCATCAAGCCGTGCTCAACCATGGGCATCAACTCGGCTTCCGCGACTTCGCACAAATGACAGCCCAGCGTGCCGAGCAATTGGCATTCAGGCGGCATGAACGCGCCCTCTAAGATTCAGGATAAATTCCAGTTTAGGCCCGCTCACCAATAGCGTCGAGCCCAGTCTCGCACCGCAAATGCTCATAACCCAACGCCCTTCTTTGCTGATGCACCAATCGAACGCAAAACCTCTACCAGCCGTCCGAAGCACGCAGATGTAGCAATTGGAATGAACCTTCAGTAATCAGCCATACTCGAAAACCCATATTGCCACCTCAACGGAGAAAACCATGGTTCGTCCAACTGCAGAGAAAGCCCAAGACATCCTGATGGCCGACTTCCAGACACTGGTTGCCGACACTGAAAAGCTGCTGGCACATACGGCGACCCTCGCTGGCGACCAAGCTGACGAATTGCGTGGGCAGATTCAGGAAAGTCTGTTGCGTGCCCGCGAAACACTGAAGCTGACAGAAGAAGCGCTGCGTGAGCGCGGCAAGGCCGCTGTTATCGCTACCGAAGATTACGTTCAAACCAATCCATGGCAGTCCGTCGGTATCGCCGCAGGTGCCGGTTTTCTGCTGGGTCTGTTGGCCACAAGGCGCTAAATGCTATGAATCTGGGAACGGAATCCGGTCCATCCTCGACCGAAAACACCTCATCACCACGCCGACTCGGGGCTGCGTTCCTGGGTTTGCTGCACAGCCACATTGAGCTGTTCGGCATCGAGTTGCAGGAACAGAAAGCGCGCACCGTAAGCTTGCTGCTGTTCGCAGGCCTGGCGCTGGTGTTCGCACTGTTGCTGCTCATTGGGTTGTCGGCGTTGTTCCTGATTCTGGTTTGGGACAGTTATCGTTTGATGGGCATCGTCAGCCTTTGTGGGTTCTACACACTGGCAGCGCTGTTCTGCGCGATGAAACTCAAATCTGCCATCTTCGATGAGTCCTCACCCTTCCATTCAACACTGGAAGAATTGGCTAACGACCGTGAGCGATTGATGCCATGAGCCTGCCTGAACTGCCTAAAACCAATAATCGCCGTGACCTGCGCAAAGCATTGATCCGCCTGCGCATGGAAATGCACCGCCAGGAAATCCGTCAGGAATCAGCGCAAGTGATGCGCCCTTTGCATCGCATGCGCGGCATGACCCAAGACTGGCAAGGTACGCTCGGTATCAAGCACGGCCCTCTCTGGGGCGTGGGCATCGTTTCATTGCTGGGCTTCCTGACCGGCAAAGGTGCACGCAGTAAACGCACCGGTAGCGTCGGCCGTTTGGTCAAGCTCAGCGCTACGCTGTTGCCTCTGCTCAAGATGGCGATACAAAGCAGCAACCGCCGCCGCTGAGCCAGCCATTTGGCTGCATTCTTGCAAACAAAATCCGCCCGATCCTTTCTCTATTGGTCCGCCAATGGAGAGAGGTGCGTGCTTGCTTGTAAATGACCTTAATCCCCCACTGAGGAGGCCACGTGATCGATGGGCAACCGCTAGCCTGTTTTCAGCCGTTCATCGACACCGCCACTGGCCGCATCGCCGGCATCGAAGCCCTTGGCCGCCTGCGTTTGGAAAACGGCCGTCTGCAATCGGTCGGTCCGCTGTTTGCTGACCCGAAGGTGCCAGCGACCGCGCTACGTCGCCTCGATCGCTTGATTCGTGACAACGCCCTCAGTCGTTTGCACGAAGTACCTGATGACTGGTTTCTCAGTCTGAATATCTCGCCACGCTGGATCAGCCGCCTGCGACCGGGCCAGCCGCTGCCCAGCCTGCTTCAGCTCGAACAGCATGACATCGCCCCCGAACGTATCGTTTTCGAAATCACCGAATTAGGTGGCGACACCCAACGCCTGAGCGATGTGGTTGGGCAATATCGAGATGCTGGCGCACGGATTGCCATCGATGATTTCGGTGCCGGGTATTCCCAGCTCGACCGCGTACTGGCGCTACAACCGGACATTCTCAAGCTCGATATGCGTCTGTTCCAGGCGGCGGCGCGCGGCGGGCCCAGCAGTGATGTGGTGAAGGCCCTGGCGCAGATGGCCGAGAAAACCGGCTGCTGGATCATTGCCGAAGGCGTTGAGACCGAGGCCGAACTCAATTTCGCTCTGGAATGCGGCTCGCGCTATGTTCAAGGCTTTCTGTTCGCCCAGGGCGAGATGGATTTCTTCGCCACCGATGCCTTTGTCGAGCGCTTCGCTACCTTGCGCGATCGCTACGTGTTGCAAAAGGTCGGCGAGCGCGAACGGCTGATGACGCTGCGCAAACAACTGTCCAAATTGATGAACGTGCTGCAAGGTTGGGCAGAAGGCCGGGAGCCCCTTGGCGACTTGCCGCCGCTGGAAGCTTTTCCTTGGCTGCTGCGCTTTTATCAATGTGATCGCCATGGCACCCAGATCACGCCCAACCTTGAGTGGCGCGATGGAGCCTGGCAGGCCGACACCAAATACCTGGGGCATAACTGGTCGTGGCGTCCGTACTTTTATCACCTGCTCGCAGAGGGCTGGCACGAACGCAGACTGACCTTGTCCACGACTTACCGCGATGCCACCAGCAACCAGTATTGCCTTACCGCCGGACAGTTTTTCGATAATGGGGAGCGCCTGTTGCTGATCGATATAGACGGCGCGGGTTTCTGAGCCGATTGCACTTGCAGGCTGCGGGGCGAACCGGGAAGCTAGGCGCGCAAATCACCCGATGGAGTACACGCCTTGGATTGGCAAACCCTGCTTACCCGCGAGCGACTCGGCAAAACCCTGCATAGTCCGGAAGAACTGGGACGCAGCCCTTTTCACAAGGACCACGACCGGATCATCTTCTCGGGCGCCTTCCGTCGACTGGGGCGCAAGACCCAGGTTCACCCTGTCACCAGCAATGACCATATCCACACGCGCCTGACCCATTCACTGGAAGTCAGCTGTGTCGGCCGCTCACTGGGGATGCGCGTCGGCGAAACCCTGCGTGACGCCCTGCCTGATTGGTGTGCGCCCAGCGATCTGGGGATGGTCGTGCAATCGGCCTGTCTGGCACACGATATCGGCAATCCGCCATTTGGACACTCCGGCGAAGACGCCATCCGCAACTGGTTCAAACAGGCTGCCGGGCGCGGCTGGCTGGACGCAATGAGCGAAGTGGAGCGCAACGATTTCCTGAACTTCGAAGGCAACGCCCAAGGCTTCAGGGTCCTGACCCAGCTTGAATATCACCAATTCGAGGGCGGCACGCGATTGACTTATGCGACCCTCGGGACGTATCTGAAATACCCATGGACCGCTCGCCATGCGGACTCGTTGGGCTACAAAAAACACAAGTTCGGCTGCTATCAAAGCGAGCTGCCTATCCTGGAGCAGATCGCAACCAAACTCGGGTTGCCCCAGTTGGAAGAACAGCGCTGGGCACGGCATCCGCTGGTGTACCTGATGGAAGCCGCCGATGACATTTGCTACGCCCTGATCGATCTCGAAGACGGGCTGGAAATGGACCTGCTCGACTACGCCGAAGTTGAGTCCTTACTGCTGGGGTTGGTCGGTGATGACCTGCCGGAGACCTACCGACAGCTCGGCGCCGACGACTCACGCCGACGTAAGCTGGCGATTCTGCGCGGCAAGGCTATCGAGCACCTGACCAACGCGGCTGCCAGAGCGTTCGTCGAGCAGCAGGATGCGTTGCTTGCGGGCACGCTGCCGGGTGATCTGGTCGAACATATGCACGGCCCGGCCAAACGCTGCGTGCTTAACGCCAAGGACATGGCGCGCAAAAAAATCTTCCAGGACAAACGCAAAACCCTGCATGAAATCGGCGCTTACACCACGCTCGAAATCCTCTTGAATGCCTTCTGCGGTGCCGCGCTGGAACAATTCAGTGGCCATACCCTGTCGTTCAAAAGCCGACGCATTCTTGACCTGCTGGGCAATAACGCACCAGAACCAAGCTGGCCGCTGCACACATCGTTTCTGCGCGTGATCGACTTCATTGCTGGCATGACTGACAGCTACGCCAGCGAGATGGCCAGAGAAATGACCGGCCACACCAGCCCGGTATAAACATTGCCAAGCGGTTCACACGGCCCGTTTCCCATCTCGAAATCGGGCCGTTCCTTCATCAACGCAAGACAAATCCGTACACGGCTTCGGATGCGTCCTACAGCAACTTCGGAATCCCCCTATCGCTACCTCTCCCGACCTGCCGAATACTCCGCGAGTCCGGTGCAACGGCAACCCCATCGCTTCACGCCCACCGACACCTCCTGCGGCCTTGTCGCCGTTATCCACCACTGCTGACACGACGTCCGAAATCGAGCCAGTCTCATCTGCGTACATCGCTTTCCGGAAACTCCGATGCTCAAAGAAAACCTTCGAATTCTGCTGGTGGAAGACCATCCCTTTCAGCTGATCGCTACACAGATCCTGCTCAACAATCATGGGTTCTATCGTCTGACGCCCGTCATGAATGCCAAAGAGGCCATGCTTGCGCTGGAGCGCAGCCCAAGCCCCTATGATCTGCTGCTGTGCGACCAGCGCTTGCCGGATCGGAATGGTCTGCAATTAATTGAAGAAGCCAGTCGGCGCGGCCTGATCATTCACGCAGTGGTATTCAGCGGGCTTGCAAAGGCCCGGCTGGAGGAGATCGAACTGCGGGCCGCTGCGCGAGGGCTGCCCTTACTGGGCTGCCTGACCAAGCCGCTGTTTGCGGCCGATCTAACCCGGCTACTGGTGCAAGCAAGACGTTCTCATTGATTCATATGAAGGCTAATAATCCACTGAGTGAATTTTGTAGTCAGTTGCCGGAATACTTGTAGGATAAGTCCGAATCGAAATAACGGCACTATTCGGCAATAACCATTTCGATGACTAATGTGTACTCCCGCGTTTAATTTTCAACGCTCTACAGGGGTATTTACGTACGCTGATACGCTTATTTTTGTAGGAAACCTCCTATATCTCCCCAGTAGCAGGGTCTGTTCATGTGACTACCTGAACAACTGAGATAAGGTGCGCGCTTTCTTCGCTGCTTGTATGGATTGAACTATGAACTCAGTATTTATAATCGACGATCATCCGGTCATTCGCATGGCTATCCGGATGTTGCTCGAAAACGAAAATTACAAAGTGGTGGGCGAAACCGACAACGGCGTTGATGCAATGCAAATGGTTCGTGAATGCATGCCTGACCTGATCATCCTCGACATCAGCATCCCCAAGCTGGACGGCCTGGAAGTGCTGGCCCGCTTCAACGCCATGAACCTGCCATCGAAAATTCTGATCCTGACCGAACAAACGCCCAATCTCTTTGCCATTCGCTGTATGCAATCGGGGGCAGCGGGATATGTCTGCAAACAAGAAGACCTCAGCGAATTGCTCAGTTCGGTGAAAGCGGTATTATCCGGCTACAATTACTTTCCTAGCCAGGCACTGACAACGCCCCCCCGCGAGGACGGACGACCGAGCGAAATTGAATTATTCAAACTGGTTAATGATCGCGAATTGATGGTATTGCAACTCTTCGCCCAGGGCCGCACAAACAAAGAAATCGCCAAAGGAATGTTTCTCAGTAACAAAACAGTCAGCACCTACAAGACGCGTTTAATGCAAAAACTGAGAGCAAAGACCCTGGTAGAACTTATCGAGATGGCAAAACGCAATTCGTTAGTGTGAGAGATAGGATGCCGAAGGGTTTAAAGGACTATTGGATACTGGCGATACTTGCCTGCCTGGGTTTTTGTGCTCAGGCCGACACTGCTTCTGCCGAAAGCTACACGCTATTGAGTCGATCCAATCCGGCGCACATGGACGTGACCCTGGATCGGGCGCAGTGGCAGTGGGTACGCAACAAGCGCGAACTGATCCTTGGCACCTCCGCCCCGGATTATCCGCCCTTTGACATGACGATGACCGGCCACGATTACGAAGGCTTCACCGCCGACTATGCGGGGATCATAGGCCGTGCGCTGGACCTGCCCGTGAGGGTCCAGCGCTATGAATCCAGGGAGGCCGCCATTGCCGGGCTGCAAAACGGCGAAATTGATCTGCTGGGCAGCGCCAACGGCTTTGAAGCCAGCAAAAACAACATTGCGCTGTCCACGCCATACGCAGTTGATCAACCGGTACTGGTCACGCGCATCGGCGAAAGCCGCTCCCTGGGCGACAACCTCAATGGCCTTCGCCTGAGCATGGTTTACCACTACCTGCCGCCCGAAGCGATCAGCGCTCTTTACCCCAAGGCCCGACTGCAGACTTTCCCGTCCTTTCAAAGCGCCATCAACGCGGTGGCTTTCAATCAGGCCGATGTGTTTCTGGGCGATACCATCTCCACTCACTACCTGATCAACAAGGGCTACCTGAACAACGTGCAGATGGCCAATTTCGGGAAGCACGAAGCCAACGGTTTCAGCTTTGCCACCCGCACCGACAACAGCACTTTGACGGATATCATCAATCAGGTGCTCAAGGGCATTCCGGTGGAGGAGCGCATATCCATCTCCAAGCGTTGGGGTGCCGGTAGCGATTTGATGCTGACCGACCAAAAACTACAGCTCACGCAACGAGAGGAACGCTGGATTGCCCAGCACCCCACAGTTCGGGTTGTGATCAACGAAGCTTATGCGCCGCTGACTTTTTTTGACGCCAGCGGCAACTTTCGAGGGGTCACCGCAGACCTGCTCGATCTGGTAAGGCTGCGCACCGGGCTGAAATTTCAAGTCAGCCACGCGCCGAGCATGAACGACATGATGAATCAGGTCATGAACGGCCAGGCAGACCTGATTGGCGCGATGATCCCCAGCGACGAGCGCGAAAATCGCTTCAGTTTCAGTCGGCCTTATCTTGATAACTCATTCGTGCTGGTTACACGCAAGCAGCCGTCCAGCCCCGCCAATCTCGAGCAACTCAATGGCAAGCGCGTAGCCTTGACCCTGGGCAGCCCGACACTGGATTACCTGCGCCAGAAATCCCCCGACATATACCCGGTGGAGGTGGACAATCCTGCCCGGGCCCTGGACATGCTGGCCCATGGTCGCGTCGAAGGCGCGATCACTTCACTGCTCAGCGCCAGTTACTACTTGTCGTCGAGAGCACTGAATGACTCGCTGCAGATGCGCGTGACGGTAGGCAACGAGCCAGCCAGAATTTCGATGGCCACCGCCCGCAATGCCACGGAGCTGAGCGGCATCCTCGACAAGGCGCTGTCGAGCATTGCGCCCGAAGACTTGATGGTCATCAACAATCGCTGGCGTTCCTATATCCCGGCCAGCCACGGCGCGTGGCAGGATTATCAGCTGCTCATCTATCAGATTGTGGTCGGCGCAGGCTTGTTGCTGCTCGGGTCGCTGGCCTGGAATGCCTGGATGCGGCGGCAAATCAAGCAGCGCGAACGCGCCGAGCGCGCCCTCAATGACCAGTTCGAATTCATGAGCGCGTTGGTCAACGGCACGCCGCACCCCATTTACGTGCGTGACCGCGAGGGCCTGCTGAAGATCTGCAACGAAAGCTATCTCGCAGCCTTCGGCGCCCGACGCGAAGAGGTCATCGGGAAAAGCATTCTTGATGGAGTGCTCAGTGATACAGACGAGGCTCGGGATTACGCCCTGGACTACCAGCAAGTCATGGAGCAGGACGCATCCGAGAAGGGCAATTACTTTATAAAATTCAGATAGTTAATGTAGATTTCGACGCATTTCTGCAACGCAATTTTCAGACGTTAGCCCCTCAATGAAATCAATCAGTTACGGTTGTGTATTGGGGAGGCTTTCCCATCTCCCGGCGTCCTGCCGATTGCTATCCTTCCCTATTTTACTGCTGCCCGTCAGATGACCTTCGCCATCCTTCCTCAAGTTGATTACTGTATATGCAGACAGTATTTCTGATTAAGTGCGAACGATGGATATCCCCCAGAAGGACGAGATTCTTGCCGACTGGCATCAGCAGATCGGCAACCGACGGCATTGGCTCAACCCCTTAGCCCACTACAAATTTCTGATGCGCCTGGCCGACCGGCTGTTGGACCTCGGCGCCATCGACCCGCTGGAACGCTTCGATATGGTTGAACTTGCAAACGCCGCCTTCTGCCATTTCACCGAGGAGACCCCAGCCGAATGGCGTCACCCCGCCTCCGATTACGACGTTTACAACGCCGGCGGCGAACCGGTCGGGAGCATCCGTGGGAATCGATATTTCCTGAACGCTGGTATGGCGCAGCCAGGCCCGATGGATTTCTTTGCCCAGATTCAGCGCGCTGACGGCCAATCCAAAATCGTCACGCGGTCGTACCAGCCCTATGGCGAACTGATTGACCGGCACATCTACACGGAAACCGGGCAGAAGCTGACGCTGGTCGAACGCAACCGGCTGTTTGCAGGCGTGGCCAGGACGCGGCTGGACGATCCGGATTGCTATCGCGCGACAGTCGACGCGGCACTGATCGCCCTCGAAGAAGGCAACATGGCTCTGTACGTCGAGCTGTGGGAGAAAGAAAACTTCTCAATCTTCCGCCGCTGCTCGACCTGCTGCGATCGCTTCTACCTGCGTGAGGACTGCGACGCCTGCGATGGCCAAGGCTTTGTCGAAGATCCTGAGTGCCCCAGCAAACTTCCTCTGTCCATGCGCGGTCAACCGGTGACGAAAACGGATTGATAGAGGTGCGCCATGTGCAGCCATTACGAAGCCCCGTCGCACCCGCAGATCATGAAAGCGTTCGGTGTTGAGGGCCCGGAACAAGGCAGGCTTGATTTGTGGCCGACCTACATGGGCCCATTCCTGCGGCGACCCGAGCGCGAAGAAGGCCAAGACGAGCCTGGTCCAGCGCTTGAAGTGCTGTCTGGATCGTTCGGCCTGATCCCTGGCTGGAGCAAAGACACAAAGATTGCCCGGCGCACGTACAACGCCCGATCGGAAACGGCCGCGAAGAAACCATCTTTCCGCAGCGCTTGGAAGAACGGACAGCATTGCATCATCCCCGCCGCTGCGATTTACGAGCCGGACTGGCGTTCCGGCAAGGCCATCCCGACTCGGATCGCCCGGGCAGACGGCGAACTGCTGGGCATCGCTGGGCTGTGGGAGTGGTGGCGCAATCCCGAAGGCGAGATCGTGCACAGCTATTCGATGCTGACCATCAACGCCGACGACCATACTTTCATGCGGGATTACCACAAGCCGGACGACGAAAAGCGGATGGTGGTGATTCTGCCCGCCGGGCTCTACAACGATTGGCTCGATGCGCCAGCCAACGAAAGCATGGAATTCATGCGGCAGTATCCGGCCGACCGGATGGCAGTGGTGCCAAAGGAGAAGGAATCATGATTTTGGATGATAGCGCTTTACCGCCAAGGTATCGCGAGGAGGTCCAACGGCTGCTGTCGATGATCAGCACCGCAGTGGATGCTGATACGGCGCGAATCGTTGGCCGGTATGCGGAGGGAGTCGTGCGAGGGTTTGAGGTTGCCAAGTCGCTGAGGGATAGCGACGTCGAGGAGCTATTCGTGATGATCGAAGCCGCGATACAGATGCGGCTTGAGTATTTGGCTTCTCAGTAAATTACCCACATGATGGCCAGCGCGACCGTAATCCAGATGAGCGTCAAAAGTATGAAAAACCCAACAAAGCGCAAGTCCATGGCATTACCCCCGTGCTCCAGCCTCTATTTTGTGTAGGTCCTCCCATGGATGATCTTCATACCGGGCGTGCCCACATCCATGGGCGTGTTCGAATGCGCACGATCCTTCACCCTCCACTTGCTCGGCCCGGCAGGTCCTGCAAAAGATGACGCCCTCTGTAATTCTCCAAAAAGAATTCCATTTCACAAGCTTCTCTGAGCTGCTCATTACAACTACTCCAGCTACAACCTCGAAGCGGGATTGATGTGTCACCATGGGCGCATCAAACGCCAATTGATATGTAAACCGGGCAACCAGCTTGATTCGGTGACGCGCGGTTGCATTGAAGAGCGCCTGGGAGGATTGATCTACGGACAGGGCTTGAGAGGCTGCTTCACAAGCCAATCAGGCTGTTCGGACACCGCCATAAGCCTTGCCAGCTCTCCCGCGCGTTTGTCAGCCATTTGGAACAGGTACCACCAATGCGGCGCGAAAAGAAGGCGCGATACCGTGAGGAATCAACGCCTACTAAAGTGGGCAGCTTTGTGAAGGCGGCTGCTGTGAAACTCACCAGTTCATGATCGCCAACTCGCCGGTGACAGCTGCTTTACCACTTCTCGCATTAGTAGTGGTGTATCGAATACGAAGCTCTTCGAACCGAAACCCTTTGAACAGTTCTCGGATATCTGGATGGTCATTGATACTCACCATCACCTTCCCTTGGCACCGGCGCATAAAGTCCGCCATCAGTTGGTATTCGACCCAGCCAAACTCGGTTCCGTAGCCCTGTGTTTGCCAGTACGGTGGGTCCATGTAGTGGAAAGTATGCGGGCGGTCGTACTTCTCTGCGCACTTCAGCCAGGGCAGGTTTTCGACGTAAGTGCCTGCCAGTCGCTGCCAGGCCGTCGACAGCGCTTCCTCTAACCGCAGTAGATTGATTGGCCGGCCTGTCGTCGCAGTACCAAAGGTCTGGCCGGTGGCCTTGGCGCCGAAAGCATGATGCTGAAGATAAAAAAACCTCGCGGCACGCTGGATATCGGTCAGCGTCTCGGGTCGGGTCATCTTCTGCCACTCAAAGATTTGCCTCGAGCTCAGCGCCCACTTGAACTGGCGAATGAATTCCTCAAGGTGGTTTTGAACGACACGGTAGAGGCTTACTAGCTCTCCATTGAGATCATTCAAGACTTCAACCTTGGCAGGCTCCGGCCGTTTAAAGAAAAGCGCGGCGCCTCCGGCGAAAACTTCTACATAGCATTCATGCGTTGGAAACAGAGCGAGGAGCGGTTTGGCGAGGCGGCGTTTGCCACCCATCCACGGGACAATCGGATTGGTCATTTTGCAAGCCTTTACTGTATGGATAAACAGGTGCTAGGCTCGCCCGGCTTTGTGCACAGAGCGGGGGGCCTTGGCTGGACTTGCAGGGATGATCTGCAGTTCGGTGGCCAGAACGGATGTTGACGCATCCGAGCTGGCCGCCTCTTTATGTGTGCTAGGCGTCTATTATATCGCGGGATTATCTGCTCAAAGACCGATAGGCCTGCTCACACGCCAGCCCGGCTATCCGGGCACCGTCATAAGCCCGCGCCAGCTCTCCCGCTCGTTTGTCAGCCCTTTGGAACAGTTCGGAAAGCACCATTGCGGCGCGGGTGGCTGCTTTGCCTCGCTCGGTAGCGCCGGTATCGCTGGAGCTGCAGGTGGATCTGGCAGCAAGGTTTGCGGCTTCGGCCCGCACCCGCTCACCAGCATCGTCAGCGCCAGAAGCATCAGCAACGGCAACCTTTGTTTGTTCTCTCGCATCATTCCCCACCTGGTTGATTGCCGTCTGGCGGCGTTGCTCTTCGGTTCGATTGGCCGTCGTTGCGGCGGCGAGTCCCTTCGCCTGCAAAACTTGCTGGTCCGCCCACAACGCCTTCCACCGAAGATCGGTAACGGTCACGCCATGGTGGTAAGACCCGTAGAGCACGCCTGCGCAAGCCAGGATGATCAGCACCAATCCCCCAAGCCTCACGTACAAGCTGGCTGAGTTCATGGCACGTCCTTGAAGAAAATGTGGGGGCCCAGGCGCAATGTCTGCTTCGCGCCCACTACCCACTTCGGCGGCTTGGCCATCGATGTCGAGTAGTAGTGGGTCGCACCGCCGGTAGGGTCAGGCTTGGCGCCGTCGATGACTTGCTGCGCGGCGAGCTGGCACTTCGCGAACTCGGCTGCCGGAATCGGCTTGGCACCGCTGAGGAACGGAAAGTTCGGGTCGTTAGAGTTCCAGCAACTGAACTGGTACGGCTTCTGGCAGACGCCGGCGTAGCCCTCGCCCCACCATGATCGATCATTGCCGTCGTTCACCCGGTTGCGGATCGTCCATCCTGTGGCCACCATCCCGTCAAGGCCTTCGCCGCGCGCTTCGCCCCACAGCGTACGCGCGAGCACATCGCGATCTTTCTCAGTTACAGGCATCACTTTTCTCCAGACGAAAAAAAACCCGCAGGTAGCGGGCGATCAGAGGCACATCGTTAAATACGGTCTATCTTGAACAGACAAAGTCGTACGAGGCATCAGCTATTCGGAGAACCTCGTGCTCCAGCCCCCATCGCACTCGTGTTTTGAAAGAACTACGCGTGGATTTCGCAGGAGTATCACCATGAAAGCTTTTGGATTTCGGCTAAAACAGGAAAGAACCAGGTTAGGGCTTTCCCAAGCGGCCTTTGCAAGAATCGGCGGGGTTGCACCGAATGCGCAGAGTCACTACGAAAGCGGATGGCGCAGACCCAGAGCAGATTATTTGCAACGGGTGGGTACTGCTGGCGTTGACCTGATCTTCCTGCTAACTATCCAATCATCAACTCTTTCAGAGACGCAGTCGCAGGATCCGAAATCCGAGTCGATGACAAACTTAGGTAGCGACCAAGCTGTTGATGCCTACCGTTGCAACGCTCTGCATGAGCTATTTGAACTGCTAAAGCTGAATCTTCAAACTTCTGCTAAAGCCATCTCGGAAGCTGCGCACATCCTCAATCCTGGAGTCGACCAAGCTAGTGACCGTGCGCTACAAAATCAGCTGGATCACCTAATCGCTGACTCCATCAATCTGGCCAATGTCGCTTTTTCAAAAGCCGCCGCTGACAGCCGCGACCAGTAAGTCTGATTAGAGTCGGTAATAGTTTTAAGAAACCTGGGCTTCCCAATTAAACAAAGCCCGCTCATGGCGGGCATCGGTATTGCCCGTTAACTACGTTGGCTGGGGCTCTCCGGCGGAGTCAACCTTCAGCGACAGGGGCCGCATAGAGCATATCCGTCAGCCGCTGAATTTCGACTTTCGCTGACTGTCGTGCCTTTTCCGCTTCAAGTGCGGCCTGATCAAGCAGCGCGTGAAGGCGAATGACTTCGGCCTGTGTCGCTCCAAGCGTTTGCGATACTTCCGCGAGCTGCGACTGTAACTGCACCGATGCTTTCTCGGTCGCTTCAACCTGGGCGTTCGATTGCGTCAGCTCGGTGGACAGCGAGGAGACTTTCCCCGATAGCAACTGGTTCTGAATTACCGTTTCGGCAGTGACTTGCCCGAGAACCTCAGACAGTTTGGTGCCCGCCTCTTCGGGCAAAGTCGCAAGCTGCTCGGGAGCGTTGATAGTGCTGTTCAACACTTTCCCGTCTTTGATGAATTGCGTCATCTGGGTTTGACTTGCCCCAATCAGCTTCCCTTTGTTGGGGTCAAGTTCACCAAATCGGAGCAACACCTCGTACAGAAATGTTGGTTCTTCATAAACAGGCATGATTAATTTACCGGCGTAGTTGTGTTTACTGGACACCAGTTGGTGCCGTTGGAGTAGCAGAGCTTCGCGCCGCCAGTTGCATTACTGACGATGATCAAATAATTCGGATATGACGCTGCTGATGGCAAAGTCGACAGGGTGAAGGAGCCTGTGCGAAGCGGTTGTGTGCAAGTCGTGGCGCCGAGTAGGCCAATACCGGTCCCTACCAAATTGACCGTGCCGGCGGAGAGCTGCAATGTCGCACCGTCGTTTGCGCCAGTCCCGCCGCTAGAAAGGATGCGCGCATCGCGGTCAACCGCCACGGCACCACTGTGGAAGTCGATATAGGTTGGTGTGGCCACGCCCGAAGTGACATTGCCCAATTCCATCGTCCCGCGAAACACCACGCCACCGGCTGATAGAGTCCCCGACACGTCAGCATTGGCCGACACTGCAAGCCCTCCTATGGTCACAAGCCGAGTCGAACGGTTTATCCCCAATGGTGTACCAAGGTAAGCACCTGCATCGGTTCGGGCGATTAACGCAAAATCACTACCTGTGTTCGAACCAGACTCGGCTACCTCACTGCAGACAAAATCCCATCGGCCCAGACTGCCTGTTTTAAAGCTCAGGTTCTTGGCATAACCCGCGTCACCATTGATGACCACGCTCGCGGTGTTCGGGCCACGGTTAACCGTGATATCGCCCGCCGTCGAGAGTGAACTATTGCTTGTAACCGTGCCATTGAGGCCAATGGTTGCAGCCTGCATTTGCAAAGCCGATCCGCCGGCGGCGCCGTTGCCGCCCGTTGAGATAATCCGAGCGTCATAATCCGTCGCGGTCGCACCGCTGTGAAAATCGAGGTATGCGGGTGAAGCCACCCCATCTACTCTTCCAAGCTCAACCCCGGAACCCTGAACGATCAGCTTCGAACTTGCCGGGGTGAGTGTCAGCGACCCGCCCATGGTGACGTTCCCGGTCAGCGATGCATTCGCAATCGGCGCTTTCAGATCTAACGCTGCCTGCTGCGGTGTGCTCACTGGCTTGGCGTTATCCGCTGTATTTTCGGCATTCGGCAGGCCTACATCTGTTTTCGTTAGAAGCACTGCCCCGGTGCGCCCCGCCACAGACGTGACGGAACCGGTTTTGTCGACCTTTCCGCTGATGAGCGCCTTTATGTCGGCGCCGATGGCTTGCGCCAGCGCGATGATGCGCGCATCGAGGCTCACCGGTTAGGCCTTGGCGGTGACGTAGGAGGCCGAGAAATCAGTCTCGGGGTTGCCCACGCCGATGTTCTGGCAGGCCTGCAGCTTCTGTGCTGTGGACAGGGTCTGCGCATCGTCAAAGCGAACACGGTTTGCAACAGCGGTGGTAAGCGCCGTCAGCAAACCCTCATCGTTCACGATCAAGTCCTGCAGCTCTTTCAGGGTGTCGAACGCCGCACTGGCGCCACCCAAGATCGAAGCCTGGACGGCAGCCTTGCCCGCCTCAATCGAGTCGAAGATTTTGTTGGCCGACCAGGTGACAGACGTTGCACCGTCGCCTGCGCCGTCGTCGATCACAGCGCCCGAGGATCCCAGCAGGCTGTACAGCTCATTGATCGCAGAGACCAGGTTGCCTTTTGCCGTGGTGGACAAGGCCGTCAAGTCACCCTGTTTGAGGGTCAACGCTTTGATGTCGGCGCCGACAGCCTGGGCGAGAGTGATGATGCGGGTTTCAAGAGACATGATTTATCCTTTGGCGAGAATGTAGTAGTTGAGTGGGTCGGGGATTAAATCGTCTGAGACGTATAGCTTTCGGTCGGAGCCGAACTTGAGGCGGTTATTTGGATCGGCGCTCAGCTCGGCGGAACCAACACCTGGTGCGCCCTGCTCGCCCACCGTCAAAATCTGCGGGTCATTGCAGTTGCCTGTGCAGGCTTCTCCAATGGAACCGGTGAAATAGCGCGTAAGCGTCGGCCCGGCGTAGGTGACATCGAGCGTGTAGGTGAGGTCATCGCCTGTGAGCAGCGCAGTCTGCGCAGCGGTAAGCACGCGGCTGATGGTCCCCGGCGCTGTAACTGCCAGACCGGCGCCCAGCGCTAGCGTCAGCACCAGCAATTCCCCGCGGCTGATCGTCATCACGGTCGATGATTCGGAGAGGTTCACCGGCGCCCGGTAAATGATCTGTCCGCCACTGGCACGCAATCCCGCCGCCGACAGCGAATTAATCTCGATGACGTCAGCGCTGATCAACTTCGCTTTGTGGGGTAACTGACGAATCGGCTCTCTGTTCAGATCGGTCATGCCCTGGACGCCGCGCACCCAGACCGGCCAATCAGAGGTCAACCCGTGGCTGGGCACCGTGAGGCGAACGGGCGCGCCCGCAATGCTGGAGATATCCCGGTAAACAAACTCGGGCTGCATAATCCGAATGGTGTCGCGGTAAGTAGTCCCCGGAATGACGGACAGGTCTTGACAGGCCGGCTGCATGGCTGGCTTCTCCTAAGTTGGAAGGGGGTTAGACCCAATTAACTTTATCGGGGGATAAAATAATAAATTCTTCAGTAGCCGGGTTATAACTTCCGTAATGGCGCATGTCAGATGGCAGAACTTCTGAACCATCAAGGCTCTGATAGCCTTCACTGGTCATCACACCAATCACTCTTTCAATATCATCACCTCTAGCATCAGATTCGGTAACGGCAATTAAATTATTACTATAAAGAATGAATGACCATTTTTTAGCGCTTGCTGCATAGTAAGGAAGTGAGCCACCAGAACCGCCAAAGCTTGCGCCTAGATCTGTCCACATTTTAAAAGGTGTTTCGGCGTAAGTGGTTGTATTGGTCCAAATTCCATCCACATACACAACCGTCAAGTCACCATTATTCCAATTTGAAGACACTGAATAACTATTGGTTCTGCTCCATTCTGACCCTGGACCGTCCCACGTTGCTGTGCCCTGCCCGGAGGCAATTCCGCCTCCACTGATATTTGAACTGCCACCATCTAAGACATTCTGCCCGCCGTTTTTATATTCTTCTATGATTTGGGGGGACAGGGTAGAAACCGTAAAGCTGGCTGCACCTCTCACATAAGTGTCGTGACACTTTAGGTGGCACGGCCGAACATCTTCGCCCTCAAAGATAACCATCAGCATCCACTGACGCGTGACTTCAAGGCTTGCCGGTCCATTCCAGGAACCGCTGGGCCCATTAATAACCTCAATCGTAGGGGAGAAATCGTAAGTAACAACATCCCCTAAGCTGGGGTCGCGCTCAATGGGCTTTCTGTCGATTTCTATGGCAGGACCAGAATCTCCAAACCGTCCGAAACTATTGCCACTTTCGTTTCTTTCCTCAGTGTAAACATCGTCAAAGGCAAATAGCACTTCTCCGGCAATTGACAAAACCGAATCGGTTCTATCAAGCGAGACTTTATAGAACGTATAAGGCCGGGGCCGTGCATCCACATTTTGAGCGTCCCTGTCCGACGTCCGATTAAACAGCGACCAAGCCAATATTGCAGTTCGCCCGGAAGGGCTGAAGCTGTGTAGCCTCACCACTTCATCACCGGGAAAGCCCAGGTTTCCCGACAGTTTCCGGCGCATGTTGTCATCGGCTTGGCCTATCGGAGCGACAAGCAATGTAGTGAAAGTCTCACCCGCAACGCCAAACTCGCCGAACCGGGTCAGCGTGATTCGGATGTTGGTGGAACCGGCGTTAATGGTCCCCGCGATAATACTCGCCTGCCACCGGCTGCCATCCTCCGCCTGGAACATCCAACCTTGAAAGGAACGGCCGTAAAGACTGGCGCCAGTGATCAATGCTCGCCCGGCCCAATACTGCCCGCCCGGCGGCGCGGTGGCCGCTTCCTCGGGCGTGATGGGCGCGATCCCCTTAACCGAAATAAGGTGCGTATCGCCAGGGCCGAAAATCGCGGTTTGCAAGCCTTGAGGCTGATCGTATGGACGGGTGTCTCCATTCGGTAAATGGATCAGGGAGTTTCGCACCAAGCCATGCCAAGGCCAAACCAGTGTTCTATTCATGGGCCACCCTCAATACGCTAGACCGTACCCGACCCAGCGCCGCCGCCAGATCCGCCAGACGCCGACACAGCGGAAGTAGTACGGCCCACCACAAACCAGCCGCCACCTATGCCGAGCATGTCGTACCGGGTGATGCTGGCTCCGGAAGCCACCAGAAACCCATCCGCGACGTTAATCACCGGCGCCGATTCAGCGGACAGGTAACAGTTACTGTCACCAGCCGCGAAGTTGAGCATCAAGATTTCGAGTCTAAAGGCTTGGGCCCCTTCGGGCGGAGCCGGGAAGGTGATGGCAAAAGGCTGAGGCAGGCCCGAGACAAGCGACCAGCTCATGCTCTGATATTCGAGGCTGACGATGAACTCGATGGCCAGGCTGATCGGACTGCGGACAGCCCCGCCGGTCCCGATCAGAGCCGACAGCTTATTCAGCGTTCCGGCCGTCACAGCACAGTAAACAAAGGCACCGCTTGGCCAATCTTGCGCCGTGGTGCCTTCCTGGGCGCGTACGATCGACACCCCACCGAACAGGACCCGGACAGAAACAACCTCAACGGGCGCGGCATCAATTGGATTCAGCGAGCTGGAGAGCGTCAGGATGTATTCGCCGTCCGGCAAAAGCGCGAGCGACTCGGCGGAGATAGGCAAGTTGGTGTCGACCGCTGACAGCCCGGCGGTGAGCTGGGTAAGCCAGTTGTTAATGAAATTCATATCAGACCCTATGGGTTGGCTTCAGGGGTAATGGGCTGCGCCAGGTTGATCACGGCTTCACCGCCGTTTGCGTCAATAAGCACCAGCTTTTTGATGGAGGGGATGGTGAACAGACCGTCACTGCTCAACAGGCCGTTTGACCAATACTCTCGCTTTGTGAAATCGGTTTCGGAGAGCGGGCTGGCAATCCCGCCGGACGTGGACGGGGCATTTTTGGGGTTGTAGGTGCCCTTTCCTTTCGTGGCCGGTACCGCGCCACGAGCCGCCAGCACTGGCAGCGAGGTGCTTTGCCTCTTGGCAGAAACCAACTTGCTCAGGTCGTTACTGACCTGCGATCCGGATCCAGATCGATCCGTGTTGATGCTTGCGCCGATGGCCTTGCGCTCGGACACCATCGACGCCGCAGACGATTGACGGGTGGCCAGATTCGCCGCGCCGCCGCTGCGACGATCACTCTCAAGGCTCATTTAAAGCTCCAGCGGGTCGTTGGGAATGGTGATGCGATAGGTAGCTGGGATATCGACGACCAGTTCGTCGCGCTCAGTTGCGGGGATTTCAGACGCTGTGATTTGCAGGCGACGCTCGAACACAGGCAGCGTCGGGTCTGCGTTGTCGTAGTTGCCGGAAAAGCCGTCTAGCGTGTCGTCATAAATTGGAGAGTCCGACTTTCCGCCCAATTGTGTCGCCAGCGCTGGCGCGATGACGTCCTCCGCCTGAGGCACCGTTGAAATCGCGGGAGCTGACAGTGGATCTTGATTTGATCCGCCGCACCGCATGACCTTTACTGTCAGCGTCGTGATAGCCGATCCGCTTCCTAGATCGAAGCTATCCACAACACGACTGCAGCGCGCCTGAGCAACTACGCCTTGGTCAACCAAACTCAGCGTGTGTACCAAGTCAACATCCAGCACCATGCTTGTCGGAACGCTCCAGCTCACGGCGGTAGCCGTATGCGCCAGCACGACAGTAGTCTTCGCCTGATTCAACAGACACTGCAGTGCTGCTTTGCGCTGCACTTCGTCACGCTCGTCGACGTGGCCTGAATGTCCATCGATTGCGCCCGGAACATCAAGTCCGAACGCGGCGCTCTCCCATGTGCTGCCGAGGTCGGTCGCGTAATCGATCGACACAGAGTCCCGGGCAATAACTTCCCCAGCCTGGTCCACGCTGGCTTGTGCAACAACTGTGAGCTCGTACTTTTCTGTCACCGGCTGCACCCAGCGACGCCCACCCGTATACGTCACACCCAACAGCAGGTCAGGATAGTTATTGATCCACGGAATCCCGTTGCCGCAAATGTCACCGCCAGACCCAGGTGTTTTTATGTAGATCGGCGATTTGATGATGCTCATCCCTGCTGACGACGCAGAGTCTTTCACCATCGCGACATCAGGCAGTTCCGAACTGGCTTGGCGCCACAAGCAAAAACCCTGAGTTCCGCCAAGCCCACTCGTTTCCGGGTGAACCCATGTGAACGTTTCGTTGAGCTGGTGGAGTCTGGAGAACCGATAGCTCGCCTCAATCACTACCTTATTCGTCAAACTGGTCAAGTCGGCATAGCTGACCTTCACCGAGTCGTAAATCGTGCTGCCTTCCCCGAATACAAAGTCCACGTTCCCGGCATACCAGCTTGTCAGCCGCAGCGCGCCAGCTGCGGACGAGTCCAAGCTTGCCTGGATGGTGCCCAGGCGCTCGCCAAGATAGTCCCAACGGCTACGGCCATCAGGCGCTTCGAATACATCTGCTGACCAGAACGCCGGGGCCAACGCGTCGACCTCCGCGACAGTGAGCTTTTCGACGCGCTGCTGAAGCTGATCACCGCAGTGGCACAGCAGTAGGCGACCGATTGAATCCCACTCTGTCGTTACCACTCGCCCGGTGTAACGCCGCTTTTCAGTCGTCACACCCACTGCGGTAGTGATGTAGTCGATTGTGACTTCTCGCCCCACCCAAGCCATGGGCAAGATGGCTCCCGGCAACATCTGCAACGTAAAAGTTGCTACGCCGGCCGCGCCGCGCTCCCGATCCACTTCAACTTGCCCACTAAGCCGAGCCGTGAAATCCGCACCGCCAACCAAGACGCGAAGCGCCCAGCGGAACGCATAGCCTGGCAGGATCGGTTGAGGATCCACTACAGCTCCGCTGCCACTTCCGGCAGCGTTGAGGGGGCCTGCGTTTAGCGGTGATCCGTTAAGCATCACGCTTCCTCCCAAGCAATCGACCAGCCGAAAGTAGATTGCGACGCGCTCATCGACTTGGGCGGTTTGCTGGCAAACACGCTATATACCGGCATCCACTGGATCATGTACTTGCTGGCACCGGCCAATACGTTCGCAGTCGCCACCCCATTCTCCAATGAGCAACCAACCTGTACCCACTCAGCACCAAGTAAAGCGAACGCTGCGGGCTCTGTGTCGGGACGAGGAAGACTCGTCAACATATAGGCCCGGCCATCGCCAACTATGCATTCCTGAGACGTCAGGCGAAGTTCGAGTGGCTGGCTGTAATCAAGACCATCAAGCCCGGGCGGCATCCAACCCTGGCCACTTATAGCGCCCGAGGCCTTCCCCCAATGTGTCATCTTCACGCCAGCGCCACCGGAAAGCCTGACCACAGTTTCGCCAAGTAGCGGCGTGTCGGACTGGTCAGGCGCGCCGGCGTGCAATACGATCGGCACGCCGCCGAGTGTGACAAGTGGAACGCTCATCCAGTTACTCCAGCGAATAAGTTTGCAGCCGATAACGCTCTAATGAGCGTCACACTCAACTGCATCAAGGTTGGCGCGCTGATCACGCATTGATGATTAATCAGGCAATATTCAAATGACGGGCGCTGAACCTAGCTGTTTGCGAAGGTCGCTGTCCGAGGCTGAAAAGGGATTTCTTACATGACGAAGATAGTCTTCGGGACCTGCTTCTTATTGCTGTCATCCGCCTGCATGGCGGATACCGTTTTCAAATGTGTCGACTCGCAAGGCCATGTAACTTTCACCGCGCGAGCAAACTGCCCCAGTGATAGCGCTCTGGACGATGTAGTGTCAGCGCACAACGCAAGGCCAAGCGGCGCAGCGGAAGGGACCTTGATGGCTGCCCCTGTGAGTCCGCAAAACAGATCCGCACCCCGCGCCGACGCTACAGCCGCAGCAACGCAAACTGGCCCGGCGCCCTGCTCCACCGGGCTCACGGCTCAAGAGCTCAGAACAGCGAAAGTTCGCGGCGAAATCACACCTGGCATGACTCGGAAAGACATCGAAAGCATTCGCGGGAAACCGAATAAAGACAGCGCTCGCGGCGCAGGATCGAGCACCTACTGGAATGACAAATACGTTGATGTCACAAGCGTTAGCTACGACCGCAACGGTTGCGTGAGATCTTCATATCAATCGGGGCATAAGCCCTGATTATTCAGGGCCTGCCGAATTTGATGGCCTGATTGCGCAACATCTTGCCCACATCCTGCTGCTTGACCTGAACCTGATAGCTTTCGCCGCCAGCGTTCAGGCTCATGGTGCCCCAGTTCTCCAGAGGTGGCGGATTAACACGGTCAATCAGTGCCTGACTCGGCGCCGGAATCATTGGGACAGACCTCGTATTGACGCTCCCGCCCTCCGCAAAACGCGGTAAACGTCGCTCATTGATCTGTCTCAACATCTCCGGACCATAGTGCTGAACTGCGTCAGCCTTGACCATATATTCCCCATTGGAAACCCAGGCCAATATGCTGTCGCTTGTTCCTGTTCCTGTTCCCCGGATCTTGCCGCCATCGGCATAGCTTGGAAGATCAGATGAAGGCGCAGCATCAACGGAAGCACTGCCGCCGCCTACAACCGTTACCGGAATAGTCAGCGCCTGCCTCATCTGTGCCGCCACGGCCGCTATCTGCGATTGCGCAGCAATGACCGATGCCTCGTCTATGAGAGGCGTTACTGGAACGTCCAGATTGCCCACGGCACCTTCTGCGAGATCGGGTTGCACTGGAACGGGAAGCGCTCCTTTGGCCGCAACCTCCCGAACCAGTTTCTGGTAATAGTCCTCTTCTAGTACTGGCTCGACCTTTACCGGAGCATCCTGTTGCGAATAGTCCGTAACGCCTGGCTGGTATTTCAGCTTGCTCGTAGCCGCAGCCGCCGCTGCAGGAGCCGTGGCATTTACAGGAGCGGGAGCCGGGTAAGTGACAACGCTGTTGGACTGCCCGGCTATTGCCTGCATTTCATCCGTAGGATTAACCGCATTGGGCAGGTCGAATGCAATGCCCAGCTTGACCTTCAAATCCTGCATCTGTTTGACGACAGCGGCAATCGCTTCATCCGATATCTTCGGGGTGATTTGAAGCGTTTTCAGTTCGTCCAGGCGCGCTTTCAAGTCGGCGGTTTTGTCGGTGGCGGCTTTAAGACTTGCCTCTGCCTTGTCGACATTGATTCCATCGGCGGCAACAGCAATCCCCTGCAACTCTTTGATGAAGCCAGCAAAGCCCAGGGTGTTCTCGCCCGCATCAGCCATTTTCTGCAAGATGGCCAGCGATGCATCAGCTTTCTTTTTAGCGCCGTCGGCATCGCCGCTCTGAAGCGACTGTTTCGCCGCTACCTTCAAAGCTTGAGCATTGCCGTAAGTGGCTTCACCTGACGACCCACCAGTTTGCAGACCGGCAATCGCATCCGCGTATTTCTTCTGTGTTTCGAGCTGTTCAGCTTTCGCCTTTTTAAGATCGCTGGCAGCTGTTCTCTCAGCCGAAACTTGAGCCTTAATGGCCTTTTTGGTGGCATCGACCAAGCGGGCTTGCTCAGCTGCCATCCGCACAGTGTATTCCCGACGATCATTTAGTTGCTGCTCGTTGGCATTTGCAGCAGCCTTGCGGCCCTCTTGCTGCGCGCTCGACTGCTCCGAATTTAATCCGCTAGCTTGTTGCAGCAACTGCGCGCGGAAGTCTTTGAACTCCTGCAGTTTCTTCTCAAGGGTGGCTTTCGAATAGAAAGCGTTGAGGATGGTGTCATCGTCCCCTGTAAAAAGAGTCGTTAAAGAAAACCCTTTCAGGGCCTCTTCTGCCGCCTTGATGTCCCGCTCGACCTTATCAAGCGGGCTGACCTGGCCGGCAATTTTGGCGGCCGAGTACGCGACATCGTCCGCAATATTGACTGCACCGGAACCGCTTTTCGCAGCAATTTCAGCGAATTTAAGAAGGGCTCCACCCAGCCTATTCAAGTTCGTCGCGACGGTCGGATCAGAAACGGTATCGCTAAGGCTTTTCATCTGGCTGATGAATGGCCCCGTATCTACCGAGCCCAACGCCAGATTGATTTTGTCTTTCATGACGGTGAACTGCCCGCCGACAGTCTCCGGGAGCACTGCGGCTTCTTTTTGAAGCTGCGGCAATGCGTCGATCACTACACTCGTGATCGCGTCAGAAGTTAACTGACCTGCCGCCGCCATCACTCGCAACTGGCCAGTTGGCACTTTGAAACCTTCGGCCAACGCCCGCAGCAGACGAGGGGAGTTTTCTGCGATGGAGTTGAATTCCTCACCGCGCAGCACGCCTGAACCTAAGGCCTGGGAGAATTGAGTAATAGTGCTGCTGGTCTCAGAGGTGGTCGCGCCGCTGATTCTCAGCGACTGCGTTACAGCATCGATCACTTTGAGCGTATCGCCCTGGCTCCGGCCCATAGCCGAAACAGCGGGGGCAAGCCGGCTATACAAAGTGACAACATCTTCGAGCGGTGCCTGGGATCGCTGCGCAATCTCGCGCGTGGCAGTCTGGGCAATGTTGAATTCGTCTTGGCTATTGGTTGCGAGCCGGAGCTGCGCATCCATTTTCTTAACTGTATCGGACGCCTCTACATAAGCGGCAAATGTCGCTGTAGCGGCTGCTGTGCCGCCCAGCGCCCCTAGCGCGGACTTGACGCCCAAACCACCGCTAGATTTACCTGACTCTGAGTTAAGGTCTGCAATCGCTCGCTTTGTGTCGTCGACCTTTTTGCGGTATTGCGCCTCTGCTACCCCGCGTTCAGTAGCAGACAACACGCCGGATCGAGTAAGACGGGCGTAATCGGCTGTTAAAGCGGTCAACTGGGCTCTAAGGTCTCTGAGCCGACTGATGCCGAGAGTCTGCAAGGATGTATCTTTTGGGGCGACAACAGGCGCTTTAACCGGCGCTGCATTGACAGCGCGAAGCTCACGCAGCTTGGCAAGGGTCTCGCTGACACTGCGGCGATAATTCGCCTGGGCAATCCCCAAATCGCGAGCCGATATCTCGCCCGAATTTCTGACCAAGTCGAATTGCTGACGAAGCTTCGCAAGTTCACGCTGCGTATCTCGGACATCACCTGCGCCGAGAGACGTCTTGGCGTTGTTCAGCGCAGTGTTGGCACGCCCAGCCGATAAAGCTTTGACATATGCAGCGCTGAGCCGTGATTGCTCTGCTGCCAAGTTGCGCGTATCGACGCCCGCGCTTTTCAGTCCTTCGCGCATCTGCGCCAGCTGGTTGATCTGCACCGCTTCAACTCTTTCGAGACGCTGCAGCTCCTTTACCGATGCTTTATATGACTCCTGCAACTGCTTTGACGGTGCGTCAGCCTTTACTATCTCAGCACTCAAATCACGCACGCGCTCACGCGCATCACGCATCGCAGTTCCTGCTTTCTCAACGCTCGACTCAACGTCTTTGAATGCGTTGATTTGGCGAAGCGGCTTTTCAACCACCTTTACCAAATCGCCATACTCTTTCTTGAATCCGGCGACTTCCTTTGTGGCACCGTCCAGATCGGCGGTGATACGTAGCTCAATGTCGCGCATTATTTATCAACTCTTGAGTGCACGCAGGAAGAGCCGCCAGGGGTAGTCCAAAACATGGACGTGCCCCGCGACAATTAGTTGGCAGATACATTTTTCAAGCGAGTTCAATGCCTGGCTCAGGGTTTGAACACCCGGGCCAGCATCTCGAAAAAATCGGGATTCTTCGCCTTGCACGCCTCAATCACTTTGCGAAGGTCGCTTGGAAACATCCCTTCAATTTCGGCCGCTTTTAAACTGGTAAGGTGTTCCAGATCGCACAGCCGCATATCCGTGAACAGGGCGTCTCCAATCAAATCTGATTGAGGATTTGGCTGCAAAATCAGCCGTGCGCCCTGAACAGTCAATTCACGAATAACCACCTCTTGCCCAGCGACGACCAAAACGCTCGATGTACTCAGGTCCATCTTCTGCCCTCAAAAAACCCGCCGAAGCGGGCTTGTGAATATCAATCGACGAGAATTAACGAGTTCAGACAGTCGTTGGGACTTCTTTCTCGATGCGCATGTACTTCGACTTGCTGTCGCCCACTTTCTTAGGATCGGAAAGCACTTTGACAGTAACTTCAGAGCCCATGAAGTCATCAGCGCTGATCCAGTCGGTGCTCGCAGCCGGACTCAATTGGCAACGGTAGTACTGAAGGTTCACGCGCTTTTTGGTGCCCGCGGCGTTGGCGCCTTCAAAGAGGAACTCCACCACTTTGCCGCTGTTGGTAAGCGCCTCGATGACATCAACTTCCGCGGCTTCATAATCCACCAGCAGACTTGCGGCATCCGCAATTACGCCCCCGGACAGGATCTCGATGCCGGAGCCAGTCATCTGGTAATCCTCGTCCTTCGTGAACACGGTGGCCGGGGCACTGGCCAACGTCACCGAAGTGATGGAGAGCGGCATCTTGTCCAGTTTGATGGTGCCGCCCTTGGTGGCCGTATGCGCTTCGTCACTGACCGTTTCAGAAGGGATACGGGTCACGTCGCCCCAGTACAGCAGCGCCAGATTCTCGGTGTACAGCTCACGCCAGTTCATGGTCAGGCCCATGCTGGTGATTCGGCTGATCGAGTCATACTCACCGCCTGCGGGGGTGGTGGTATCGGCCAGAGTGAGGTCTGTCTTTTCAATTGCCTGAACCAATGTCGAGACTAGACCGACCGGAAAAAATGGACCGCCCTTTCCGTACTCACGCATTTTGACCAAGCCACCAACAACAAACGTTTCAATTGCGCGGGACATGTTCTACTTCTCCTGGGTGTCGCCAGCGATCACCTTTTTAGCTTTGAGCCAGGTGCGTTGCGCGGCGGTGACTTTGATTTTTGCACCCGACTGAAAAGATATCCCAGCTTGGGTATGAGGCTTGGCCAGCTCGACTTCGAACCGTGGCGGCGCGCGGTCTGGCTGTTCGTCGGCAGGGGCCGGAGCCACCACGACAACTTCGTCTTTAGGCATTTGGTTGCACCTGGATAATGGTATGAAGGTGAACGGGGATCAGGACCGTGGCGGCCGTGACACCCTCGGCGGGAGGGAAGATTTCAGGAGCGCCCACAGTGATTCCACTGATGCCGCGCGGAAGCCAGTACGGAAGGACACCTTGCGTCGGCATAAGGCACTGCAACAGGTCGTGCTCCAACGCCTCGACCGCATCCTCGTAATCGTCGATACCCGCCTGAACGGCGCCGATTACGTTGAATCCGGAAAAAACCTTCAGCGCATGCGGACCGGCCACCGGGGCCAGCCCTTTTGCTTTCTGCACGACGATGAGAGGGAACGCGACGGATCGATCCTTGATCACCTCGTTGAACCAGCCAGAACGGGTATTCGCCCCGGCCGGGGTGAGGTAGCCGCTGCTCACAGATATTGTGGACAGCCGCTCAATCAGGGCCTTGCGACCCGCAGTTAACAGATTGATCATCAGTTTCAGTCCGACGACATGAGTGAATAGCGGTTGATGAGCCCGTCTGTGCCCATCCACTCGCCCAAGGCATAGCGTTTGCAGTTGATGGTCAACACATCGCCGCGCTGCGGGTCAGGGATTTCCCTGATTCGCAGATCCACGGCGAGCGCGACGGCAACAAAGCTGCCGCCGCCGGCGGAACCAACATTGCGCTGGATCACCGCCCCCACTTCCTTGGTAGGGCCGCCATCCTTGGCTTGGAAAACAGCTCCGCCCCGCTCGCCGAACATGTCGAACAGCTCGTCGTCCGCATCATCGAAGATGTCGTCGAACTCCGAGCCACCCATCATTTGGTCAGTTTGATGATGGCGCGCGGCAGGGTGCACAGGCTGAGCGGGTTGCTCTGTGCTTCCATGTCGATGCCTTTGTTGTGGCGCAGCGCTTCCTGGCTGGCGTAGAACGGAACACCAGTGGTATTGACCGTTTCCATGTAATCAGCCGGGGCGAAGTTGGTGATGAACAGGCCGTCAACACCAACAGGAACCAGATACGCCGCGTCCGCATCCATGTACTCGATCGCACCGACCTTGCCGTAAAACTCTTCCCAGTTCACGCCACCGAAGCTAAAGCCGGCGCGGTGGTCTTCGCGCAAAAACTGACCATCGTTCCAACGGTCGTAAGCTTTTTGCACAGAGTCGTGATTGGTAAATGCGTCGAACCAGTTACGGCCACAAATGCCCAGCCAGCCCGTAATGATGCCGGTTCCGCCGATGGCGTCTTCGGCTTTACGCTTGGCTTCAGTTACCTTGGCCAACAGTTTGGTGGTGGTAGTGTTCATCGTGAATGCCACAACCTGCTGTTCGATCCCGAAACGAGCGTACAGATCCAGCAACAGGCGTTGACCGTCGGCGTCGTAAACCTTACCGGTGATAGCGCCTACACGCTGATAGCGAATCGTTGCGTCGAGACGCTTGCGCATCTTCTGCAGGCGCTTTTCGACCAGCGCCGTTACGGTTTCCAGCTCGCTTTCGGTGCCGAAAGCACGAATACCCTGGACCTCGTCAGCGCGAATTACCGCAGTGGTTGGCAGGTGAATGGTCTGGAAAGGGACCATATCGCGCGCAGCACCAGTCGTTGGGTCGCTCGGTGCGCCGCGCTCGGCAGCAGGAACCAGAGTCAAACTGTCATTTTCGCGCTCGATGAACACGGCGGTGGTGGTAACGCCGGACTCTTCGAAAAGCTCGTCCAGACGCGTTGGCACCGCTTGGCCTTCGGTAGGCTGGTTGATAGCGGTGGTCATTGCGATGCGACCAAACTCGTCGCCCCCGAAAATACTTAGATCAGCCATTCCGTTCTCCAGAAACGAAAAAACCGCCAGCGGCGGTCTTTATAAATTGGGTTGATGAATCAGCGCAGGATAATTCCGGCAGCGGCCAAAGCGGTACGAGAAGCATCGGTCAGACCGACCAGCAAACTCTCGATCACTTCACAGTCACGTTTGATCCCGGTAGCGCGCTGATCAGCGGCAGGACTCGCCGGGCGACCTTCGTAAAGAATCGCGATTTCGGCTGCATCGCCTTCCGCCGGTGCGGCAAAAGCAATGTATTTGCCATCGGCACCAACTGAGAGAATTTGCCCTGGAGGAAATGCGGCGCCACCTGCCAGGAGCGTGATCTGCTCACGCGAGCGTTCGCCGTTGGCCTCGTTGAGCAGGAATGCTGCGGTGCGAGCACCTTGTGTGACGATGTCATAGTTCATGCTTTCGCTCCTTTGCGACGGTCCCAAATGCTCTTGGTAGAAAACGCCTGCTTGCCCTTTGCAGCGGCAGCAGCAGCGGCCGCAGCGCGAGTGGAATCGTTTTCGATGCCGCTCAAGCTGATGCCACGATCTTTGGCTGCGGTGTACAACGCCAGGGCAGTTGCCTCAACCGTGGAACCGTCGGCCAGAGCGGCTTTGATTTCAGCGTCAAAGCCTGGCGTTGAGAGAGCAGTGATGCCGGCATAGCGAGCCCGCTCGGAAGCGGTGGCATCGGTAGTCGCAGTGGCGCGGATGGCCTCGGCATCGACTGTTTCTGCGGCCGCAATGGTGATGGTCTTCGGATCGGCGCCGGCCTCAATAGCTGCGTGCAGCTCCGCCGTGGTTTTTACGGTAGTCACAAAGGTTTTCCTCGGTGGGTTGCTGGCAGGACCGGCCAACTCGGCAATAACAGATTCGAGCGAGCCGACGCGGTGCGCCAACCCTGATGCAACAGCTTCGGCGCCGACTTTCAGCCCCCCGTGACCGCCCATTTCTGGGACCTTGTCAGCGGAGACGCCGAGGTTTCGAGCCACCTTGCCGACAAACACGTCAGCCAGGGCATCCACCGTTTTGGTGATTTCTGCCCGACCCTCGTCGGTTTCGATGTTTGGCCGTTTGTTCGGGGCGGTGCCGCTTACGATTTCGTAGCTCTTCTTGCCGCCCTCATCCTTGTTGACGGACACGTTCAGCACGACACCGATGGAACCGATCAGCGCGGTGTCATCCACGACGACTTCGCTAGCCGCGCTGGCGATCCAGTACGCGGCGCTCGCGCCGCTTCCGCCGACATACGCGACGATGCGTTTTTTATCGCGCGCCGCGTGGATCATGTCGGCCAGTTCGTTAATCCCGTTGGCCTCGCCACCAGGACTGTCGATGTTGAGGACGATTGATTTGATCGCCGGGTTGTCGAGAGCGGCCTGAAGGTCAGTCGCGATGGTGCCGGTGCTTGTCGCTCCGCTGATTCGGGTAAAGAAGGACGCGTATCTGAAGATAGGGCCGGTTACAGGGATGACGGCAACGTTCCCGCGCTGGGTAACAGTGCGAGTGTTGTCTAGCTGTTTGCCCAATCGAGTTTCCAGCGCCTCCAGATCATTCTGCCGATCGGCGATGGAAAGCAGATTGTCGAGCGCATCCGGCAGCATCAGCCAAGGCTGAGCGCTGGCCAGCTCAAAAGCTCTTGGCATGATCAATCCTCTTCTTCGATTTCTTCGGGTTCTGGCTTGGTGGCAACCGCCGGTGTAGCGGGAGCCACCTCAACAGTTGTTCCGTTCGCACGACGCTGCACAAGTTCACGCGCCCGTTGCCGGTTGACCTGCTGCCAGGTCTCGCCGGTCATTGCTGCCGTCTCAATAGTTTCGTTACTGATGCCGACATCGATCCGCTCGCGCGCAGCTTTCGCTTCCTTGAGCTCGTCGATTGCTCCGCGCGCTGGGCCGATCCAGATCGATTTCGTGTAAGCCTTGCGTAATGCCGGGTCACTGTAGCCCGGGGCGCTGATCCGGCCACGAGCAACCGCCTCGTCGAACATCAGCTCATAGCTTGGTTGGCAGAAATCGCAGACCAACCACCAACGGCGCATCGTATAAAAGCGCCAGGCCTGAAGCATCGCAGCGCGCGCGGCGCTATAGCTGCTGCTGTAATGCAACATCAGCTCTTCAAGCGGCAATTCCAGCGCGGCGCCGATTTCTTTCACAATTGCCGAGAAGAACGGATCGAACTGAGCGTTCGGTCGCGCCGGGTTAGCAACCATCGGCTCTTCACCTTGAGCCAAGTCGACGATAGCGCCCTCTCCTAGCTCGACCGCCCCGCTGACCCCGCCACCAACTCCGGGGCCCGGATCTTCGTCACCAAAAAGCGGCTGACCTTGGCCACCATCGTTGAAACTGTCGTTCTTCTTGATGAACACGGTGAACATCGCGGAAATGACTGCGCTCATCAGTTCAGCGCTAGCGTAACGCTCGAGCTTTTGCAGTGGCTCAAGGATTGGTGCCAGATAGGGCGCCCCGCGCTTCAAGCCCGGGCGCTCTTTATCGCACCAGACCTGCAGCACACGACGGCGCCCGGTCTGCGCGCCGAACACTTCGACACGTTCCCAGCGCAGCGGGTATTTCAAAAACTTATCGTCGGGATATCCGGTGCAGATGTGGTTCGCAACGGGTGCCCCGTATTCGTCGAACTCAATCCCCTCGACCATAAATTGGCTGTCAGGCTGACCGTTCGGATTGGAAACACGGTCGGTCTCGATGAGCTGGAGCCGAGTGCTGTAAATCGTGCCGGGGCGATCAATCCATGGAGTTGTGACGAAACAGTCTCCGCCGGTCATCGCAGAAACCAACGCCAAGGCTTGGAGCTGGTAGTGGTTCAGGGTGGCCTCGGCGTCACACTCGCGCGGGTCGCCGGCGTACATCTCCCATTCGCGCTGGATCTGCGCGTTCAGAATGTCGGCTTGCTCTTCCGTAAGCCCGAGAACCTCATGATCAACCTGCGGACGGCAGATCAAGCCAGTGCCCACCACGTTGGTGCGTGTCCGGACAATGGCGGCGCGCGCGATCGGGTGATTGCGCATCGCATCGCGGGAGCGAGCAACAAGGGTTTTGCGCTCCGGCGTGCTCAAGTCCCGGTTAGGGCTGCCGAGGAATGGCAACCAACTCGACATGCTGCGCAAAGCACGGGAGGCGCCATGCCAGCGGGTTTCGCTGCCGCCACCACCCTGTGCTCTTGGCTGGCTCTGGACCAGGTCAGATGCGGCGCGCGTGACCTCACGCACCATCCGCTCTTCTGGAGTGGTACGTGTGAACCAACCCATTTCAGAACCTCATATAGCTGATGCGGTTACGCCCGCGTGATTTGTTGCCTTCCGCCGCTGCTGCGGCGGCATAGTCGGATTCGAGGTTACGAAGCGTCGC
The DNA here is from genome assembly GCF_057128765.1 of Pseudomonas corni. Taxonomy (NCBI): domain Bacteria; kingdom Pseudomonadati; phylum Pseudomonadota; class Gammaproteobacteria; order Pseudomonadales; family Pseudomonadaceae; genus Pseudomonas; species Pseudomonas corni. The sequence goes on from NZ_JBSKHW010000008.1 coordinate 89,979, forward strand.
CAGATCAGCGCGCGTTACCTGGCGCTCGCCGTAGCGAACGATCTGGCCACCTTTCAGAACCTTTTCAATTGCCGTGCGGACATCCGCCAAGCGCTGCTGTGCTTCGGTCATAGTTATCCTCGAGCGCGACTACGTGTACCGCGTTGTGCTGGAGCCCGGCGAGCCCCCCCAAGTAACTGGAGGTCGAGGCCGAAACGCTGCTGGCTGATACGAAGTGCTGCCAAGGCATACACAAAACAGTCGAGGGCTTCGTTTCGCCGACCCTTTGCGGTCCAGCGATAAACGCGCACGCCCTTTACTATCTTCAGTTCCTTGATTTCAGCGGTGAGTTGCTTCAGTTCATCTTCGCCGCAGATGTCATCGTTAGCGGGCAAGTGCACGCATCCCGGGACGGCTGCGCCGGCGGTGTTGGGTTGAATCTTCAAGCGACTGTAAATGAGCTCTTTGGCGTTTTCGGTGCCGACTTCAACGAGCCAGACCTTCTTCGCATTGCGCGATTTAGGCCAGTTGGCGATTGGCTTGCCAGGCTTGTTGGCACCTTTGACCGGAATCACCCACATCTCGCCATGGCGTCGGCTTTCGGCGTACACCTCATCGGTGTAGTGACCGCCGGAGTCCCAGCACCACCGCTCGACACGCATTTTGGCGTTGTCGGCCCGGGTGTATTGCTGCTGGATCTTCAAACCGACCTTGCGCCGAAGCTCCTCGCTGGCTGGATCGCCCATCAGCACCCATTTATCGACCAGCCAGGCTTCTTCACCGACACCGAAAGCCCAGACGCGGCCTTCATATCGATCATCCTGCGTATCAATTGAGCCCATCAGCGTCAGGCCGCGCGCTGGGACCTGCGCAAAGACTTCGCGGCGCATGTAGAGCTGTTCCCAGTCGACCTTCTCGCCCTGGTCGTCTTCCCAAGTTTCGCCGAGCGTGGTGTTGACGAAGGCAATCAGGTTTTCACGGTTGTCCCTGACCTTGTCGAACTCGGTGACCATGTCGAGCCAGGTAGTGAAAGTGCTGTACGCGGTCCATATGTGGAAGGTGACAATTCTCGGGGTCGCCCGAAGCGTGTCGTTCGGCGAATACCAGTCGATGCCGTCGCGAGTCCATATACCGGTTTTTTCGCAAATCCAACGGCCACTTCGAGCCGCCTCGACCATCTCGTGATACCAAACCACGCACTTCGCGTGCTCGCAGGTGTACCAAGCTTTCGCCACTTCACCGTGTTCGTTTTTTTCCCACTTGATACCAAAGTCGCAATCTTTACCGCCCCATTTTAAGTGCTGCTCCCTTGAGCAATGCGGGCACGGAACGTGGTACCGCAGAAAATACGGCGACTCTTCGCCGGCCTTCTCGATCTGGCATGTACCTTTGGTCTTAGGCGTCGATCCCCGGATGGATTTCGGGAATGTGGCGCCTTCAAGACGCTTGTCACCGAGGAAGGTCGGGGCCCCCTCGCCTTCCACGTTAGCTTCGAACTTTGACAGTTCGTCGTAAATGACTTCGTCCGGGGATTTTTCCCGGTAATTCCGACTCGCCTTACCGCCCAGACACCAAAGCATCTTGGCGTTTTGAAAACGCTTGGCGCTCAGGGAGCTGTCGCGGTGTTTTTTGCCGTGCCAAGGGGCCAGTTCTAGAAGCGTAGGTACGTCGCGAACCATCGTCTCGACGTGGCGCTTCATCAGCTCTTCAGCGTCGGGATCGGTCGGGCAGAAACTCAGCACGTTGCGACGCTTGTGCTGAATCTTGTAGCCGATGTTCGCCATCAACATCTTGGTGTAACCGACGCGGGCAGACTTGATCAGGTTGATAACCCGGATCAGGTCGTTTCCCATGCTGTTGAGGATTGCAACCTGAAACGGGGCGGTTTCCCACTTCCCTTCCTGGTAGGACGACTCGGATGACAGGTAAAAGTGAGTGTCAGCCCACTGAACCGCAGTCAACGGCGGCTCTTTATAAAGTGCACGAAGCCCGGCTTTGATTGCCTTCTGCAGGTCAATCAACCAAGGATTCGAGGTACTCATCGAGGTATTCCGGCAATTGATCGCCGGATTCGGAGGCGAGGTTCCGCGCCAGCGCTATCTCGCGCTGTAAGGATTCGATGTGTCGTACATCTATATCTGGGTGTTTGCGTTTGAGCTTAAGCGGGACCGTATCCAGCAAAGAGCCAAGCTGTGCAGCGATCTTTGACAGGGCAAAAATCGCGAAATCAACCGGCACCAATTGTTTCTCGGCGATGGCGTTTTTCTTTTCTTGACCAATGCGCTGAGCCGCCGTTAACCCCCGCCGCTCTTCCATCAACTTGTATTCAATTAGCGGATCAATACCGTCAGGGGTTTCGGACCCGGCGTTCTTTTGTTCGGCCTGGGCAAGCCGGTTGTTCAGAATGGTTCGGACGTCGTAGAAGTTTTCCCGACCAATCTTGGCGATGGACTCGACCTTCCACTTGTCAAAGGCCTGGACGGTGATGCCGAGGCTTGCCGCCATTTGGCTCTTGTTCAGCCAGTGAGGTTTGGGCTCCATTTGCCTCCTCCATTGACGAGGCTGGGAGCTGCCGCGAGCCGGTTGGTGTTTAGTTGGTATTTCCGGGGGTCAGGTTGGTGTATTAAACGGCCAAAACAGCTCTATTACGGGCTTTTCAGGCCATCGACAATACAACAACCAACCCCCCTGAAAAAAAGTCATACATAGTTCAAAGCCGGGGCTCGAATTACCCTCACCCCAGGGGGGTGGGGGAAAGGACCCTTTTTTTCTGAGGGCCATTCCCGTATCGCGATTTTTCGAGCATGAGCCTTTCCCGTCGATTCGAGCGCACCACAATGGTGCACTCCACCATCATCATCGCCGGCGAGTTGCCAAGGCCCGCTCGAAAGCTTTCTCGAACTGGATAGGCAGCTGCGTCTCAGCCTCCCGCTCACCAATGCCGAAGAAGTCGAGCGCCTTGGCATAGCCTGGCTTGCTGATGAATGCGATCAGGATCTGAACCTGTCCCCGCTTCGTGCCCGTCCGCTCGGCGATGCCGATGGGTTCGCTGCCACGCTTCATGATGAAGTAGCGCTGGAGGTTCGCCCGGCTGCGCTTGCTGTCCGTGCTGTTCTGATGCCGATCACCCTGAGCGCCGAGACCAGACAGGATCTTCTGGAGCTGACCTCGCCCGATGTTGCCGTAACTGTCGAGCTTCATGCCCGCACCAGGTACGACGAACTTCCCTTCAGGAAGAATGCCGCGTGCTCGCAACAGCGCCTCGCTGCGCTTGTGGCTGCGATCACCGCCATACACCTCAGGCGTAAGCCAGCGTGTGGCCGGGGCCGCGCCGTCTGCCTCATCCTTGATCCAAACCCGCGCTTCCAACTTCTGCTTGGTCGCCGGTATCAGCCTTAGGCTATCGAGCGTGTAAGGCGTCGGCCTATCGAACACTGTCCGCATCTCACCGACCAACCGTTCCTTGATCAGCTTGGCCGTCTCAGTAAGGGCGAGAACAGTAGCGAACGGGATCTGGTTACGCTCAATGTCCGTCAGCTCTGCGAGGTTGTCGGCAAGTCCTGACGTCTGCACGCGGATCATTGGACGTCCTCACTCAACGGTGCAGGCAGGCCAGATGCATTGGGCAAATGCCAATGCGTCAGCGTGGTCGCGATCTTCTTGCATGATCATTGGAAAGGGCTTGTAGCCGGGTGCTGTGACATACCAACTCTTCTTCACAGGCTACTCCTGCTTTTCAGGATGCTTATCGCAGCTCAGGCAATGCTCGCAATTCATGTGAGCGCACAGCCAGCGCTTGACCCTGACCCACCAAGTAACCATGAAAATGTGCCTCACCCCGGCGCATGCCAGAGACGCATGGAACGTCACGCCTGCAACCGTGGGCGTAAAGATGATCATCTCACTACGGGTGACGATGGCGTATCCGGCGAGCGCAATGGTGGCGTAGATCACCTTGCCGATAACGCCGTCTCGAACCTTGTGGCTCAGCACAGACCAGGTTGCCCAAATGGCGATAATTGAAATGAAGAACGTACTCAACAGTTGGGTATTCATGGGGCGCCTCCCCCGAATTTGGCTCTGATCAGTTCCTTGAGGAACGACCAGAAGTCGGCGGCTTTGATGGCTCGGTTAATGGCAGCCATGAGAGAGCCGCCAAAGGTGCCAAGCAGGAAGCCGACGCCGGCGACGTTGCTTGGCTCGGTGATGCCAAGGTGCGAACTGACAATCCCTGTCAGGTAAAGCGAGCAGGCCACCCCGGTAATCAGGAAGATTGCCCAGGCTTGCTTACTCGTGAGGTCATCCTTGTGCCACCAACTCGCGACGATGGCGCCTACAAGTCCGGCAACGACCCAATCGGTCTTGTCGAGCAGGCGCTGAAAGAACTCCATGCTCGGACCTCTTGAGATGGGTAGGAATAAAAGGCCCGAGGGAACGGGCAAGGAGGAGCAGTTTGAGACGGCATCACCGGCACTCCCAGCTAGGTCGATGGGGGTGGGTGAGCCGAAAACAAAAAACCCCGCACAATGGCGGGGCTTCTGTGAACGTCAGTTGGAGTATCGGACGAATACTGAGTCTCGTCTCAGCTACCCATCAGGAGTTCCACTGGTGGAGGACGCGGCGGATCTCGCCCGAGTCAACCTCAACATGCATTGCCTCGAAAAGGACAGTTGCCCCCCTTTCTAGAGATTCGTAAAGCTCGTCACCAAACTCGGTTCGCTCCATCGCATTGATTATCGCGATGCCACCGCCACGAACTCCGGCTGCGCGAATCAAGCCAGCCTCCTGCATCTGCTCCGCCAAATATACGGAAGCGTCCTGCGCCTCAAGAACTGATTGATTTACTACGTGACCGGCTCGCGTGAGTCTGCGATGCAGTGATGACGCAATCAGCTCCGGGCTGAAAGATTGACCTCCGCCGACCGCTCCGGCGAGAAGGTGTTTTATGAGCTCCCACATTTCCATGTGACGTGTCCTTCGATGATTACAAAAAAGCCCCGCACGGCGGCGAGGCTTTTTGCTCACTCCTAAACGCGCAGGAATGACAGGATGGGACGAATACTGATGGAACGATGGGTCGCTGTCAATATTACATTACGCGGCAGCTTCGGAAATGATCAGCCCTTCTATGTCGAGAATCTCCCCAGCGTGGCACAGAGCCACATCGACAAGAGCGTCGAGGGCGGCATTTATATTGCGGCGCCATTCGCGGCGAGTCGATTCGGGGCGGGCATCCATATCCCAGGTGTTCATGTCGTAGAAGCTCTTCGGCAAAACAATCATGTCAGCCGATCGCGACTCAGCTTTCTTGTTATTGGCGCGCCCGGCAGCAACTGACGCAGCGACCAGTGCATCACGCCGCCAATCCGGCGCGTCCACAGGGATGGTGATTGTCACGTTCTTGCTTACCGCAGGGGCAATGCCTTTCAGCTTGGGGATTGCCCAAGCCGTCACTGCCTTATATAGGAAGAGAGCTGGCGCGGGAGTGGATACCAGCAGGCGCAGCTCAGTAATCGCCTGCACCTTTCGGGCTTTATGGGTGCTGAACTTCGCGACCAAGGCGTTCATGTGCCGTTTCTCAAGGCCATGGTGCAGGCGAGCGGCGAGCCAGCAATCGGCATGAGTTCGATAAATCGAGCCGCCCGCACCGGATCGGAACAATGAAGAAAGATCGCGCTGGTCTTCTTCATGCGGGCTGTACAGCTTTTGCCACGCCTGCTTGCTGGTGTTGTCGATTGCCTCAGCAGCGAGGGCTGACACGACACCGCTTAGTACGCTTGTATAAATGCTCATGACTTCCCCTTTAATCAACGGTGTAATGCGAGCCGCCGGCGCCCCGGCGGTTGTTCAGTTCTTCTGTGCCGCGATTGTTCGCCCTGGCCAAGGCGGCGGTGGTGTTGCGAAGCCGCATGCTCAACTGCTGGACCATCACCTCGACCGGCAGGGCGTCGCCTGTCTCGGCGCAGACCCAGCCAGAGGCATTGCACGCAATGCAGTCGAGCTGATGGAACATGCCGCTGGTCACTGTGGTTCCGCGACAGATGCCGCACTCGATTAACTTCATCAGTTCTTTCCGGAAGGCCGGCCCGTGGCTCTTTTTCAATGAATTGCCCTCCCCTTTTTGCGGCCAAGCCATGGACGAGAACCTGCGCGGTAAGACGGCGCAACAGCGACACGCGTCGGAATAGGCGAAGGCGTATCAGGGGTCAGCTTTACGACGGTGGGATTGCGATTGAAGTAGCCAACCCGCCCCCAGTCGCCGTTATCGAAGATGAATATTTCCCCTTCAAAGCGATCCTCTGCGACATCAATGCCAGCGACGAGGACGGTTTTCTGTTCGATTTCCACGTTTTTAAACCTCGCCTATGGTTGATTTTTGAATGGGGTCGCAGCCCTTGTGCGACGTGGCTTTCAGCCCGTTACCCGAATTTTCGTTTCCGACTCCCTCCAGACCATGAATCAGGGCAAAACCTTTCAGGTCTAAATGGGAGTGCCACAGTTCGAGGGCAGCACGCTTGCGCTCTTCAACGGTGGTGTGGATGTAGGCCTGCACGTTGTGGCCCATGGCGTGGTTGATCAGCATCTCGCCGATCATGAAGTCGATGCCGAGGTCGGCCCAGCTGGTGCGCGCCAACTTGCGCAGGTCGTGACTGCTCCAAGCACCCTTTCCCAGACCGGTAAACACGGCACTGGCCTGGCCCTCACTCATGCCCTTACCGCTGCGGATCTTGTGGGAGCGGAACAGGAAGTCGCCGTCGTAGCCACTGGCCTGTTGCGCGGCACGGTGCTGAACGAGAAGCGCGCATACCTGATCGGTCAGCGGCAGCGAGTGCTCGACGCGGGTCTTGGTGTTCCCTACTGGCAGATACCAGGTGCGGTCGGCGATGCTGATGTGCGACCACTGGGCCTTCCGGGTTTCCCCAATGCGCGTGCCGTGACAGAGCATCATCAGGGCGAGCATGGCGGACTGCCGATCCACCACTATCACCCGGGCCAACTGCGCCAGCAGGTTGTCGATCTGCGCGCCACGCAGGCGCCCGGGCTTGGCCTTGATCTTGGTCTTGGAGAAGTCGCTGAATTTGATGGCGGCCATCGGATTGGTGGGAAGCAGCCCGAGCTTATGCGCCTGGCGGCAAGCAACGACCAGCAGCCCGAAGATCAGTCGCACGAACTCAAGCGACAACGTCTCCTGCAGCGGCCACATCAGCTGCGTGTCCAGCGTGCCGTGCGTGATGTTGGTCAGCGGCAGATCACCCAAGCGCGGGATCAGGTGGCAGGCGATAGCCGACTTGCTGGTGTCCTTGCGCTTCTTCGACAGATTGCGGTCGCGGCTCATGCGGTCGGAGTACCAGGCCAGCAGTTCGCCCAGCGTCGACCAAGGCGACACAGCAGCGCCCGATGCCGGATCAGCACCCAGGCGCATGCGCAAGTCAGGCAATGCAGCCAGCACGGCCTTTGCTGTCAGGTCGGGATACGCGCCGATGCGCTTCCACTTCTTGCGAACCACCAACGACCATGTGCCACGCGGGCGAGCCTCGGTGAACCGGAAGTAAAGCCCCGGATGACGCGGATCACGCATCAGAACTGCGGCCGGATCTTCGGCGCGCCGGCGCAGCTCGGCATCTGAAAACGCGATCGCAAGAGTCATGCAGCCACCTGAGTGCGGGGGAGTTTGAGATATGCGGTCAGCGCATCCATGGCATCGGCGTGACCACGGCAGACAATCGCCAGATAGCCCTGCTCAATAAGGGCATGAAGCATTGCGTCCTGACTGGGCGACACTGGTGAGTCGTGCGGCGGCGTGGCCTTAAACTCCAGGTACAGACCGAAGAAGCCGCCGAGGGCCATCGGCAGAATGAGGTCAGGAATTCCAGCCTTAACGCCCTGCTTCTTCAATTCGATGGCGACCTGCTTGTGCCGATGCCCACCGTTGGGAACGTGGAAGATCAGCTTGGCCGCCAGTGGATGACGCAGCGCCAGCTCCAGCAGCAAGGCTTTCTGCTCCATGCCTTCCCAGTCGATTGGCTTGGCGCGGGTTACCTTCGGCTTGAAGGCTTTCATGGAGAGTGCTTTCAAGCGGCCACCTTCCCTTCCGCGACCAGAATGTCGATGGTGCGGACCACGCCTTCCAGATGCATGACGCGCAATTCAGCGTGGCTGAATTCAGTCTTGGCCCGGGCGTCGACAGCATCGTGACAAGCGCTGCAAGACCAGGCGCCCTGCAAGTCGTTTGGTTTCAAGCCAGTGCCACAGCGGGTACCGGCCATGCGGAAATGCGCGAGGATGGTGGTGTCCGAATTACCATTGCAAATGCCGGGTACACGAATCTGACAGTCACGGCCGCGCGCAGCCTTCGTCAGCTTGGTCTGTTTGCTCATAGCCAGGTCCCAAACTGATATTCCACAGGCGGAACTGAACCGTCGTACCCGGCTTCCATGAAGGTGATGAAGCACTGCGCGACGAGTATTAGTGACTTGATGGCACTCATGGGTGCAGCTCCGAAAGGTCGACAACTTTGAAGGTGCTGGGCCACTTACGAGCGCCGTAGGCAACCGCAAGCATCAGGTCCGCGAATAACGCTTGAGGTGGCTCAGGATCAGTAGTCAGATCCAGTTCGTATGAGCCGCTGTACACGGCGAAGTGATGAGCATCAGGAGCTGGAGCGAGCAGCATTGGATTACGCATGACCCTGACCCCGTGACCTTGATCCAAACTTTGCGAGCAATTGTTCCCGCGCTACGGCGCCAGATGACGGGATGCCCTGCTTCGCCATCACCCTCGCCTGAAACTGATTCGCGTGTTCGTCGGCCAGTTCAGCCTCAGTCTTCTGGCCGTCGTGCCCAATGCCAATAGCGATATCTTCCAGCGGCAGTCCCTGGACCAACATGCGAATGGTGATGTCGTAGGCCCGGTCGAATACCTTGCTGGCTTTCTCCGGCGTCAACTCAGTCAGGTTGTACATCTCGCATTGGAGAGCAGCATGGCGAATCGCCGGGTGAGACCATTCACGGGATGTCCGGCGCGCTGCATGCAGATTGAGTAAGGCTTCGGTGAACGCCGCGATGTGCGACGGGATGCCCAGCATCTCTGGGGTTGGCTGGCAAAGCGATACGAACTTACCAACGCTCGGAATGAAGTCGACGCCGAGAGCCCGCGATCTCTCGATGCCGAAGCGAATCTGCTCAATCCGATTGATGCCCGCAACGATGAAAGCCTTGGTCCAACTGCGCTTCGCGGAATTTAATGCGGCATCGGTCGGCCATGCCTGCTTCCAAGCGGGGAATATGGACTGCAGCTCCTTGAACAATGCGTTGACGACCTCGACCGTTCCAGACGGGAGGGATTCAGGCATTGGAGTTGGAGCCGGCGACTGGTAGCTAACGACTGCCACCCGAATATCGGTCGTTGCGCCTGCCAGTTTCAGGAGCTGCTCGGCGCTTCGCGGAGCTTTGGGCTTGGCGTTCACAGGCCACCCCCGAAATCGTCTGCCCAGGTGGTGTCATCGAAGTCAGGACCGCTCGCCGGGCGGGCTGGAAACTGACGAACGTTTGATGAAGCAGCGCGAGCCTTATCGCTCAGCACCCACTTCACCAGCATCTGCACCCATTCAGCCTGAGTGTTCACTTGCCCACGCGACTCGTAGAAAGCGGTGAATGCCCGGTGAATCTCATCGGTGAACAAGTCCATGGCCACACCAGAATGTGTCGCATAGGTCTTCAGCAACTTGGCGTCAGGCTGCCAATCGAGGGTCATTTCGCTGGGCATGCGAGGATCAACAGAACCCTGCGCAGAGAGAGGGTGTTTATTCTTCTCTACATCTTCTTTAGGTAACGCATCGCTAACGATTGGAGCGTTACCTTTGGCGTTAGCGGATTTGTGATTTGCTACCCGTTTCGCAGTAAGAAGCCTGTTCTTGGCGGTCTTGCCGTTGTGTCGTTCGAAATGCGGAAGGCTGATCACTCCGTCGGCTTCCACCATCCACATGACAGACTTCATGTGTTCGCAGAAACCGGTAACGCCAACCATACGATCGAGTAACTTTTTACTAACGCTTGGAGCGTTACCGTCTTGAGTCTGCTGATCGAACCAACCCCAGACACGCATCAACTTACCGACGACAGCGTCAGGATCGATATCAGCAAGGTCTGCTATTTGGCAAACTTCAGGCTTATCCAGGGTTGTCAGCTCGAACTTGATCCAATCACCGGCCATTACACACGCTCCTGTAAAAGCTCAGCGAGGCGAGTAAGGCCCTTCGGAGTTACCAGGGGTTGGAATGCCGCGCGCTCTACTCCAGTCTCTTGATCAGGCTTGAGGGATGTGACTTTGTGGATCAGCAGACCCGAGGTGATGCGAGGCTCTCGGGCAATCCATCGTGTGGAACCGCTGCGCCGGTAGATCCACCGATTCTGCTGCATCCAGTCGAACAGCTGCGCTGGACGCATCTGAAGGTGCTTGGCGGCGTCAGTGATGCAGATCGAGCCACAGGCAGCAGCAAGACGGTTGATTGCGGCTACCTTGGGCGCCTGATAATCAACCAGCAGTTGGAGGCGCTGACTCTCTTTGGCCTGATCGGCTGCGACCTGCAGCGCCTCGGCGTAGTTAGCAGGGATGCGAATACGGCCATCGGCCTGATCTTCCAGTTCCTGCCAGCGGTCAACGAGTCGCGCGGTGAACTCCGGGCTGAGCTGGGCGACCACGACGAAGCTATCACGCTTGCAAAGGTGGTAAACGGATTCGGTCCGAGGACGCCCCAACGAGTCGTTATTTTGTTCGTCCCCCACTGGGGGTTGGACGATAGTCCCGCGCTGAACGAGGCGTTCGATTGACTGCTTCACCTTGTCGTGGCGCGAATTCAGCAGATCTGATATCTCACGCGAAGACATAGACTGGCGTGTCATATTCTTGCGCATCGGGAAAGCTGACGAATCAGTGGCCCTATTGCTCTGGGTGGTCGTGGTGTGCATAATCGGCTCCACAAGTGTTGTTGAAGAAGCCGGTCTAGCCACCGGCTTTTTTATTGCCTGCGATTTAAGCGACCTTGATGGAAGCCTTCAGCTGAGCCAGCGCATTCTCGGCGTGAGCGATCTCTTTCAAGATTCGAGCGCGCTCGACTTGGTCGACTCGACCGTCAGCCATTGCCGAGTGCGTCTCGACGGTGACCTCTGCGAACTCCAGGGTGGCGCGGCCAAGTGCTTGGTGGATGTCGATCGGCACCGGCTCAACCGCTTTCGCGATCGTGTAACCGAACTCACCAGCGAGAGCAGCCAATGGCCGGATGTCACCGGTATGTAGCAGCAAGGCGTACAGGTGCTTGACGTTGAACCATGCGCCGTCGTAATTCGCGTTGGCACGCTGAAGCAGGCTTACCGGCGGCATGTTCATGAGCGTCGCGAGGCTCTTGGTCTCAGCCTCTTCAACCACCGCGTCACAAGCCTTCAGAAAACTTTGCATTCATAAAACCCCGAGTTTGTTTATGTGGCGGCGTGCCATCACGCGTATCAGAATGTGTCTCATGAATTAGGAGACACGGATGTCAGGCAGCGAGGCATCGATCTGCTTTGAACTTGCCCTTCGACAGGACTTCGATTTGAAACTGGCGAGATACGGGAATGGTTTCTCCCCACATGGTCACGGCGCTCGGACGAATGCCCAGGGCTTCCGCTAGTTTTTTCTTGTTGCCGAAAAATTCAGCCACTTGCTGGGTCTTCATCACGCGTCCTCTCTGGAGCTTGCCGTAATTTCAGCATGCTTAATAAGAGGCAGTCAACGAATTCTTCAGCAATCTGCATACTTAAATTCAGCTAGCTTAATATTGAGCCTATGGACAGACATGAACGAATCGCCAAGGCCATTGCGGCCAGTGGCAAAAGGAAGGGCGAAATTGCCGCCGCATGCGGGGTGGCCAACTCAGCCGTGACTCAATGGATTTCTGGAGAGAGCAAAAGCTTGCGCCCAGAAAATCTCTATGCGCTGGCTGAGGCTACGGGCTTCCGTGCCGAATGGATCGCGATCGGCAAGGGTCCAGAACGAGATTCCATGCAAGATGGGAACGTCGGTCAAGTTGATCAGCCAAACTTGGCTTTCCGCTATCCAGTAATCAGCTGGGTTTCCGCCGGATCTTGGTCGGAGGCGGTGCAGCCATATCCTGATGGGTTCTCAGACACCTACGAATTCTCGGAATACGACTCGAAAGGGCCGGCGTTTTGGCTGAAGGTCAAGGGTGATTCAATGACCTCCCCCAACGGACAGACAGTCGTTGAAGGGACCTTGATATTGGTAGATACAGAAGCTGAAGTCACACCTGGCAAACTGGTTATTGCAAAACTACCCGACAGCAATGAAGCGACTTTCAAAAAGCTTGTCAGTGATGGCGGGAGGCTCTACCTGAAGCCTCTGAACAGCGCCTATCCAATTGAGCCCTTTGGGGAAAATTGCCGGATAGTTGGCGTAGTTGTCCAGGCATTACAGAAGTTTTATTGAGGCCTGAATGCGAAACCACTGCCCGCCGTTGCGCGGGCTTTTTTATGCCTAACGCCCAAAAGAGTACAAATGTACTCGTAACACTTGCCGATTTCTCGCGCTTGAAATACTGTCTATGCATACAGTCATGCATGGAGGACGACATGAGAGACGGCGGTAGCTTTACCAGAACCCTTCCCCTTTCCTACGAGCAAGTAGGGCAGCGAATACAGAGAATTGTTGCGGCGCCGGGCGTACAGAAGGTCATGGCGGTAACTGTGACGAAGCTTGATGATGAACCCGACGCGCTATGGCAGCGCGTGCTTGCGGATCTGGAGGCTACTGACGGTGTAGTACTCGAGCGCTTTACTGACGGTTCAGTACGGATAGGCTGGCAAAAATACATCGATGGTTAAACAAAGCCCGCTAAGTGCGGGCTTTTTTGCGCGCCGAGAATTAAGCAAGGTGAAATTATTTATTCAGAATGCTTGACTAGTTTATTTCAGCTTGCTTAAATCCATCTCAAGCCAGACAACATCGGCCAGCCGCGAAAGCAGCGCCGCTCTTTAAAAGCCAGCGCAACAACACAACAGACCGCATTGCCTCTACCGGCGACCGGCGATTAGACAGGCGAAAGAGGAAAGCCTGCCAACGACAGGGAGAACCCTGGCCGGCTGATCGAGGGCGAAATGCCCGAACCGCGTGAATGACCCGGCAAGCAATGCAAACCGCGAATCCCAGCGGCAGAAGGGAGAGACACAGAACTGAATTAGCGGTCCCGATAGCCTCGGCTGGGAACGCCGGACCTCATGCACCCTGCCCCACTCAATCGGGCATATCGCGCTGCAGCGTGCATGTTGTATAGACCCTCGATTCGACACCCACAGATGCTGATTGCGGTGGCGAGGAGGAAGCGCAATGCCCAACCCAACCAGATCCCACGGCCTGCAATCAGCAGCGGGCACGGGGCGCACAGACAGAGCGGTCGCTTCCTGATGCAGCTTGGCAACAGGCTGCATTGGGAAATGCCCCAACCCATCCGAGGTAAACCACATGTTCGGCAAATTGTTTGGCAAGAAGTCCGGTGAAGCGCGTCAGGCGATTGCCGTGATGACCAACCGCGACCTGATGCAGGCCTGCGTTTATGGCTGCTTCTACGTTGCTGCGGCAGACGGCGATCTGGAGCAATCCGAACTCGACAAAATCGAAAAACTCATCAGCAACGCGCCGGCGCTCCAGGGCTTTGGTTCGGAGCTGAGCAACACCATCGACCGCGCCAAGAATGACTTCCTGAACGGCGGACCGCGCATTCTGCGCCAGAACGCTGAGAAGGAATTGAAGGACCTGGCTCACAGCACTGAAGACGCAGCGACGGTCCTGAACTTCATGCTCACCGTTGCCGAAGCTGACGGCGAGATCGAGCCGGAAGAAACGTCCGTGCTGGAGAAGGCAGCAAAGATCTTGAACCTTAACCTGAAAGACTACCTGTAAATGCCATGGGTCAAGGCAATGGGCAATCGCCTCCGAGCGGTTCTCGTTCTGGCCCTTCTCATCGGCGTAGTGCTGATCGACTCGGTTTCACGAATCATCAGCATGTGCGCCGACGGGTTTCTTGCGGTGCTGATCCTGGTGCTGATCTGGCCGCTGATCAAATCCAAATAGGAGCTGTCGCGATGTCGACAAAAAGCAGTTCTACAGGCAGGGGCGTGAGTGTTCTGGGATTGCTCGGGGTGGCTTTCGTCGTACTCAAGCTGACCGGATATATCGCATGGTCTTGGTGGTGGGTGACTGCGCCATTCTGGGCTCCGCTCGCGGTGTTGGCGATCTTCATGGCATTTGTGGGGATCGGTTGGTTGATTGCGCACCTGCTCAGCAGTAAGCGCTGAATCATCACTTCTGCCCATTCAATGAGTGGGCAGCGGGATGGCGAAAGCCTCCGGAAATGGGCGAACTACACGTATGAACCCCATATAAAAGTAATGGTGACGTGGAAGTCCGGTGCAAGCCCGGGCCCGAGCCCTGGTACTCCCCAGCACCAGGCCGCATCGGAGATTGATCGAAGCGTGCCCAAGCGGGCTGCAGCGCTAGGATCGCAAAGCCCCGTAAATGTCCTGAGCCGATACTCGCATGACGGCCAATACCAAAAACGCGGCGGGAAACAAGCGGGTCAGCACCCCGGTGTTTCGATCAATCTCCGATGCGGACGAACACCTGGCACCAGAAAGTGCTGGCCACCTGTATCAAGTCAGTAATACCCACCACGGTGAGCCCTAACGTGGCTAAAGCTGACCACCGTTCACTTTAACGCGGAGGATTTGCAGCCATGTAAACGAAATCAACTGTCACGCAGCCTCATGCTGCCGGCCAGCCCGGGGTGACGTATGGAGGCATGCTCACCCAATGAAAGCCCGGTTCCGACCGGGCTTTTTAATGCCCGCGATTATCCGCCAGCCCTCTCCCACCAGAGCGCTGACGAATAGACGCAACACCACAAGAGGACACGCCATGCATCAGGCATTTCAGGATCGTATCGTTGAGCTGGGGGAATTGCTCCAGCGCTCAAGCGCCGCACGCGGCGAGTTCAGCAAGCGCACCGACCGGGCAATGCCTGGTAGCAAGGTTCGATTTCAGGTCATCAGCCAGACCAGTGACTGCTACCGCGTCATTGAGCTGAGCACCCGCGTTGTTCGCCGCACGTTCACCAGCTGGAAAGAGGCTGTCAATTTCGCGCAGCGCCTCGAATCCCAGCTTCCTTTGAGGCTGGTGCAATGATCGGCGAGAACGTACCAGATCAGCACAAGCTGAACGCCGCGCGGCTGGCTGCCCAGATTGATCAGTACTTTTCGGCTGGCGGTCAGGCCGAGGTGCTGGAGCCTTTCAAGTTCGAACCACGCCCACCGCGCAACGAACCGGCGCCGACGGTGAAACGCCCCAGACCCAACGGCGCGCAATTCCGCCGGTACAACGACGAGTCGTCTGACCGCGTGTTGCTGGAGCGAATCACCGCAATGCGTGATCTGGGCGTCAGCCAGTGGACGTCCGCGAAACGCCTGGGCATCAGCAGAACGCGGCAAACCCGGCTTATCGAGACATACAACCTCGACTATCCGAAGCAGAGATCAGGCTGCGGCAAGACGGTTTTCGGCCAGTGAGACGAACCCTGCCTCAACGCCACAAACGCGCATCCCAGCACCAACTTCCACCCAGCGGCCTCAAGGGCCTTCCGGAGAATCATGCATGTCCACACCAACTGATACCGCCGAGTTCCTCGAGGAGCTCAACGGCGGGGCCTTCGCCAGCCAGATCGGTCACGCCCTCTCAGAGGTAGCCGCCGGCGTTGTTGACCACGGCAAAGCAGGGAAGCTGGTCATCACCTTGGACCTGAGCCAAATCGGCGAAGGCCAGATGGTGAAGATTAAGCACAAGCTCGACTACAAGGTGCCAACCAAACGCGGCACCCGCAGCGAGAACACCAGCCTCGACACCCCGATGCATGTCGGCACCGGCGGCAAGATTTCACTGTTTCAGGAGAAACACGACCAGCTCTTCAGCCGTGACGAAGCGCCGATCAAACCACGCACCTGATTCACCGCTGCACCTCCCTTCCCCAAGAGACTTTGAAAATGTCCCTGAGCAAAGAAGCAATTCAACTCATCACCGACACGTCGCTCCAGGCGACCGGCAAGTCGCTGGCCACTTTGGTGCCGACGGTGGTGCTGCCTGAAAACACCAAGGTCGTCGACCTTGAGAAATACCAGGCGCTGCGCAGTCGCTTTCGCGGCATCTTCTCCACCCATTCGCTTGCCGACTTCAGCGCCTACGTGACTGACCGTCCCACTGATGCTGCTCGCGGTTTCATCAATCAGGATGAAATGAGCTGCGCACTGCTCTTCAACCTCGGCGACGTGAACGAGCCTGGTCACGCCGATGACCGCGCTGTGCTGAAGCTGAAAGCGTCCGCTGGCTATAAGGCCGTCCAGGCAATTGCCGGTGAGCGCCTCGCGCAGAAGGACCTCAGCGATTGGATCGAGGACTGGCACCAGTACCTGACGCCGGTTGACGACGCAGGCACCGCCATCCCGATCGCTAAGGCAATCGCGGCAGTTCGAACCATCACGATCAAAGCAACCAGCGAGTCAGAAACGACGGTTGGTGACACCAGCGCCAGCCGTAGCGCGATGGACCAGATTGAAGCGCGCAGCAAAGAAACCCTGCCGGCGGCTTTGCACTTCCATGTCGTGCCGTTCGAGGGGCTGACTGAACAGCAGATCACCTTGCGCGTTTCGGTGATCACAAGTGGTCCTGTGCCGGTGCTGGAAGCGAAGATCGGATCGTCTGCCAATTTATCACTTGGTAGCTTTACCGCTTGATAATTCAAGGCCTGCGTATATCAGAATAAGGATGATGCGCAGGCCATAATTCATTACCTCGATACATGAGCCTAAAGCATCGCCTTTGTCTTATCCCATTCGATCTTCAAAATATCCTGAGCAGCGCGTTTAATTTCGTCACATGCGCGAAGCATTTGTTCGGAGGTCGCTGATTCTGCTATCGAAAGCGAGTTGACCACGCTGGTGATCAACCGTTGAAAGGGTGCCTCTTTAGGGTTTGCTAAAAGCTCAATCCTGTAGCGAAGCTCGAACAGCTGAGATCTTAGCTCGGTCAGCTTTGTGGCATACGCTACCACGACGCTCACTCCGGTTTGACCTTCGTTGGCTCTCGTGAGGCTCATTCCGAGCTCTGAATGCACATCCTGCGCTTGGCAGTGCCCATTGAGGATATAAAGCTGTGCCATGTAGAGAGAGCAACACTGGCGAAGCTCATCGATCCACGCTTGCCTGCTTACTTTTACAGCAGTGGATCTAGCAATGGCCTTCTCGTTTGCGATGGTTAAATCGAGAGTCTCTCTCTGGTTTGCAATCGTAAGTTCGAGGGAAGCCCTCTGCGCGTCCAGCGTCTTATTCATCTGTTCCTGCTGCCCGGCCGCATTCGTGTTTGAGTTCCGGATAGTCAACCAAGTACCGATGATGAAAATGACGATCGTAACTAGAAAACTCAAAAACGTCGCCAGATCAAATCCGGCATCCACCACGATTTTAGGTATCTCCTCAAGATATACCACTGCTGTTTGATGCTGCACACGGCCTCCAATAGCTAACGATAAAATGCAGGCCGCGACAGCCCAGGCCTCCCTCATACCGCACTTAAAATACGAATGCCACCCCTGCTTGCCGGTCTGTGGCGGGAGAATACGATGTTCAATAAAGTCTTTGAAAAGCCTGGCACCTTCCAGGCGCTTTATGCCGCTCAGCACTGGCTGGAAGAAAACGGGTATAGCTACGGGTCGAGCTGCGTAATGCACCCAATCCCGGTCTTGAAGGGTGAGTTCGTTATCGCCAAATGGAAAAATCTGACCAAGGCAGAGGTAGCGGCGCTGGATGGAAGTATTGACGGTGATCTCCGCAATGGCCCGATAACCGTCTATTTAAAGCAGCCGCCAGTCACCCCAACTCCGGCCCCGGCTGCTCCATCGCATCAACCGCATCTTCAATCGCAATAAGCGCATACGCGCCGACATCATTGGTGATCGGCGAAAAGATCAGCTTGCGATGCACCCGCTCCACAAGCGCGTCCACATCAACACCCTGGCGCCGCGCGTCCTCCAGCACCAGCCGCAACATGATTTGCAAACCCTTCACTCGATCTTCGCTCATGACTGTTCCTCCGCGTGGAGGGTAAGCGTAGACCGGCACTGATCTTATTAAAGCGCCGTCCAGCGAGGAGAAAGTATTTCAAAAGCGGGGTAGAAAAATGAAATTACGCGCTGATCAACCCGCAGCGGGGTGCGAGTACTCGCGCGCATGCGGCCGACGTTTCTAGCCGTTGTGATCTTCAAACCACGCCAATAAATCATTAATGAGTTCGGACAGCTTCGCTACCTGATCAGGTTCAAATGCACCGGCCTTGGATACCCAAGCATCAAGCGGAGCGGCTTCGCTTAGTCCTGACGACTCAATCATGTAGTCCATCATCCGGAAGCTCGACTGGGCTTCAGGATCCAACCCGAAACGATGCACCTCGGCAATGCCAAGAGCGCACGCTCTCAGAGCCGCGCCCATGGAATAGGCTTTGCCCTGAGGGTGCTCAGTGTGTAGCAAACGACTTGCGTTTCTAAACTGTTCTGCGGCGTAGCTGTACGGCATGGCGTTATCCAACTGAATGAATGGCCATTTTAGCTTTCGATATCCAAGCGGCCAAGGTCCAACTGAAGGGAGCCAAGCTAGTAATACGGCCATTTGACCAGATCAAACTTTTTTAGATCAGCCCACCGCAGGCCACGGATACTCCAGCGCATCAACGGTGTTCTCGATCTGATATACCGCATTAAAAAGATGCCTGCACTTATAGCGCTGGTACTTCACCAGCTCGTCAATCGCAGCTTCGGATAACTGCTCAACGTCTATCCCCTGTTCCCGCGCCGTGTTCAAAACGGCCTTCAGCGCTATCTCCAGCGCAATCACTCGCTCTTCGCTCATGACGGTTCCCTCCCTGTGGAGCTGTAAGCGTAGACGAATCTCAACTTCCACCGGAATCGAGCCATGAAATACGAACTCCACCTGGGCGATTGCCTGGAGGTGCTACGGGGCCTGCCTGCGAACTCGGTTGATAGCGTTGTAACCGACCCACCCTACGGCATTCGCTTCATGGGTAAAAGCTGGGATGGACAGGACATTGAAGACCGAGCGGCCTACCGCGCCAGCATGCCCTCACACGCAGATGCTTGCGGGCCAAATGGTGGTCATCGATCTGTTGCCGCTGAAGCCGGGAAATACGACCTAACTCCCGCAGGCATGCGCGCCTTTCAGGCCTTCACCCTGGAATGGGCAACAGAAGCGCTGCGAGTACTCAAGCCGGGTGGACACTTGCTCTCCTTTGCCGCCGCTCGAACGTACCACCACATGGCGGTCGGCATTGAAATGGCGGGCTTCGAGATCCGCGACCAGATCATGTGGGTTTTCGGTTCTGGCTTCCCGAAGTCGCACAACCTCAAGGGTGATCACGAAGGCTGGGGCACGGCGCTGAAACCGGCACATGAGCCAATATGCATGGCCCGCAAGCCATTCCCCGGAACAGTAGCCTCCAATGTGGAGGCTCACGGAACCGGCGCAATAAACATCGACGCTTGCCGGATTCACGCAGAAGACGCGATCGGCGGCGAGTACTCCCAAATGCGTATGGCGCCGGGTCATGTCGTCAACGCTACCGGCGCATACAAACAGGACGTCCCGTTCATTGGTGTCATGAAGCCGGGCCGATGGCCAGCGAACCTCATCCACGACGGCAGCCCCGATGTTCTGGCTATCTTCCCCGACGCGCCAGGCCAGCTGGCCAACGCCAGCACCAGCGATACCCTACGCGGTGGACAGAACACATACGGGGTCATGAAGCGAGGAAGAGGCACAGAAGCATCCGCACAGAGCGAGAACTTTGGATTTGTCGGCTTCAAGATGAAGCCAGGCGAACGGCGCCTCGACTCGGGAAGCGCTGCCCGTTTCTTCTACTGTGCCAAGACATCACGCGCCGATCGCCATGAAGGCCTGATCGACCCCGGCCCACAGTTTAAACAGGGCACCACGCTGCGCAAGGTTCAAACGACTGACACCAAGGGCAACAACCACCCCACCGTGAAGCCCACAGGGTTGATGGCTTACCTGCTCAGACTTGTAACGCCAGCGGGCGGTAAATCTCTGGATCCGTTCATGGGCTCAGGTAGCACCGGTAAAGCGGCAGCGCTCGAGGGATTCGATTTTATCGGGATCGAGCGTGATCCCGAGTACATGGCAATTGCGAAGGCCCGCATCGCATATGCCCATGCCCAAATTCAGCGCCAGCAGCGCGAGCGGCGCCTGCAGGATCAACAACTGAGCCTGTTCACCGCGTAACCCGACCCTCTTCTCTAACAAATCACGCCGCCTGGCGAGGATCACTATGTTTACAAAAACCTTCAATGACGTCGGCACTTTCCAGGCGCTATATGCGGCCGAAAAGTGGCTTAGCCAGAACGGTTACAGCTACGCATCAACCTGTCGCGGCTCGCCCGCAGGGGTGATGAAGGGTGATGTGGTCATTGCGAAATGGCGAAATCTGACCGAAGAGGAAATCGAGGAGTTGGATGGCCGGTTGGCCGGCGATACGCGCGAAGGGCCGGTCACGCTGATTCTGAATGAAGCGCCAGCCGCTTAACCCCAGATGTAGCCTCTAGAGGCTACTTTTCCAATAGTAGCCTTGTGAGGCTACATTGGGGTCAAAATGCTATCGACCAAAGTTCCTCGGGTCTATCTGGCCGGGCCGATGACTGGCCTTCCCGAGTTCAACTACCCAGCCTTCAACGCCGAAGCTGCTCGACTCCGGGCCTTGGGATACCGTGTGGAAAACCCCGCAGAAAATCCGCTGCCCGCCGAGGCGCCTTGGCATCAGTGCATGCGCGCTGCCATCCGCCAGATGGTTGTCTGCGACGTTGTGGCCACCCTGCCCGACTGGCACAAATCGATAGGCGCACAGCTTGAGGTGTATCTGGCCGACCGCTTGGAAATCCCAAGCGTAGAGGCCGCCAGCCTCACCGAACACCAGGTGACGCCATCCGCAGAGGTGAAGCCATGAACTGGCTTGAATGGACAATCATCGTCTGCGGCGTCCTGGCCGCGTGGACGTACATCTCGTTCAAGATCGCCCTACGGGTAGGCCCGCTCCTCCGCGAACTCACCCGCTAAACCGGCACTATCCGAATCGCTCAATGAGATACCTGATCCATCAGGACCGCTGCATCAGGATGTTCAAGGTGCAGATGGAGCGCTGCGTAGGATTCATGGTGCAAACGCACGATATCGTGCCACTCAATCGAGCCCATACCCGAGATCGCGACTAGCTTCATCATCTCTATCGTGGAGGCGTCGAGCGCCAGCAAGAGTTGATGCGACGTAAAACGAAAATCTTCAGCGCTTTGCATGATGACGCCTTTCTGTAAGGCAATCGGTGATCGACCACATATACAACCGACCACATCACCTTCCGCTTAATTCAACCCAGTCGGATAGATGGCAAATAGCTGCCGTCTTACTCGAACAATCCCTATCCCTATTGCCTGCTGCGTATGCCGCGTGAACCCCGAATACCGATCAATAAATCGAAGGGGATGCTAATCTCTGTCCACCCATGATGGGCGATTTCGACAGTTTCCCGGCTGGAAGTGTTGGCGCTGAAGCCGACAGTTTCGATGTTCTAGCCGTTCAGGTCGATGGTAAAAAAAATTGGTTGCGAGACAATGGTGACAGCGGAATCATTCGAAAATGGAGTTCAAGGTTCCCAAGCGTTGGGATAACAATTAAGAACAAGATTAGCAACCGTCTGCTGCATCAAAGCTTAGGGATTACATTAAGGAGAAATACGGATGGAACGACCAAGCATTAATATAATGGAAAGGGTAACACCAAGAAGCTTCCCCAATTGCGACAGTCCCGGCTCATACAGTATCGCAACGCGGGTCGGAGAAACAATCCTTAATCCTGGAGACACGCTGAAATTCGAGCAGTTTGTGACTGGCTACGGTGAGGCGACAGACGTCAAAATTCAGTGCTACATATCTTCTAACGTTTTTGATAACGCTCAAGCTCATGTACTTCTGGGGTTGGGCAGCAGTGGCGAATCCCAGCCTGCCAGATGGGGGGTTGAAAGAAACAATGTTGAAGACGATGGATTTAGATTGTCTCCCAATATGTTTGTATTTCATCGGGGAACTTCTGCGGAACGGAAAACCCCATTCATAGATGGAAACAGCGACCAAATCAACAGTGTAATAACTGAGCTCAGGCTAACAAACGCTCCATTCACCTACAGCCTTCCTACGAGGAAGAACATAAAATCCGGGTCACATTACATCGATTTCTATATGACCTATTTTAATGGCCGCGAATGGGTAGTAAATAAAGAAAGAGTCGATTTCAAAATTAGAAACTTTTTTGAGCGCCACAATAAATTTGTTTCCTGGCTTGCGATCACCGCCTCGCTATTGGCTATAGTCAGACTTGCAATCACTCCGTTCATCCAGTGGATTTTCGAAGTAACAAAGTAACCGTTGAACATAACTAAATATTTAATGCAGTCTATTTAAGCATTCATAAATCTCACATCAGTGCCCCCTTGCGGGGGCAAGGACGAAGTCATGCCTGAAGAAATCAAATTGATCCAGCCGGCGCCGGTAGTGCGCGATGCCGAGGGCACATTTGCTCACCCTGACATGCCCGACTTCGACGAAGGTGATGGAGACAAGGTGAAAGCCTGGGTATCTGAGCAGGGCCTGACAGTTGCCATGGTCAGCCTTGAATATGCAGAGGAGGCAATTGCCGAGCGCTACTTCGAGGCCGGTGAAGCTGATTTCAGCTATTGGGAGCCTGAGCCCCCAGATGGCGATGGGTGGTTCTGCCTCGCCATGCATGACGCCGATGATGGCCCGGTCTGCTGGTGGGCTCGTCGGGAGGTAACGCCATGATCATCGACGACATCATGACCGACAAAATCACCCTGCACGGCCTGGGCTTTGTCCAGGTTCAGCTTGAAGGCGGTCAGCGCCTGCATGCCTGGCACCCCGAATTGCCGCGCCGCTCCTGCTTCGAGCACTCGGCCATCCACGATCACCGCTTCGACTTTGTGTCGCGGGTGCTGGTAGGGACGCAGACCAATCACGTTTACGCGATCCGGAAAAAACACGACGGCGATTTCATCCTTTATCTGCACGAAGGGAAGCGGTCAGCAAATGGCGGACGCCCATGGACCCCAGACGGCTGCGCCGATCTGACCCTAATTGCTTCGTTCAACGCCCGCGCCGGGGAGGAATACAACAGCACCGCGTACGTGTACCACCGCACCGAGCCGGGCGGTGAAGGTCGAGTGGCGACAATCATGCAGAAAACAGGCGAATGGCCGGCCGGTGCCCACTCCACCTGCCGGGCAGGATTCGATCCAGACACCGACTTCGACCGCTTCCAGTGGTCACCGGCCAAGCTCTGGGAAATCGTCACCGATGTGCTGCTGGGCCAGCGGGTGACGCCATGACCACCATCAAAGAACGCGGCATCCTGTTCTCGGCGCCGATGGTGCGCGCCCTGCTGGATGGGCGGAAGACAGTTACGCGGCGGGCGGTTAAACATCAGCCTGAAGTTCCTGTGTCCGATGCCATTCCGAAACGAAATTTCCCGCATGGTCCCCCCACCTCTGATTGGTACTGGCGCCCGCAGCATGGACACCTCAACGGCGTACCAAGCCAAGGTTGGGATTTCGGGTGCCCATACGGCCAACCAGGCGATCGGCTATGGGTGCGCGAGGCTTGGGCGGCAGATGCACAAGTCGACGCAGTGGCGCCCCGTGATCTAAGCCGCGGCGAACCAATTCTGTACCCAGCGGATGGCGTTACGCGCACATCGGGTTGCTCGATGATTTCTCAAGGCCGAGGCCGCCCCAGCATCCATATGCCACGCTGGGCCAGCCGCATTCTTTTAGAAATCACGGACGTTCGAGTCGAGCGGCTGCAGGGCGTCAGCGAAGAACAATCAGAGGCAGAAGGGGTGGACTTTCTGCGCGCCGCGCCTGACTTCGATGAGACGCTGACAGCGAAGCAGCTTTACGAAATCTTGTGGGATCACATCAACGGCACCGGCGCATGGGATGCAAACCCCTGGGTGTGGGTCGTCGAGTTCAAGCGGGTGATGCCATGAAGTTGGATCGCAATCAGCGCCGCTTGCTCGTTAAGGAAAGCGCCAGCCGCCCTGCCACGCTTCAACAAGTTCCTCGGGAGCAGTGGCCAGCTTTCGCTCCCGCACACCTGATTGAGGTCTGGCGATCGCGGGGTTTTCTTGTGCAGGTCTACACTGAGCCCAGCGACTTTCAACGCATGAGCGTGTGCCGGGCATTCCACAATGGTGATAGCTGGGTGGACCAGGTGACGTGGGACGAGCTGATGCAGCTCAAGCGTGAGTGCGGGCGCGGTGACAAAGATGCGTTGGAGGTTTACCCCGCTGACGTCGACATCGTGAACGTTGCCAACATGCGGCATCTGTTCTTCCCACCAACCCCTGTCACTTTCAAGTGGAAGCGATCATGAGCAGGTTCATCGCGGTATTTCATGAATGGCATGTGCATAGTCGAGGGTTTGAAACGGTGGCGCTGAGCGCGCTCGATCGGCTTCAGGCAGAGATGGAAGCCGCTCTTCTCCATCGTGAGCGGCGCGGGTTCTACACCAACGACTTCACTCTGGTCGAGATCGACGACCGCGAACATCTCCCGCGCCGACTCACCTGGCGCGAACGCCTCACCGGCCGGATTTCCCTGGACGGCTGACTGCATCACCTCCAATGCATCCCGCGCCAATCAGCGGTTATGCATCGCATACAAGACAATCACCTTTGAATGCCTGCCGGTGTATGGCGGGCGAGGAAATTCCTATGCCTATCGGAAACATGCCCGTCATGCACGGGAAGCAAATCAAATCGATCCCTATGCGGTTGCTGCAGCCATTTGAGAAGCAAGCGCTGCGCAATCACAGCCAGTCTTTGCAGAGGTTGGCCGAACGCGGCGGGATGAATGCCTGCGAGATCCTAGGAATCATTAACGGCCTGAGCTGGAGCCAGCTCAAGAATTATCCGGAAGATGAGGCCAACCTGATCAAGTGGTTTGCCACGCAATCACTCAACCCCGCATAGACCCCGGACGGAGAAAGCCATGACAAAGCTGACACTTGAAGAGTGGGCAACGGACCAGTTCAAATCGCCGCCCAACCTCAACACACTCCGGACCTGGGCTCGCGAAGGCCGGATATCTCCCGCGCCAGTGAAGCACGGCAAGCGGTACTACGTTGAGTCTGACGCCTGCTACCGTGAACCTGAGAAGCAGAACAAAATCCCAATGGGCTCAAGCCTAATTAGCCGAATAGAGAGCGCTCGACATGGTGCCAAGGCCGCGTAATCCAGGATCAAAGGATCTGCCCCCAAACCTCTACCGCAAAACGGACCAACGCAACGGGATGACTTACTACACCTACCGTGATCCCGTGAGCGGGCGCATGTTCGGCCTGGGCAAAGAAAAGGAATCGGCAATACGCGAAGCCGTGGCAGCCAATCATGCGGAGGTTTTGAAACCTACCTTGGCTTCAAGGGTTTCCGCACAGCCAGCAGAAAAAAGCCGCACCTTCTCTGAGTGGGTGTCCGAGCATAGGGTTATTTACGCGGATAAAGGGCTGTCCACCCACACCCTGAAGAGCTACAAAAGCCGGATCCAGAGGCTGGAGGATGAATTTGGCTCGAAGGAAATACGGGGCATCCGCACAATGGATGTCGCGGGTTTCCTGTCGTCACTATCGAAGGCAGGCAAAGGCAATATGTCGAAGGCTTTGCGTTCGTTACTACGCGATGTCTTCGCCGAGGCAATTGCAGCGGGTTGGTGTGACAGTAACCCAGTAGATGCAACGAAGGCACCCCGCATCCAAGTGAAGCGGGAGAGGCTGAGTTTAGAGTTGTGGAAAGCGATCTATGAAGAAGCCGAAAGGCCATGGCTGAAGCGCGCGATGGAACTGGCTCTTCTAACAGCCCAGCGCCGTGAAGATATCGGTGCAATGCTGTTTTCCGAAGAAGTCGGTGGATTCCTTCATGTGGTGCAGTCGAAGACGAAGGCCAAGGTCCGAATCAATACCGCTATCCGATTAGACGCACTTGACCTAGATCTTGCGACAGCAATTAAGCGTTGCCGGGACCGCGTTGTTTCAAAGTACATGATTCACCATCCGAAAACCGTCGGCAGCGCTAAAGCCGGGACACGGTTGAAGCTGGACAGCTTATCTAGAGCATTCGCCGAAGCCAGGGATAAAGCGGCCGAGAAACTTGGAATCACTCTCGGTGGAACCCCCCCGTCATTTCACGAAATGCGATCTTTGGCAGCACGACTGCATGCGGCTGAAGGCCGCGATCCTCAGAAACTGCTAGGACACCGCAACGCTGCCATGACCGAGCTGTACCGGGATAGCCGCGGGACAGAATGGATCGATGTTGCATGATCCACGGAAAGAGTTTTAGGAATATATTGGGGAGATATTGGGGAGGAATATTTCCCCTTTTAATTCAGCTAGTTAAACGACCGCAGTATCTTGGAGCAGGACACGCCGCTGGTGGTAGATCGGTCGCTGCACCTGGGCGATCGGCACCTGACGATCTATCACTGGATCCTGCCCTTTCGCGACTCGCTGGGTAAAGTACAAGGCATCATCGGCGGATGGATCGACATCAGTGATCGCCGACAACTGATCGAAGAGCTGCAAGCCGCCAAGGACCTTGCCGATGACGCCAACCGCGCCAAGAGCACCTTTCTGGCGACCATGAGCCACGAGATCCGCACCCCGATGAATGCCGTGATCGGCATGCTCGAACTGGCGCTCATGCGCGCCGACCAGGGTCAACTTGACCGCCCCGCCATCGAGGTTGCCTACAGCTCGGCCAAGGATTTACTGGAACTGATCGGCGATATTCTGGATATCGCGCGCATAGAATCGGGCCGGTTGAGCCTGAGCCCCGAACGCGCCAACTTGCGACAACTGGTCGAGTCTGTGGTGCGGGTGTTCGACGGGCTCGCGCGGCAGAAGAGCCTGACGCTGGTGCTGGATCTGGACGCCAGAATCAATACCGACGTGCTGATCGACCCGATGCGCTTCAAACAGATCCTGTCCAACCTGATCAGCAATGCCATCAAGTTCACCGAGCATGGGCAGATCAAGATAAGCCTGCAAACCGAAGACGGCGCGGGGGCCCAGCGATTGCGGGTGCACGTGATCATTCATGACAGCGGTATCGGCATCAGTCAGGAGGATCAGCAGCGCCTGTTCGAACCGTTCGCCCAGGTTGACAACTCAGGTCAACTGGCGCGAACCGGGGCCGGGCTCGGACTGGTCATCTGCCGCAGCCTGTGTGAAATGATGGGCGGAACGCTGAGCCTCGACAGCCAGCCAGGACAGGGCACGCGCATCGACATGACCTTCGACCTCACCACGCTGGACGATCTGGAAGTGGGCAGCCTGCCCCGCGACACGACACCTCACACCGCAGGGCAGCTGAACATTCTGATCGTCGACGATCACCCCGCCAATCGGTTGCTCCTGTTCGAGCAACTGTGCTTTCTCGGTCACCGCTGCGAGATGGCGGTCGATGGCGCGCAGGGGTTGCAGCGTTGGCGCAGCGGACATTTCGATCTGGTGATAGCCGACTGCAACATGCCTGTCATGAACGGCTATGACCTGACCCGGGGTATTCGGGATCAGGAACGCAGCGACTCGCGTGTTCACTGCACAGTCCTGGGCTTCACCGCCAACGCCCAGGCCGAAGAAATCCAGCGCTGTCGCGACGCAGGCATGGACGACTGCCTGTTCAAACCCATCAGCCTCACTGCCCTCAATGACCGGCTATCGAAGGTAAGCCCCCTTGCCAAACCTGCGCCGACTGAAGATACAGACACATTCGCTCCGGACAGCATCACTGTCTTGACGGGAGGTCGGGCAGGTATGTCCCGGCGCCTGATCGAACAACTCATCGTCAGTAACGTAGACGACCGCCAAGAGCTGGAGGCATTGAAACCTGAGGGCAATCGTCAACAGCTGCGTGATATCGGCCACAAGATTCGTGGTGCCGCGAGAATTATCAGCGCACGGCATGTGATCGAAATGTGCGAAGCGCTTGAAGATGCGTGCGATGAAGATACGCCGGACGAGGTCATTGTCGCGCGGCTGACGGCTTTGGACTCAGCACTGCTACAACTGGAACACGCGCTGCGCGCGCATCTGGAGAAGACGCTGTGAGGGTAGGCAATAGGGGGTAACCGGGGTAGTGCAGAACTCGGCGCAATGTCGTCGAGGTAAAATCAGGGGAAGCCGGCGCGATGCCAGCCTCCCCTTTTGTGCTATCAGGCAGCCGGATTGATCGGCTTTTCCGGATACCAGGCATCGACCAGCGGGGTCAGTTCGACCTTGGTCAGCTCGCTGCGGCCCTTGAGCCAGCTTTCAACGGTAGCGCGCTGCTCTTCGGTAACCGAGCCACGCTTGGCCGAGCAAACCAGACCGAAGTCGTCGCCGCCAACGTAGTCCAGACCGTTTGCATCCATGGCTTCTGTCAGGAACGCGTCGAGGAATGCATCGATTGCCGCCTCGTTCAGGTCTTCCTTGAAATCCAGGTTCAGTTCAAAACCCAGCTCTTGGAATTCGTCTACGCACAGTTTTTTACGCAGACGGCGGGAACGGTTAGTCGCCATGAAACAATCCTCAGAAGTAAATATCGGGCGGCACTTTACCAGTTTGTATCGATAAAAGCCCGAAACCGACGCCATCCCCCGCCCTTGAACGGGGCAGAAAACCGGCCGCGACCAATACCACGGTGCGCTTTATAAAAAAATAGCTCGGTTCGACGGCCTTACCCCGGCGCAAGTCACGCCCGCTTGGGGCATAATGCCGCGTTATTACCCATGCCAATTGTAACTTTCTACACATACAGCGTGGGTCGAATACATTTTTCACCTGTCGGCGCGCTTCGCGAAGGTATTTGCACTGCGTTGCCGCGGGGTCATTTGAGCGACATGAGTATTGAGGGAATCCATCCCCTCCTCGTATCCCCTTTGCAGTAGGGTTTTATTGATGATCAAATCTTTGCGTCCGTTAGTACTTGCCACCCTTCTTTTGCCGTTGTCCCTCCCTGCTTTCGCCGTTCCAATCAATACCGCACTGCCCCCAAAGGTCCAGCAGGCTATCAAGGCCAGTAAACTGGATAACAACGCTTTGTCGCTGGTGATGCTGCCACTTACCGGCCCCGGCACCGCAACCGTGTTCAACGCTGATGTGTCGGTCAATCCTGCATCGACCATGAAGCTGGTTACCACTTACGCTGCGCTGGAAATGCTTGGCCCGACTCACCAGTGGAAAACCGAATTCTTCACCGATGGCACACTTAGCAATGGCGTGCTGCGCGGTAACTTGTATCTCAAGGGCGGCGGCGACCCCAAGCTGAACATGGAAAAGCTCTGGCTGTTGATGCGCGATCTTCGCGCCAACGGCGTGCAACAGATCACCGGTGATCTGGTGCTCGACCGCAGCCATTTCGTGCAGCCGCAACTGCCTGTGTTCGATGACGATGGCAATGACAAGAACAAACCGTTTCTGGTCAAGCCGGACTCGTTGATGGTCAACCTCAAAGCCCTACGCTTCGTGACCCGCAACGACGGCGGCAAGATTGTGGTTTCGGTCGAGCCTCCGATTGCCGCGATTCATATCAATAATCAGGTCAAGGCACTGTCTTCCAGCAAATGCGCTGGCGATGTTCTGTACAACCCGGTCCCCCAGGCCGATGGCGGCATCCTGGTCACGGTGAGCGGTCAGTTGGGCGACGGCTGCAACTCTCAGACCTATCTGTCGCTGCTGGACCATCCCACTTACACAGCAGGTGCCGTCCGGGCGATCTGGCAGGAGTTGGGCGGCACTATCCTGGGAAAGGATCGACTGGACGTCGTACCGGGCAATGCAAAGTTGCTCGCCAAAGCCTTTTCGCCTGACCTTGCGGAAATCATTCGCGACATCAATAAATTCAGTAACAACACCATGGCGCAGCAGTTGTTTCTGAGCCTGGGTGCGGAGTTTCGCAACGAGGCTGACGGCGACGATGCCAAAGCAGCGCAACGGGTAATCCGTCAGTGGCTGGCGAAGAAAGGCATTATTGCGCCGCACCTGGTCATGGAAAACGGCTCCGGGCTGTCCCGTGCGGAACGTGTCAGCGCCCGCGAGATGGCACAAATGCTTCAGGCCGCCTGGAACAGTCCTTACCAGGCTGAATTCATGAGCTCGCTGCCGCTTGCAGGCATGGACGGCACAATGCGCAAACGCCTCAAACGCACCGCGTTGCGTGGCGAGGCGCATATCAAAACCGGGACCTTGAACACTGTGCGAGCCATCGCCGGCTTCAGCCGCGACAGCAACGGCAACACATGGGCGGTGGTAGCGATCCTCAACGACCCGCGTCCATGGGGCGCATCCTCGGTACTCGATGAAATCCTCGTCGATATGTATGCGCAGCCTAAACTTGCCAACACGGCGATTTCGCTGCAGCAATAAGCGCTACCGCACCAGCAAAAAGCCCATCGTTTGATGGGCCTTTTTTTGTACGTGCTGCACGCTAGCGAAGCCAAACACATACCTCTGTAGGAGCCAACTTGCTGGCGATACGGTGTGGGAATGATCGAGGCTCGCGAACAAGTTCGCTCCTACAGATCAGCGATACAGATCTACGGTCAAAGCAACTCCGGCTCAATCCGGTCACGCCCCGCGAGCTTGGCAGCGTAGACACCTGAATCTGCGCGCAACAGCAACGCATCGCCCTTCTCCCCTGCCCGCCAACTTGCCAGACCGAAACTGGCGGTCACCTGTCCCACACCGTCCACAGGCGCGGCGCGTAATTCGCTCCAGAGTTCTCGCGCCAGCTGGTAAGCCTGAGAGGGATCGGTGTCAGGGCACAGAATCATGAATTCCTCGCCGCCCAGCCGGCAGAACACGTCGCTGCGCCGAAGCCGTTTGCCGATGCGCTGACACACGATCTGCAACACCAGATCACCGGTGGCGTGCCCTTGATTGTCATTGATCGCCTTGAAGTGATCGATATCGAGCATGATCACCGAGAACCGTCCGCCCTGACGCTCGGCGCGCACCATTTCCGTCTGCAATTGCTCCTGAAAATAACGCCGGTTATAGACCCCGGTCAGGGAGTCAGTGACCGACATCGTGCGCAGTTCCTCTTCAACCCGCTTGCGCTCGGTCACGTCCAGGCAGACCGCCAGATAACCCACCCATTGATCGTGCTCGTCCACCACCGCACTGACCTGCATGCTGACCAGTAGCGTGCTGCCATCCTGGCGCAAAAACGTCCAGTCACGGGCCTGTTGACCCGGCTCGTCCACCGCTTCGACCAGCATGGCGTCGCTGGAGTCGATCGCCCGACCATAGCGCTGGGTCAGTTCGCGGGTGTGCGCCTGAAGCTCGGCCGGCAGGTGCAACTGTTGCAACGTCAGCCGTCCGCAAACCGCGGCGCTGTCGTAGCCAAGCATCCGCTCTGCTCCGATGTTGAAGGTGGTAATCACGCCATTGAGGTCGGTGGCAATGATCGCCACCTGGGTAGCGGCGTCGAGTACGTTGCGCAGTTGCCCGTGAGCATCGCGAAGTTGGAGTTCGCGCTGACGCAACTGCACCGTGCTCTGTTCGACCAGCCGCAGCGCACGCTGGCGCTGACTAATCAGCACATACAACAGCGCGCTAAGCATAAAGCTCAGCAAAGCGCCCAGTATCACAACGCTGTCTGTGGCCGAAGGATTGGCGGTCAAGAATGCAGCGGTCGGCTTGATCTCCAGCAGATACTTTCGGTCGGCGAAGGTCAGTTCGCTGCGGATATATAGCTGGCTGGCGGCCGGGTCGACGCTTGACTGGTACAGCACGTCTGGCCATTGCGGCACAGTCATGTCGCTGAGCGTAAGTGACAGATTGTCCTGATCCGGTCGTGGCAAGCCGTCGGACATCAATTTGCGCGGACTGATTACCGCCGAGACATAACCATCGAGCAGCGTGGGATCGATGACCCCGTTGCGATCGCGGCTGACCACCGGCGCAACCAGCAAAACGCCATTGCTGAAGCGCGGATCAACGCCAAGGATTTCCATACGCGGAGAGGCCGCCATACGCGCTGACTCGCGAGCCTGTTCCAAAGTCGCGTGCCTTACGCTCTCGGAGTTCTGATCAAAACCCAAGGCTGCTGGCGTCGCGGCGCGCGTCTGACTGTAGCGGACCGGGTAGTAAAGCTCACGTCGGGGCGATGGCTCCAATGCGCCAGAGGCTGCGATCGACCTGATCGAATACCCCTGAAGTCCGTCGCGCCTGGCCTGTGCTTCAAACTCCGGGCGATCGACATCCAGCACGCGAGGCGCCCAGGAATAGGCCTCGGTCCAGTTGAGCATGGTATTGGCAAAACCGTTGAATTCGTCTTGGGACACTTCATTGGAGTAAACGAAGAAACGCCGCAGGCCGTCCAGGCGTTGCACCTGACCGTCCAGGCGCTCCTGCACCCGACTGAAACGCTCGTTGCCCAGCAATTCGAAACGCTGCTGCAACTGGCGCCGGAACAATTCGATATTGGCCCATGCCAGCAAACCGGTCAGTACTGCACCGGAGGCGAACGTCAGAACGGCGACCACCCACGAGCTGGCCTCTTCGCTGATAAAGCCCATTATCTTGGGGTTTGGGGGAGTTGACGACATATGCAAAAACTCATGACGCCACTGTGTTGCCGCGACATATGGCCATGCATCTCTTATAGCGATTCGCCACTAGCTTGCCTAGTGCTGCATGTCGCTCATGGGGGACATCGCGCACCTGCCCGACGAAGCGGCCGCCGGATCAGGTGAACGGTAGCCCTCACTTACCGTGCAGTGATTTTCCAGGCACGGTGAATCTTGCTGTTGCGGGCAAAATCCGGGTCCAGAGTCTGCGCGGTGATCTCCTCGACCGCGTAACGCTCGGCCAGGTTTTCCTCCAGCTGGAACTTGCGGAAGTTGTTGGAGAAATACAGCACGCCGCCCGGCGCCAGACGTGCCATGGCCAGATCGATCAGTTGCACCTGATCGCGCTGCACATCGAAGATGCCCTCCATGCGCTTGGAGTTGGAGAAGGTCGGCGGGTCGATGAAGATCAGATCGTACTCTTCACGGCTGCTTTCCAGCCAGACCATGACGTCGCCCTGCTCCAGACGGTTTTTGTCGGAAAAACCGTTGAGCGACAGATTGCGGCGCGCCCAGTCCAGATAGGTTTTCGACAGATCGACACTGGTGGTACTGCGCGCGCCGCCCTTGGCCGCATGCACACTGGCGGTCGCGGTGTAGCTGTACAGATTGAGGAATCGCTTTCCGGCTGCTTCGCGTTGAATGCGCATGCGCATCGGACGGTGGTCCAGAAACAGGCCGGTGTCCAGGTAGTCTGTCAGGTTGACCAGCAGCTTGACCCCGCCTTCCTTGACCTCGACGAACTGGCCTTGAGCACTTTGGCGCTCATACTGCTTGGTGCCGCTCTGGCGCTCGCGACGCTTGATGACCACGCGACTCTTGTCGATGTTCAGCGCCTGAGGGATAGCGGCCAGGGCATCGAACAGACGGGCCGAGGCCTTCTCCGGATCGATGGACTTGGGCGCAGCGTATTCCTGGACATGAACCCAGTCTTCATAGAGATCGATCGCCAGGGAATACTCAGGCATGTCGGCGTCATACACGCGATAACAATCGATACCTTCGCGACGCACCCATTTGCTCAACTGCTTGAGATTCTTCTGCAGGCGGTTGGCGAACATCTGCCCGCCTTCGCTCAAGCGCGCCTGCTCAACCACAGGTGCCGGCTCACGAATCGGATTGCCATTCTTGTTAAGCTTGACCGGCTCGGGCGCAACCTCGTGCTCGGCCTGCTCGCGTTCGATCTGGCGCTGCTCCGGGGTGCGGCGCTCGCCGGTAACGAACTGGTCCGGCTGAACCTTGATCAGCAGCAATTTGCACGGCAAGGCACCGTTCCAGAACGCGTACTGCTTGTGGCTGCGAATGCCCATGCGCTTGCCCAGGTCCGGCGCGCCGGTGAACACCGCAGCCTCCCAGTTCAAGCAGGCCTGGCGCAGGCGCTCGCCGAGATTCTGATAGAGATACAACAGGCTCGCTTCGTCGCCCAAACGCTCGCCGTACGGCGGGTTGCAGATGACCAGGCCTTTCTGGTTCTGATCAGGACGCGGCTCGAAGGTCGCGACTTCGCCCTGGTAAACCTTGATCCAGTCGCTCAGCCCTGCGCGCTCGATGTTGTTGCGTGCCGGTTGAATCAGACGAGGGTCGGCTTCATAACCGCGAATCCACAATGGGGTTTTGGCCAGGCCCGCTTGCGCCCGTGCCGAGGCTTCCTCATGCAGCTTGTGCCACAGGGCCGGAACGTGACCGAGCCAAGCCGAAAAGCCCCAGCGCTCGCGCTTGAGGTTGGGCGCGATATCGGCACCAATCATGGCCGCTTCGACCAGGAATGTACCGACGCCGCACATCGGGTCAGCCAGCGCGCCGCCTTCGGCAGCAATACGTGGCCAGCCGGAGCGAATCAGGATCGCTGCCGCCAGGTTTTCCTTGAGCGGCGCGGCGCCTTGCTGCAAGCGATAACCACGCTGGTGCAGGCTGTGACCGGACAGGTCCAGCGATAGAATGGCTTCGCCACGGTCCAGGCGCAGATGGATGCGCAGATCAGGATTGAGCTTGTCGATGGAAGGACGCAGGCCTTCAGGCGTGCGCAGTTTGTCGACGATGGCGTCCTTGACCTTCAATGCCCCGAAGTGGGTATTGTCGATGCCCGAACCGTGGCCGCTGAATTCGACCGCCAATGAACCGTCCGGCTCAAGATGATCCTGCCAATCGACGTCGAGCACGCCGTGGTAGAGGTCTTCGGCGTCTTTCATCGGGAAGCGCTTGAGCACCAGAAGAACGCGGTTGGCAAGACGCGACCACAGACACAACCGGTAGGCTGTTTCCATGTCGGCGGTGCCACGGATGGTCGAAGTGTGCTCGCGGGTGTCTTCGAGGCCAAGCGCGGTGGCTTCCTCAGCAAGCAGGCCTTCCAGGCCTTTGGGGCAAGTGAGGAAGAGTTCGTAACGGTCCGACATGATTATTCCAGAGCCTTTGGCTTGAGCGGCGGGACAACGCATTGCCCCACCCGATTTAAAACAGGCGTCTTTCTTGGAGAGCGCCTGCGTGGCACATACATTGTGCCGGTCCACCACGACGATGCCTCCATCAAAGAAGGCGAATGCCATGGCAGTCGGTTAGCAGGCCCGAAAACCTGAGTAAAACTGATATTAAAAAACCACTATTGAGCCCGACGACGTCAGTAATAAAAAGTCACATCCCCGACCCTTCGTCGTTTTGACCCTGACTTCAAAAAGCCAGCAGTCGATATTGAGACACAGTCTCGATATGCCTGTAGAGCCCCATATACAGGGGTTCACAAAAATAACTGCCTGCGAATGAAGCCTCTGCTTATGGTCTTAATACCCCAAACATGACTTTCTTATGACAAAACGGTCATTCACAGCGCCCGATGCATTGGTTAGAAACAACACAGGTTGTCGTCGCAATGACGGCAGCACCTAAGCCCGCGACGCCGGCAGCGGGTACCAACGGCAGAGAATTTCTGCCCGACCTCGACATGAGGTCTCAAGGGACATTACAGTCAACAAACGAGGGCAACACCCTATGAGAAGACTTAAGCGTGATCCGTTGGAAAGAGCATTTTTACGCGGATATCAATTTGGTGTTCATGGAAAATCCCGTGAGCTTTGCCCCTTTACTCTACCGTCAGTACGCCAAGCCTGGATCAACGGCTGGCGAGAAGGACGCGGCGACAACTGGGACGGTATGACCGGCACTGCGGGTATCCACAGACTCAACGAACTTCACGCGGTCGGCTAAACACACATAAGGGAACGTGCGACTAAATAATTTTTCGATCTCATCACACCATGCGTGCCCCATCCGGGCCGCGGGCCAAAGCCCAGGGGGTTCCGTCAAGGAACCCCCTTTTTATTGGTCCAGGTTCAGCTGGCGGGACGAGGCATCGCCGCGATTGCATCGACAGACTGGCGTATCAGCGCCGGCCCTTTATAGATGAAGCCAGAATAAATCTGCACCAGACTGGCACCGGCAGCGATTTTCTCGGCCGCGTGTTTGCCCTCCGTGATCCCACCAGCGGCAATGATCGGCAACCTACCGCCCAACTCAGCGGCCAGCACCTTGACGATGTGCGTGCTTTGTTCACGTACCGGTGCGCCGGACAACCCGCCCGTCTCATCAGCATGGGGCAGCCCTTCGACGCCTTGGCGGCTGAGGGTAGTGTTGGTCGCGATCACGGCGTCCATTCCGGATTCGATCAAAGCGCGAGCGACCAGCGCGGTTTCTTCATCGCTCATGTCGGGCGCGATTTTGATTGCCAGTGGCACGTGCTTGCCGTGGATTTGAGTCAAAGCGAGTTGGCGAACCTTCAGCGCTTCAAGAAGTTGCTTGAGCGAATCGCCAAACTGCAGACTGCGCAGGCCCGGTGTATTGGGTGAGCTGACATTGACCGTGATGTAGCTGGCGTGGGCGTAAACCTTGTCCAGGCAGATCAGGTAATCGTCAACGGCGCGCTCCACCGGAGTGCTGAAGTTTTTGCCGATATTGATGCCCAGGATGCCGTCGAATTTGGCGGCCTGCACGCGGCTGACCAGGTTATCAACGCCCAGGTTGTTGAACCCCATGCGGTTGATGATGCCTTCGGCATGGGGCAGGCGGAAGATGCGTGGCTTGGGATTGCCGGGCTGTGCCAGGGGGGTGACAGTGCCAATTTCGACGAAACCGAAGCCCAGTTGCGAGAAGCCGTCGATGGCCGCGCCATTTTTGTCCAGGCCTGCCGCCAAACCAACCGGGTTCGGAAATTCAAGGCCCATGACCGTCGTCGACAACTTGACCGGCGCCTTGTTGAACAGACTGTTGATGCCCAACCGCCCTCCCGCACCGATCAGGTCGATCGACAGGTCGTGGGAGGCTTCCGGGGAAAGTTTGAACAGTAACTGGCGGGCCAGGTTATACATGGGCGGGCGCGGCTCGTTGCGGCTGAATTCAGCGGGCGATTATAGACGCCACACCGATGCAGCGCGAGGCCTGTCCTGAACTTTGCGCAGCGACCGCCCCGTCGCTGGCATATCGCTTGCTTCGCTTATGCATCGAACTCGTTCCAATGACGGAGCGGATCATCTGACAATGGCGTCGCGACTATCCTTGCTCAGGCAGCGGGTGGAGCGACGCTTTTTTTATGGAAGTCGTGTGGTACAGCTCAGCGACGCAACATAAGCCAGCCATCGCGACTTCAAGCGGGACCGAAAACATGAATGAATCAATAAGCAGCACATTGGCCTGGGTGGCGGGCAGCGACGCCCCGGAACTTAGCAGTATCGATGTCGGCTTCATGGCGCTGACCGACAGCGCATCCCTGGTGGTCGCGGCGACTCAGGGCTTCGCGCAGCCGTATGGACTGAACATCAATCTGCATCGGCAAACGTCCTGGGCCAATCTGCGGGACAAACTGGTCAACGGCCAGCTCCACGCCGCCCACAGCCTGTACGGCCTGATCTACGCCGCGCAACTGGGCATTGGCGGACAAGCCACGGACATGGCGGTGTTGATGGGGCTTAATCAGAATGGCCAGAGCATCAATGTCTCCCGGGCCTTGCAGGACGCCGGAGTGATCACTCCTGAGGCGCTGGACCGGCGCACGCACCAAAGCGATCCAAAACTGACCTTCGCCCAGACCTTTCCCACCGGCAATCACGCAATGTGGTTGTACTACTGGCTGGCGAGTCAAGGCATTCACCCGCTCAACGATGTCGACAGCGTGGTGGTGCCGCCGCCGCAAATGGTTGCCCACCTTGAGGCTGGCCGCATTGACGGTTTCTGCGTGGGTGAACCGTGGGGCGCCAGCGCAGTGGCTCAGGATCTGGGCTTTACCATGGCCACCTCTCAGGCAATCTGGCCGGATCACCCGGAAAAAGTACTCGGCTGTACCCGTGAATTTGTCGAGCAGTATCCCAACACCGCACGGGCACTGATCATGGCGGTACTAGAGGCAAGCCGCTTCATCGAACAAAGTGTCGACAACCGTTGCAGTACGGCGCAATTGCTCAGCGCCAGCGACTATGTCGATGCCCCGGTGGAATCCATCGAGTCGCGATTGCTGGGCAAGTACGTCGACGGGCTGGGTAATCACTGGCAGGACCATCACCCGGTACGTTTCTACAATAATGGCGAGGTCAACCTGCCCTATTTGTCCGACGGCATGTGGTTCATGACCCAGTTCCGTCGGTGGGGATTGTTGCGCGAAGACCCCGACTACCTGGCCATTGCCCGGCAGGTGCAGCAACTTGCGCTTTATGCCCAGGCGGCCGAAGCGCTCGGCGTGCCGGTCCCCTCCGCGCCCATGCGCAGCAGTCAGTTGATCGACGGCAAGGTCTGGGACGGCAGTGATCCGGCGGGCTATGCGCGCAGCTTCAAGCTGCATGCGTTGGCCGATACCGCCCCCATCGCGCTCGATCGTTGAGGAGGATGCCAACATGCTGCGTATCCTGCTGATAAACGACACGCCGAAAAAGGTCGGACGCCTCAAGGCCGCACTGATCGAAGCCGGGTTTGAGGTCATCGACGAGTCAGGACTGATCATCGACTTGCCCGCGCGCGTCGAGGCGGTACGTCCGGACGTAATCTTGATCGACACCGAATCCCCGGGCCGCGATGTGATGGAGCAAGTGGTGCTGGTGACCCGCGATCTGCCGCGACCGATCGTGATGTTCACCGACGAACACGACCCCGGCGTCATGCGCCAGGCAATCAAATCAGGCGTCAGCGCCTACATCGTCGAAGGCATCCACGCACAGCGCTTGCAGCCGATTCTTGATGTCGCCATGGCGCGTTTCGAAAGCGATCAGGACTTGCGCGCCCAGCTGCATGCCCGTGATCAGCAACTCGCCGAGCGTAAGCGCATAGAACTGGCGAAGGGGCTGCTGATGAAAATGAAAAGCTGTAACGAAGAAGAGGCTTACACCCTGATGCGCCGTCAGGCCATGAGCCGGCAACAGAAGCTGATTCAAGTGGCCGAGCAGATCATCGCCATGAGCGAGTTGCTGGGCTAGCGTCCAACAACCCTTGTAGGAGCGCGCTCGCCCGCGAAGGTTTTCTGTCCGCAAGGGGATATGAAACTGACACACCGTTTTCGCGGGCAAGCGCGCTCCTACATTTCGATCACCGGACATACTGGCCCACGTTTTGCTTTGTAAACCGCACAGGTAGCCAACGGCGGTTGCCCCACTCACGACAAAGACGTCGCACCCCTCTTCGCTCAGGCGGATCGGGCTGCGACGTTTTTTGCGTTTTGGACCCAGTGTTTTTGGGCCGGGTGGAGCGCCGGATTGTGGTGCTTCACCTGCAGGATCTGACCCGTTGCAGTGCGAGTTCGCCTCGCCCGCCACATTCCTTTGCAGATGAGGTGTTTGATGAATACGAGTTTCTGGAAGGCCGGCCACAAACCGACACTGTTTGCAGCGTTCCTGTATTTCGACCTGAGCTTCATGGTCTGGTACCTGCTCGGTCCGCTGGCCGTTCAAATTGCCGCCGACCTGCACCTGACCACTCAACAACGAGGGCTGATGGTCGCCACGCCGATCCTGGCAGGCGCCATCCTGCGTTTTTTGATGGGCATGCTGGCTGATCAGTTGTCGCCGAAAACCGCCGGCATCATCGGCCAGATCATCGTCATCGTGGCGCTGTTCGGCGCTTGGCAGCTGGGCATTCACAGCTACGAACAAGCGTTGGTGCTAGGTCTGTTCCTGGGCATGGCTGGCGCATCGTTCGCCGTTGCCCTGCCGCTGGCTTCGCAATGGTATCCGGCTGAACACCAGGGCAAAGCCATGGGCATTGCCGGCGCAGGCAATTCCGGCACCGTGCTTGCGGCATTGATCGCACCCTTGCTGGCCGCCAGTTTCGGCTGGAGCAACGTGTTCGGATTTGCAGTGATCCCGCTGGTGCTCACGCTGATCGCTTTCTCGCTGATGGCCCGCAACGCCCCGGAACGGCCTAAAGCCAAATCCATGGCCGACTACTTCAAAGCCCTGGGTGACCGCGACAGCTGGTGGTTCATGCTGTTTTACAGCGTTACCTTTGGCGGCTTCATTGGCTTGGCCAGTGCCCTGCCCGGCTATTTCAACGACCAATATGGCCTCAGCCCGGTTACCGCCGGCTACTACACGGCGGCCTGCGTGTTCGGTGGCAGCCTGATGCGTCCTTTGGGTGGCGCACTGGCCGACCGTTTCGGCGGCATTCGCACCCTGTCGGGCATGTATGCGGTCGCCGCAATCTGCATCGCTGCGGTTGGCTTCAACCTGCCAAGTTCCTGGGCGGCACTGGCGCTGTTCGTCGCCGCCATGTTGGGTCTCGGTGCAGGCAACGGCGCCGTCTTCCAATTGGTCC
The DNA here is from genome assembly GCF_057128765.1 of Pseudomonas corni. Lineage (NCBI taxonomy): Bacteria > Pseudomonadati > Pseudomonadota > Gammaproteobacteria > Pseudomonadales > Pseudomonadaceae > Pseudomonas > Pseudomonas corni. The sequence continues at coordinate 130,587 of NZ_JBSKHW010000008.1, forward strand.
CACAACGTTTTCGCAAGGAAATCGGGGTCATGACCGGGTTGATCGGGATGGCTGGCGGCATCGGCGGATTCCTGCTGGCGGCTGGTCTTGGCGCAATCAAGCAAAACACCGGCGATTACCAACTGGGCCTGTGGCTGTTTGCCTTGCTCGGTGTACTGGCGTGGTTTGGACTGATGAACGTCAAGCGTCGCTGGAGAACCACGTGGGGTTCGGCGGCAGTGACGGCGGCTCGGGTCTGAACGCTTCTAAAATGTCAGACGCGAGAATCGGCCAATGAACTCGTCAGCAGACTTGCCCAACGTCACCGCGACGGACTTGCAATTTAGCTGCGCCGAGTTCAGCGCGAGCGGTCCGCGTGATGAAAATCAGGACGCGGTGCGTTGGGTGACCCCCGCACCGGCACTGGCCGCGAGCAAAGGCTATTTATTTGCGCTGGCGGATGGGGTAAGTCAATGCCTGGACGGCGGGCTCGCTGCTCGCTCCACCCTTCAGGCCCTGGCGCTGGACTACTATTCGACGCCAGAAACCTGGGGGATCGCGCAAGCACTCGATCGCTTGTTGCTTGCGCAAAATCGCTGGCTGCAAGCCAATGGCTTGCTGACTACCTTGAGCGTGTTGGTCTTGCGCGGTCGCCGTTTCACTCTTGCCCACGTCGGCGATTGCAGGGTTTACCGCTGGTACGCTGGCGAGCTGCAACGCATCAGCGAAGATCATGTCTGGGAACAGCGCGACATGCAGCACGTACTCAAACGTGCGCTCGGGCTGGATCAATACGTGGTCATGGACTATCTGGACGGCGAGTTGCGTGAAGGCGAACGCCTGCTGCTGGTCAGCGATGGTGTATGGGCGACTTTAGGGGACGAGCGCATCCGCTCGATTCTCAATGAGCAGGACAATCTCGATGACGCCGTCAAAACGCTGGTCAGCGCGGCACATCTGGCGGGCAGTCAAGACAACGCCAGTGCACTGCTGATTAATGTCCATCAGCTCGGCACTGACAGTCTCGGGGACGCGCTGCTGCAACTGCAGCGATGGCCGATGCTACCGCAACTCAAGCCGGGCCAGACTTTTGAGGGCTGGCACGTTGAATCGCAACTGGCCGACTCCAGGCAATCACGAATCTACCGCGTGCGGGATGCGCAAAATCAGCCCTGGTTGCTAAAAACCTTGCCCGCCGCGCTATCAGGCGAATCAGGCGCCGAGCAGGCGCTGCTGCTGGAAGAGTGGTTTTTGCGGCGAGTGGCCGGGCGCTTCTATCCGGAGGTGCATGCCGCAGCGCAGCGCCAGCATTTGTACTACGTCATGCGTGAATACTCCGGCCAGACACTCGGCGAAATCTTCGAGCAGAACGGACCGCTGCGCCTGTCGCTCTGGCTGAGCCTTGCAACTGATCTGGTCAGTGCACTCGGGCTTTTGCATCGTCGCAACATCGTGCATCGGGATATCAAACCGGAAAACCTCCTGCTCGACGACGATGGTGCGTTGAAAGTCCTGGATTTTGGCTTGGCATTCTGCCCGGGGCTGTCAGCGGTCCAGCCCAATGATCTGCCGGGAACGCCCAGCTTCATTGCCCCGGAGGCATTCAACGGCCAGGCGCCTGAACGGCGGCAGGATATTTATGCTGCGGGCGTCACCCTGTATTTCCTGCTCACGGGTCACTACCCCTACGGCGAGATCGAAGCATTTCAGCATCCGCGCTTTGGCAGCCCCGTGCCTGCCGGGCGATACCGTCCAGACGTGCCTGAATGGATCGAACACAACCTGAGCCAGGCGCTCCAGGCCGATCCGGAAAAACGCTACGAAACCGCAGAACAATGGCTGTTGCAGTTGCAACAGGGTGAGTTGAAAACCCTGAACGCACGCCCCCGTCCATTGCTTGAACGAGAGCCGCTAAAGGTCTGGCAGACCATCGCTGTGCTTTCGCTGATCGCCAACTTATTGATGTGGCTCTGGCTGATCAAGACCTGATACGCCGCGCAGCTTGCGGCTGATGTACTTCACATAATCCCATGGCGGGCAGCCTGCTGCGCGCTGGTATCAAAAGTCGAGGTAACGCAATGAACGCAAAAGTCTGGCTGGTGGGCGCAGGTCCCGGCGATCCCGAGCTTTTGACCCTGAAAGCTGTCAGGGCATTGCGTGAGGCCGATATCGTCTTGATCGACGATCTGGTCAACAGCGCGGCGCTCGAACACTGCCGCGGCGCTCGTATCATCCCTGTCGGCAAAAGAGGCGGCTGCCGCTCGACGCCACAGGCCTTCATCCATCGCCTGATGCTGCGTTATGCCCGTCAAGGCAAATGCGTGGTGCGCCTGAAAGGCGGAGACCCCTGTATTTTTGGACGCGGCGGCGAAGAAGCGCAGTGGCTGCGCGAAAATGGCGTTGAGGTAGAAGTAGTCAATGGCATTACGGCAGGGTTGGCGGGCGCAACGCAATGCGGCATCTCGCTGACATTGAGAGGGGTTGCGCGGGGGGTAACGTTGGTTACGGCTCACACTCAGGACGACAGTACGCTCAACTGGCAGGCACTGGCACAAAGTGGTACGACGCTTGTGGTGTATATGGGCGTTGCGAAGCTGACAGAAATTCAGGGCCAACTATTGAATGGCGGTTTGCGGGAGAATACGCCGGTAGCGATGATCGAAAACGCTTCCCTGCCCCATCAACGGGAATGCAGAACCTCATTGCTGGATATGCATCGTGATGCATTGGCATTTGAACTCAAGAGTCCGGCCATTCTTGTGATTGGTGAAGTCGTGGGCAATGCAGAGATGGTTGCAAGTACCGCAGCTGCCATAGTCATGCATCAATACGAAGCTTGAGATAGAGCGAATTCCAGGCATGAAAAAACCCGGCAGAGGCCGGGTTTTTTTGAGGCTTTGGCTAATTACTTAGCTTGGGCTTCTACTTCAGCTTCTACGCGACGGTTAACAGCGCGGCCAGCGTCAGTTGCGTTATCAGCAACTGGACGGGTTTCGCCGTAGCCAACCGAGTTCACGCGGCTTGCACCAACACCGTACTGGTTAACCAGAACTTGCTTAACGGCGCTTGCACGACGCTCGGACAGTTTCTGGTTGTAAGCGTCAGGACCGACGGAGTCAGTGTGACCTTCAACAGTGGTGGTGGTTTGTGGGTACTGAGTCATGAAGTCAGCGAGGTTTTTGATGTCGCCGTAGCTGCTAGGCTTGACTACCGACTTGTCGAAGTCGAATTTCACGTCCAGCTCAACACGAACAACTTCAGCAACTGCCGGGCAACCGCTAGCATCAACAGTTACGTTGGCTGGGGTGTCTGGGCACTTGTCTACGTTGTCGCAAACGCCATCGTTGTCGCTGTCGGAGCAGACGTCAGCAACTGGAGCAGGTGCTGCTTCAACTTTCTTGGAGCCGCCACCGAAGTTTACGCCGATACCGACGCTAGGTGCCCACTCGGTGTCACCCTGGTCGATGTTGTACTGAGCTTCAACGCCAGCACGAGCATAGAAGTTGTCGGTGAAGTAAAGCTTCGCACCGCCGCCGATGTTGGCGAAGGTGGAGCGGTTACGACCGCCGCTGCCGTTCTGACCGATGCTTTGGTCAGAGAAACCTGCGGAAACGTATGGACGCAGCATGTCGCCCGGGTTGTTGAAGTGGTAGAGAGCGTCAAGAGCGGTGTTAGCGCCTTTGATGTTCTTGCCGTCATCGCTACGGACGTTGTGAACTTCGTCGTAGCCCAGACGCAATTCAACGTCGTCAGTCAGGAAGTAGCCGATCGAACCGCCGAACAGGTTGCCGTCATTCTTGAAATTACGAGCGCTGTCGAACTGTTCTTTCTTGGCGAAGCCTTCAATTTCGACTGCGCCTTGGCCTTGTGCCAGAGCGCCGAACGAAGTTGCGGCAACAATAGTACCAATGGCCAAGCCCAAGGTGTTTTTCAGTTTCATCCGTTAAATCCCCATCTGGTGATTGTAAAGCAGTCCCGCATAACGGGGACAACTCATCGGCAAGTCTATCAGAACTTGCCTGCTCGTTAGAGATATTTGCACCGAGTTAAGTTTCGGTAACGCCTGCAAATTTCTCACGTAATTTATCAAGTGCCCTTTTGTATCGCATTTTCGTGGCACTCAGGCCCATGTGCATGATGTCTGCGATCTCTTGAAACTCAAGTTCGGCGACGAATCGCAGGACCAGAATCTCCCGATCAATCGGGTTCACATACACAAGCCAGCGATCAAGCCCACCTTTCTCATCCGGCTTGGGCGTCTTGTCTTCAGACGCTTCTTCCAGCGGATCCAGGCTCAGGGCATCCATCAATCGCCGCTTCCTTCGCTCCTTACGGTACTGCGTGATGCATTCGTTGTACGTAATGCTGTAGAGCCAGGTTTTGAATTTCGATTTACCCTCGAAATTCTTCAAGCCATACAACACCTTAAGCATCACTTCCTGACAGACATCGTCAGCATCGCGATCGTTCCCTAAATAACGTGCACAGACGTTAAAAAGTGTTCTCTGATAGCGACGCATCAGCTCTTCATAAGCCCGCGTCACATGGAACAGCTCGTCATGCGCGCGCGCGACCAACTCCTCATCAGAGAGCTCGCGGGGATCATAGCGCAGGGAGAGCGGTTGGGGTCTATTCAAAACAAGTCGTGCCGACAGTCAGGTGAATGTCCGCCACCCCGGAAACTCCAGGATTTTGCGGCGGCATACATTAGCAGATTCGCCGGTTCAGCGGCTGCTCACTCGCTGCTCGAGAAGGACTCGGTTGGACATTGACACCAACTCCCCTTCATCGGTCAGCAGGGTGGTTTTCACCGTGCCAATCTCTTCGATCTGCCCTTCGACCTCGCCAACACGCACTTGTTGCCCTACCTGGTACAACTCCCGCACATAAATTCCTGCCAGTATCTGGCCCGCGATTTCGCGGCTACCCAAACCCATTGCCAGCGCAACCGCCAGACCAACGGTAATCAAACCAATGACAATGACGTGGTTCAGCAGGTCGGTTTTGACCTCAAGCTGACTGATCGCCACCGAAATACTGATGATGATCACAAGCCACTGAGCCAAACGCCCCAGGCCTGCCGAGTAATCCAGACCTACGCCTTCTGCTGCGCCGCGAACAATCCCGTTCACCAATTGCGCCAGCAGTACACCGACCAACAACACCAGCGCCGCGCCAAAAACCTTCGGCAGATACAGAGCCAGCATGTCCAGCGTCGCAGAAACCCGTTCCAGCCCAAGGGACTCTGCCGCCGACACCAGAAAAATCAACAGCACAAACCAGTAAACGATCTTGCCAATCAGCGTCGATATCGGAACCTGAACGCCAGCACGACTTAACAGCTTGGTCAGGCCAGTGCCACCCATCAAACGGTCGAGGCCAAGCTTGGCCAGCAATTTCGACAGCAGGGTGTCAAGCAGCTTGGCTACGACAAATCCCAGCAGTACGACAACCAGCGCTCCGAAGAGGTTCGGAATAAAATTCGCAACTTTGGTCCACAACGCAGTCATTGCTGTAACGAGGCTCTGCGTCCAGAGATCCAATTCCATATTCAATCAGCCTTGTCTGTAATACTGGCAAGCGTCGCCTTGCGACGTGAAACCGGAGAAACATGGGCCGAACCGTTATTCAGCGCGATCATCAACGCTTGAGAACAACGACCCAGCAATCCAAACAAATCACCTGCCCCGACCTGACGGTTGGCCGTTTTCAGAACACGACCCAGGCAAGCATCGTCATCCCGGCTGGAGGAAGACGAATTAAGCATGTCACGCAATGATTCTTCAAACGGATCGTGCATCGGGTATCTCTCGCAATGTCACTGAAAGACGCAGCCAAATTTGGAAGAGTCACAACTGCAATTTCACTGATGTAGGAAAAGGCCTACTCGAGCCCGTTTCAAACCCATCTTAAACGCCTGAACATCCACCACTGGCCCAGTGCAACGACCACCATCAAAGAGCATGCAATCAGGAAACCATAAGGATTATCCGAGCCCGGAATACCCCCCACGTTAATCCCCAGCAAACCCGTCAAAAAACTCATGGGCAGAAAGATTCCGGTGATGATTCCGAATCGATACATGGTTCTGTTCATGCGCTCGCTAAGCCGTCTATCTTCGGACTCGAGCACCAGCCCTACTCGCTCTCGACTCAATTCCAGCTCTTCAAGATAGCGAGTCAGACTGTTGTTCAGCTCGTTCCAGTAATCAGCATCGTCGACAACGAACCACGGCACTTTGATCCTGGTCAACTGCGCGTAGATTTCGCGCTGGGGAGCCAGAAAACGACGCAGCCCGGCCGCTCGCCGACGAATATGAAGCATCTTGCCGTGCTCTGGCACATGCCGTTCGTCGGCATCCATCGCTTCTTCCACTTCGTCGACCAGTTCAGTGAGTTCACTGACTACCATTTGCACCTTGTCGGTCAGGTATTGGGACAAATACAGAAGCAGCTCGGACGCGGTTTTCGGACCTTTGCCCTGACCAAGCAGCTCGATCAGCTCATCGGTTGCGCGCAACGAACGCAAGCGAAGGGAGATCACCTGCTGCGCGGCGGCGAAAATCCTTGCGGACACCATGTCTTCGGGCTCGGCACCGGGATTGAGGTTGACCCCGCGCAAGAACAGCAGCAATTCGTCATCCGGCAACGGCAACAATCTGGGACGCGTGTTCTCCTCAAGCAGCAAATCACAGACAAACTCACTAAGCCCACTGGCAGTGCGCAGCCAGGTCTGGGTTTGCGGATGACTGCGATCCCAGTGCAGCCACACGCTTTCGTGGGGCTGCAGTTGCAGACAATCAAGTTCAGTACGAGCGATCGAGCGCGAACCGCCTTTACCATCCAGTACAAGGGCGTGCAGCAAACCCCATTGCGCGTTTGTCTCGTCGAACATTCGGTGTCCTGTTTAATCGTTGACCGATCAGTCCGGCATCTTCAAAGGGCTGGGTGAGACGATGATGCCGTTGTTGTCGGCGTACACGTATTCTCCGGGGCGGAACGTCACGCCGGCGAAGGTCACGACGACATTGAGGTCGCCAATGCCGCGCTTGTCGGTCTTGAGTGGATGACTGGCAAGCGCTTGCACGCCCAGATCGGTCTGCGCGATGACATCGACGTCGCGAATGCAGCCGTAGATCACAATGCCTTCCCAGCCGCTTTTGGCAGCCTTCTCGGCCAACATGTCACCGAGCAACGCACGGCGTAACGAGCCACCCCCATCGACCACCAGCACCTTGCCCTTGCCGTTCTGGTCCACTTGTTCGCGCACCAGTGAGTTGTCTTCGAAACACTTAATGGTGACGATTTCGCCACCGAATGAATCACGACCACCGAAATTACTGAACATTGGCTCAACGACCGTAACCAGTTCAGGGTAGGCGTCGCACAAATCCGGAGTGAGGTAGTGCATGGGGTAACTCCTGTCAGTGATGAGCAAGGGTAAAGCTGTTTTGACAAGGCTCGTATGGCACCTGAATCGGACCACACTCAATCACGCATTGCTTCCATATAGATAGAACAATTTGCCGTCAGCCGGCGGGTGCGTCGTAGCTTAGCCGCAACTCACGCTCAGCGAAATGCTCAGCACGCCGCTCTGTCAGGCCGTCGCCGAGGCGTTCAGCGTAGATTCAGCAACCGGTGCCACCGCCGCCTGATTCAGCCAGTCCTGAACCAATGGCCAGACCTGGGTTTGCGCGGCTTTGCTGACCAGCATCTGCACATGATCGAAGTCCTCGGTAAAGCCTTGCTCACGGCCCAGACAAAGAAACTGTTTGCGTTCGCTGCCAAACTGCTCGAACAGCTCGCGACAGGCCCAAGACGGGTCTTGATGGTCGCCAGTTGCAGTTACCGCCAGCAATGGAACCTGAACCTGCTGCAACCCCGCCCACCAGTCTTCCTTCTTGTCACCGAAACGCCCGAACAGCCCGCGCCAGCTCATGCTTTCAAGGATCACGCCCATGGGCTCGTCCTCAGGCCCGCGCTTGAAACGCGACCCCGAAAAGTGCTCGAAACGCTTGAGCAGGATGCGCCCGGCCCATTGCACCGGGGGTATTTTCAGCGGCCAAAAATTGCGCGTGACCTGGCTGCCGAACAACGCCACAGACGCGGCCTGCTCGACACCGATGTAATGACCGCCGAGCGCAGCTGCCAATGTGATGCCGCCCAAGGAATGGCCGATCCAGTGAGGAATCTGGCCACTCTGCTCACGCACGAACGCGGCAATGGCCGGCAGATCGTATCGCGCGTAATCAGCGACGCGGTTATGGGGGTAGGCCTGATTACGTGCGGACAGGCCGTGGCCGCGCATCTCCGGGATCCAGACATCAAACCCGGCACGCGCCAGATAGGCGCCCAAGCCGATGCCCTTGGGTGAATACCAGAAACGACGATTGGAAAAACTGCCGTGCAAGAGGATGACCGGCACCCCTCGCACATCGGGGTTTGTAACCAGACCCAGGCGCGTGACGGCCAGCTCGACGGTGAAATCCAGACTGTTGCCGGGCTTTAAACGGTACACGTCCTCGATCAGGTCGCCACGGCGTTCGGCGCTGATCAAGGCCACGGGAAAAAGATCGCTGCTGCTTTGCATATCGTCTTGCTGGGCTCGGAAAGCTCATCGCCTGGGGCCTGTGATTAGACAGATAGCCGGCAGACGCTGAAAAAATCGCACAAAAAAGGGCGGTATCTGTGAAACCGCCCTTCCAAATAAACTGACCCACCGAAGTGGGCCAGCATTTTACCCAATTTCCATCAGGTCGGTGCGTCTTCTTCCGACAGGAAGAACCAGGTTTCCAGCACTGAGTCCGGGTTCAGGGAAACGCTTTCGATGCCCTGTTCCATCAGCCAGCGCGCCAGATCCGGATGATCGGACGGGCCCTGGCCGCAAATACCGATGTATTTGCCGGCCTTGTTACAGGCCTGAATAGCGTTGGACAACAGCTTCTTGACCGCCGGATTACGCTCATCGAACAGGTGCGCGATGATCCCGGAGTCACGGTCCAGACCCAAGGTCAGCTGGGTCAGGTCGTTGGAACCGATGGAGAAGCCGTCGAAGAACTCAAGGAACTCTTCAGCCAGAATCGCGTTGGACGGCAATTCGCACATCATGATGATGCGCAGACCGTTCTCGCCACGGGCCAGACCGTTTTCCGCCAGCAGGTCGATGACCTGACTCGCTTCGCCCAGGGTGCGCACGAACGGCACCATAATTTCGACGTTGGTCAGGCCCATCTCGTTGCGCACACGCTTGAGGGCGCGGCATTCCAGCTCGAAGCAGTCACGGAAGTTTTCGCTGATGTAGCGCGAAGCACCCCGGAAACCCAGCATCGGGTTTTCTTCTTCCGGCTCGTACAATTTGCCGCCGATCAGGTTGGCGTACTCGTTGGACTTGAAGTCCGACAAGCGCACGATGACCTTTTTCGGGGAAAACGCGGCGGCCAGCGTACTGATGCCTTCAACCAGCTTCTCGACGTAGAAACCGACGGGGTCGTCGTAACCGGCGATACGCTTGTCGACGCTGTCCTTGATGTCCTGCGGCAGGTTCGGGTAGTTAAGCAGCGCCTTGGGGTGCACGCCGATCATGCGGTTGATGATGAACTCCAGACGCGCCAGGCCGATACCGGCGTTGGGCAACTGGGCAAAATCGAACGCACGGTCGGGGTTGCCGACGTTCATCATGATCTTGAACGGCAGTTCGGGCATGGCATCAATGGAGTTCTGCTTGATGTCGAAACCCAACTCGCCTTCGAAGATGTAACCGGTGTCGCCTTCAGCGCAGGAGACGGTCACGCCCTGGCCGTCACGCAACAGCTGAGTTGCATTGCCACAACCGACGACAGCAGGAATGCCCAGTTCGCGGGCGATAATCGCCGCGTGACAGGTACGGCCGCCACGGTTGGTGACGATGGCACTGGCGCGTTTCATCACCGGTTCCCAGTCCGGGTCGGTCATGTCGGACACCAGCACGTCGCCCGGCTGGACTTTGTCCATTTCGGACACGTCCTTGATGATCCGGACCTTGCCCGCGCCGATGCGCTGACCGATGGCACGGCCTTCAACCAGCACGGTGCCCTTCTCTTTGAGCAGATAGCGTTCCATGACGTTGGCCGAGGTGCGGCTTTTCACGGTTTCAGGACGAGCCTGAACGATGTAGAGCTTGCCGTCGTCACCGTCTTTAGCCCACTCGATGTCCATCGGGCACTTGTAGTGCTTTTCGATGATCATCGCCTGACGGGCAAGGTTGCTGACTTCTTCATCGGTCAGGCAGAAACGCGCACGATCGGCGGCATCGACGTCGATCACCTTGACCGACTTGCCGGCCGTAGCCACTTCGCCGTAGATCATCTTGATCGCCTTGCTGCCCAGGTTGCGGCGCAGGATCGCCGGGCGACCGGCTTCAAGGGTTTGTTTGTGAACGTAGAATTCGTCCGGGTTAACCGCGCCTTGTACGACGGTTTCGCCCAGACCGTAGGCGCCGGTGATGAACACTACGTCACGGAAACCGGATTCGGTGTCCAGGGTGAACATCACGCCAGCTGTACCGGTTTCGGAGCGGACCATGCGCTGCACGCCAGCGGACAACGCGACCAGCTTGTGATCAAAACCCTGATGCACACGGTAGGAAATGGCGCGGTCGTTGAACAGTGAAGCGAAGACTTCCTTGGCCGCACGGATGACGTTCTCGACGCCGCGGATATTGAGGAAGGTTTCTTGTTGACCTGCGAAGGATGCGTCGGGCAAGTCTTCTGCGGTGGCAGAAGAACGCACAGCAACGGCGATGTCCGGATTGCCTGCCGACAGCTCGGCGAAGGCGACGCGGATTTCGGCGTTGAGTTTCTCGGGGAATTCAGCCTCCATGATCCACTGACGAATCTGCGCGCCGTTTTTGGCCAGGGCGTTGACGTCGTCGACATCAAGGGCATCGAGTGCCGCGTGTATCTGATCGTTCAGACCACTCTGCTCAAGAAAGTCACGATAGGCTTGAGCTGTAGTGGCAAAGCCACCGGGGACCGAAACACCGGCGCCCGCGAGGTTACTGATCATCTCGCCGAGGGATGCGTTCTTGCCCCCTACGTGCTCAACATCGTCCTTGCCGAGCTTATCGAGGGAAACTACGTACTCTACCAAGGTGATCTCTCCACTAACCGATTGTTGTTGGGAAAAGCTTCGGTGCTCAAACCCTTATAAAGGCGGCTCGTTGCACGGGTTGGTCTGGATCTGGATTACAGGTAAGAATGCGGTCAGGTCATGGCCCGCAAACGCGCCTATGATATCCAACAATCGTCACCAGCTTAAGGCCCAGAGCGCAAATGAAACGATCCGCTTTCTTCATCTCCGACGGCACCGGCATTACGGCCGAAACCCTGGGCCAGAGCCTGTTGGCACAATTTGAAAACATTACCTTCAACAAGTTCACGCGCCCCTACATTGACAGCGTCGAGAAAGCGCGAGCAATGGTGCAGCAAATCAACAAGGCGGCCGAGAAAGACGAGGTGCGTCCGATCATCTTCGACACCATCGTCAATCAGGACATCCGCGAGATTCTGGCGACGTCCGACGGCTTCATGATCGATATTTTTTCGACCTTCCTGGCGCCGCTTGAGCAGGAGCTTAGTTCACACTCTTCCTACTCGGTGGGGAAATCGCATTCCATCGGTCACAACTCCAATTACATGGAACGCATCGAGGCGGTGAACTTCGCCCTGGACAACGACGACGGGGCTCGCACGCATTATTACGACAAGGCAGACATCATTCTGGTGGGTGTTTCACGCTGTGGGAAAACCCCTACTTGCCTGTACATGGCCATGCAATTCGGCATCCGCGCCGCCAACTATCCGCTGACCGAAGACGACATGGAGCGCCTTCAACTGCCGGCAGCGCTGAAGCAGCATCGCGACAAGTTGTTCGGCCTGACCATCGATCCGGATCGCCTCACCGCCATTCGGCACGAACGCAAACCCAACAGCCGGTATTCGAGCTACGCCCAATGCGAATTCGAGGTGCGCGAAGTGGAAAACCTGTTCCGCCGCGAGAACATCCCGAACATCAATTCCACTCACTTTTCCGTCGAGGAAATCTCAGCGAAAGTGCTGGTGGAGAAAGGCGTAGAGCGGCGTTTTAAATAAACCAGATGCGGCGACGCCCCCAGTAGGAGCGCGCTTGCCCGCGAAAGCGTTTTGTCAGTTACCCATTCTGTCGCTGACAAACCCTATTCGCGGGCAAGCGCGCTCCTACAAAGGGATTGGCGTCGATCAGACGACATCACCCGGCACCCGAACAAATCCCTCCATCAACACCCGCGCGCTGCGGCTCATGATGGCTTTTTTCACTGACCACTCACCATCCACCAGCACCGCTTGGGCTCCCACTCGCAAGGTGCCCGACGGATGCCCGAAACGTACCGCACTGCGCTCGCCGCCGCCCGCTGCCAGGTTCACCAGCGTGCCAGGAATCGCCGCCGCCGTGCCAATCGCCACCGCCGCCGTGCCCATCATCGCGTGGTGCAGTTTGCCCATGGACATTGCCCGCACCAGTAGATCGGTGTCCGACACCCCGACGCTTTTACCGCTGGACGACACGTACTCAGCCGGCGGCGCAACGAAGGCTACTTTCGGCGTGTGCTGACGTTTTGAGGCTTCATCGACGTCGGCAATCAGGCCCATTTTCAAGGCGCCATAGGCACGAATGGTCTCGAAACGGTTCAGCGCCTGCGGGTCACTATTGATCGCGTCCTGCAGTTCCGTGCCGGTGTAACCGATGTCGCCCGCGTTGACGAAGATGGTCGGGATACCGGCATTGATCATCGTCACTTTGAACGTGCCGACGCCGGGCACTTCCAGCTCATCCACCAGGTTGCCGGTGGGGAACATCGAGCCGCCTGCGCCCTCTTCCTCCGCCGCTGGGTCCATGAACTCCAACTGCACTTCGGCTGCGGGAAAGGTCACGCCGTCCAGTTCGAAATCACCGGTTTCCTGCACCGCACCGTCGGTGATCGGTACGTGGGCGATGATGGTCTTGCCGATGTTGGCCTGCCAGATGCGGATGACCGCGACGCCGTTATGCGGGATGCGATCGGCCGCCACCAGCCCGTTGCTGATGGCGTAAGGGCCGACCGCTGCCGACAGGTTGCCGCAGTTGCCGCTCCAGTCCACGAACGGCTCGTCGATGGACACCTGGCCGAACAGGTAATCGACGTCGTGATCCGCTTTAGTGCTTTTGGACAGGATCACGGTTTTGCTCGTACTCGACGTTGCGCCGCCCATGCCGTCGATCTGCTTGGCGTAGGGGTCCGGACTGCCAATGACGCGCAACAGCAAAGCATCGCGAGCAGCGCCCGGCACTTGTGCGGCTTCAGGCAAATCCTGCAGGCGGAAGAACACGCCCTTGCTGGTACCGCCACGCATGTAGGTGGCGGCGATTTTGATTTGTGCTGGGTGGGCCATAAAGATGCTTCCTATATATAAGCCACAAGAATTCCTGCGCCAGGCGCCTTCTGTAGGAGCGAACTTGTTCGCGAGACGTCGTGCCTGACACACCGCATCGTCCCGCTCGCCAACAAGTTGGCTCCTACAGAAATACGCTTAGGCGACGGCTGAAGACTCAAGGAAATCCTGGGCAAAGCGCTGCAACACACCGCCCGCCTCGTAGATCGACACTTCCTCACCGGTATCCAGACGGCAGGTCACCGGGACGTCAACGATCTCCCCGTTTCGGCGACGAATCACTAGGGTCAGCGTGGCGCCCGGTGTGCGTTCGCCAATGACGTCGTAGGTTTCCGTTCCGTCAATGCCAAGCGTGAGGCGATTGACCCCCGGCTTGAACTCCAGCGGTAGCACGCCCATGCCCACCAGATTGGTGCGGTGAATGCGTTCGAAGCCCTCGGCTGCGATCACTTCCACACCCGCCAGCCGCACGCCCTTGGCCGCCCAGTCCCGGGACGAACCCTGACCGTAATCGGCACCAGCAATGATAATCAGCGGCTGCTTGCGCGCCATATAGGTTTCGATGGCTTCCCACATGCGCGTGACCTGGCCTTCCGGCTCGACCCGTGCGAAGGAGCCCTGTTTGACCTTGCCGTCCTCCAGGACCATTTCGTTGAACAGCTTCGGGTTGGCAAACGTCGCACGCTGCGCGGTCAAGTGGTCGCCGCGATGGGTGGCGTAGGAGTTGAAATCCTCTTCCGGCACGCCCATGTGCGCCAAGTATTCGCCCGCCGCGCTGTCGAGCATGATCGCGTTGGACGGCGACAGGTGATCGGTAGTGATGTTGTCCGGCAGAACCGCCAACGGGCGCATGCCAGTGAGGGTGCGCTCACCGGCCAGCGCACCTTCCCAATACGGCGGGCGCCGAATGTAGGTGCTCATCGGCCGCCACTCATACAGCGGCGCCACTTTCGGGCCAGTGTCTTCGTGGATGGCGAACATCGGAATGTAGACCTGGCGGAACTGCTCCGGCTTGACCGAGGCCTTGACCACCGCGTCGATTTCTTCATCGGTGGGCCAGAGGTCTTTCAGGCGGATTTTCCTGCCGTCGACCACGCCCAGCACATCTTTCTCGATATCAAAGCGAATCGTCCCGGCAATGGCGTAGGCCACCACCAGTGGCGGCGAGGCGAGAAAAGCCTGCTTGGCATAAGGGTGAATGCGCCCGTCGAAGTTGCGATTGCCTGACAGCACCGCCGTGGCGTACAGGTCGCGGTCGATGATTTCCTGCTGGATCACCGGGTCCAGCGCGCCGGACATGCCATTGCAGGTGGTGCAGGCAAAGGCGACGACGCCGAAACCCAACTGCTCAAGTTCGGTGGTCAGGCCCGCTTCGTCCAGATACAGCGCGACGGTCTTGGAGCCCGGCGCCAGCGAGGATTTCACCCACGGTTTGCGAGTGAGGCCCAACCGATTGGCATTACGCGCCAAGAGCCCGGCGGCGATCACGTTGCGCGGATTGCTGGTGTTGGTGCAACTGGTGATGGCGGCAATGATCACCGCGCCGTCCGGCATCTGCCCTGGCACATCTTCCCACGCGCCGGAAATACCTTTGGCCGCAAGATCACTGGTCGCAACGCGGGCATGAGGGTTGGACGGCCCGGCCATGTTGCGCACGACGCTGGACAGGTCAAAGCTCAAAACCCGTTCGTACTCCACAGCGGTCAGGGTGTCCGCCCACAACCCGGCTTCTCTGGCGTAGGTTTCCACCAGCTTCACTTGCTCGTCCTCACGGCCTGTGAGCTTGAGATAGTCGATGGTCTGCTGGTCGATGGAGAACATCGCCGCCGTAGCGCCGTATTCCGGGGCCATGTTGGAAATGGTCGCGCGGTCGCCCAGGGTCAGGGCGCTGGCACCTTCGCCGTAGAACTCCAGCCAGGCGCCCACGACTTTTTGCTTGCGCAGGAATTCGGTCAGCGCCAGCACCACGTCGGTGGCGGTGATACCCGGTTGCGGACGGCCCGACAGGCTGACGCCGATGATGTCCGGCAGGCGCATCCACGAAGCGCGGCCGAGCATGACGTTCTCCGCCTCCAGCCCACCAACGCCAATGGCGACAACACCCAGGGCGTCGACGTGTGGCGTGTGGCTGTCAGTGCCGACCAGTGTGTCGGGGAAAGCCAGCCCACCTTGCACCTGAATCACCGGCGACATCCGCTCCAGATTGATCTGATGCATGATGCCGTTGCCTGGCGGGATGACTTCAACATTCTTGAACGCCTGTTTGGTCCAGTTGATGAAGTGAAATCGGTCCTCGTTGCGGCGGTCTTCGATGGCGCGGTTCTTGGTAAAGGCGTCCGGGTCGTAGCCGCCGCACTCCACCGCCAGCGAGTGATCGACGATCAACTGCACCGGCACCACGGGATTGACCTGCGCCGGATCGCCGCCCATGTCGGCAATCGCGTCACGCAAACCGGCCAGGTCCACCAGCGCGGTCTGTCCGAGGATGTCATGGCAAACCACGCGCGCGGGGAACCAAGGGAAGTCGAGGTCGCGTTTGCGCTCGATCAGTTGCGTCAGCGAGGCCTTCAAAGTGGCCGGGTTGCAGCGGCGCACCAGGTTTTCCGCCAGCACCCTAGAGGTGTACGGCAGCGTGGCGTAGGCACCGGGATGGATGGCATCGACCGCCGCGCGGGCGTCGAAATAATCCAGGTCGGTGCCGGGCAGGCGTTTTCTGTATTCAGTGTTCATCATCAGCACTCGGTCACGGTTATTTCAGAAGGCGGGGGCTGGCACCTGTAGGAGCGAACTTGTTCGCGAGCGCGTCAGGCCTGATGCACCGCGTCAAGCCTTCTCGCCAACAAGTTGGCTCCTACAGATTTCAAACTCACCTGTAGGAGCGAGCTTGTTCGCGAGCGCGTCAGGCCTGATGCACCGCGTCAAGCCTTCTCGCCAACAAGTTGGCTCCTACAGGGATGCTTCGCCTCAGTCAGTCCGGCGCAGCCTTCTCCTCACCCCTTCAGCGTTGTTCGATTGGCACGAACTTGCGCTGTTCGACGCCGATATATTCGGCGCTTGGACGGATAATGCGGTTGTTGGCACGCTGCTCAAACACATGCGCAGCCCAGCCGGTCAGGCGCGAGCAGACGAAAATCGGCGTGAACAGCGGCGTCGGGATGCCCATGAAGTGGTACGCCGAGGCATGGTAGAAGTCGGCATTGGGAAACAGCTTTTTCTGTTCCCACATGGTTTTGTCGATGGCTTCAGAGACCGGATACAGCACCGTGTCGCCCGCCTCGTCCGCCAGCTTCTTCGCCCAGCCCTTGATCACTTCGTTGCGCGGATCGTTGTCTTTATAGATCGCGTGGCCAAAGCCCATGATCTTGTCCTTGCGCTCCAGCATCCCGAGGGTGCCTTTGACCGCTTCATCGGCCGAAGCGAATTTTTCGATCATCGCCATGGCTGCCTCGTTGGCGCCGCCGTGCAGCGGGCCGCGCAAGGTGCCGATGGCGGCGGTGATGCACGAATACAGATCAGACAGGGTCGACGCGCAAACCCGAGCGGTGAAAGTCGAGGCGTTGAATTCGTGCTCTGCGTAGAGGATCAGCGACACACTCATGACCTTGCGGTGCAGCTCGCTCGGGGTCTTGTCCAGCAGCAGCTTGAGAAAATGGCCTCCGATGGAAGCTTCATCGGTCACGCAATCAATGCGTTTACCGTCGTGGCTGAACCGATACCAGTAGCACATGATCGCCGGGAAGGCGGCCAGCATGCGGTCGGTGGCGTCGTGCTGCTGACCGAAGTTTTCTTCGGGCTCAAGGTTGCCAAGCATCGACGCGCCGGTGCGCATGACGTCCATGGGATGGGTATCAGCCGGAATGCGTTCGAGCACTTCTTTGAGCGCTTGCGGCAGGTCGCGAAGGCCCTGGAGTTTTTTCAAATAGGCGTCCAGCTCGCTCTGGTTCGGCAGGTTGCCGTAAAGCAGCAGGTAGGCCACTTCTTCAAACTGCGCATCTGCTGCCAGTTCGCGGACGTCGTAACCTCGATACGTCAGACCAGCCCCGGCCTGCCCGACGGTCGACAATGCAGTCTGCCCCGCAACTTGGCCCCGCAGGCCAGCACCGCTCAATACTTTTCCTTCAGCCATTGCTGTCTCCAATCTTGAATTTGTTAGGGATTTGGCAATTCGTTCGTTCTATGAATAGGGACTCGTGGGAGCGGACCTGTCCGCGAA
Source organism: Pseudomonas corni (assembly GCF_057128765.1). Classification (NCBI taxonomy): domain Bacteria; kingdom Pseudomonadati; phylum Pseudomonadota; class Gammaproteobacteria; order Pseudomonadales; family Pseudomonadaceae; genus Pseudomonas; species Pseudomonas corni. Next base: position 148,223 of record NZ_JBSKHW010000008.1, read on the forward strand.
GACAATCGTTTGTCCGACAGACAGATGCCGGATGTACCGGCCTCTTCGCGGACAGGTCCGCTCCCACGGGGGATCATCGGTTGATCCATGTTGAGTGTTTCAGCTCTTCTTCTGCGCAAACAACGCATCGAGTTTCTGCTCGAAGACGTGGTAGTCGATGCGCTCGTACAGCTCCATGCGGGTTTGCATGGTATCGACGACGTTCTGCTGGGTGCCGTCGCGGCGGATCGCGTTGTAGACGTTTTCGGCCGCCTTGTTCATGGCACGGAACGCCGACAGCGGATACAACACCAGCGCCACTTCGGCGGCTTTCAGTTCGTCGGTGGTGAACAGCGGCGTCGCACCGAACTCGGTGATATTGGCCAGAATCGGCGCCTTCACGCGGCTGGCAAACAGCTTGTACATCTCAAGCTCGGTGATCGCTTCCGGGAACACCATGTCCGCGCCGGCTTCGATGCACGCGGCGGCACGATCCAGCGCCGATTCCAGGCCTTCGACGGCTAGCGCATCGGTACGCGCCATGATCACGAAGCTCTCGTCGGTGCGCGCGTCCACTGCCGCCTTGATGCGGTCGACCATCTCCTGCTGCGAAACGATTTCCTTGCCCGGACGATGACCGCAGCGCTTGGCGCCGACCTGATCTTCGATGTGCATCGCTGCTGCGCCGAACTTGATCATCGACCGGACCGTGCGCGCCACGTTAAACGCCGAGGCGCCGAAACCGGTGTCGACGTCCACCAGCAGCGGCAGATCGCAGACGTCAGTGATGCGGCGAACATCAGTGAGCACATCATCCAGCCCGGTAATCCCCAGGTCCGGCACGCCAAGTGAGCCTGCCGCCACGCCGCCGCCAGACAGGTAAATAGCTTTGAAACCGGCGCGCTGGGCCAGCAATGCGTGATTGGCGTTAATCGTGCCGACCACTTGCAGCGGATGTTCGCTGGCCACGGCATCGCGGAAACGTTGGCCGGGAGTGCTTCTGATCAGACTCATTTTTCTTTTTCACCTCGGGCAGGCGCAGCGTGATAGTGCTGCTCAATGTTGCGTTTCGACGCGCCGATATGGCGGCGCATCAACAATTCGGCCAATTCGCCATCACGGTCGGCGATGGCGTCGAGAATGCGGTGGTGTTCGGCAAACGCCTGACGCGGACGGTTAGGCGTGGTGGAAAACTGAATCCGGTACATGCGCACCAATTGATACAGCTCGCCGCAGAGCATCTGGGTCAGCGTGCTGTTGCCCGCGCCCTGAATGATTCGGTAGTGGAAATCGAAGTCGCCTTCCTGCTGGTAATAACCCACGCCAGCCTGGAACGCCGTATCGCGCTCGTGGGTTTCGAGCACCGCGCGCAGTTCGTCGATTTCAACTTGGGTCATACGTTCGGCGGCCAGACGACAGGCCATGCCTTCGAGGGACTCACGGATTTCGTACAGCTCGACCAGTTCGGCATGGCTGAGCGAAACGACTCGGGCGCCAACATGGGGAATGCGCACCAAAAGGCGCTGACCTTCAAGGCGGTGAATGGCCTCACGCAGCGGACCACGGCTGATGCCATAGGTGCGCGCCAGTTCTGGTTCGGAGATCTTGCTGCCAGGCTTGATATCGCCTTTGACGATAGCGGCCTGAATGCGCCGGAAGACATTTTCGGACAGTGTTTCCGATTCGTCGTGGGCGGGAGGAAGAATTTCTGCGGTATCCAACATTGTTGACACCTTTTAAATTTATAGCGCTAAAGCTAGCCAATTCGCCCTGAATAGTCAAAGCCAAAAACACAATTGTCGACAGTGTGCTTTGTAGGAGCGCGCTTGCCCGCGAAAAATTTGCGCATCGGATAGATACCCTCCAGCAGTAGCAACCTTCGCGGGCAAGCGCGCTCCTACAGAGCTGTCCAGGTTCGGGGGATTTTCCGGAGCGGCAAAACCTTCATGCTAGAATGCGTCGCGCCGCTGCCCCGACTTCACGACGGCTGCTTGACCCCTTTGTTACCTTGCCAGGACTTATGAGCCTCAACCCCTTCCTTATTGTGCTGTGCCTGCTGCTGCCCGGCATGAGCCTCGCCGCCGAAAAGACCGTCTACGGCCTCAATGAGTACGCAGAGCTTGCAGACATCGATTTGCAAGTGGCCGCTAAACTCGACACCGGCGCAAAAACCGCGTCCCTCAGTGCGCGCGACATCAAGCGTTTCAAGCGTGACGGCGAATCCTGGGTGCGCTTCTACCTGGCCATCGACGATGCCCACGCACATCCGATCGAGCGGCCTCTGGCGCGGGTCAGCAAAATCAAGCGGCGCGCGGGCGACATCGACCCCGATGACGAGAAAAAATACACCGCTCGGCCTGTTATCAGCCTGAATGTGTGCATGGGTTCAGCTTTAAGAACCGTGGAAGTGAACTTGACCGACCGAAGTGCATTCCAATACCCGCTTTTGATTGGCTCCGAAGCCCTGAAACACTTCGATGCGCTGGTCGATCCCGGCCTTAAATACGCAGCAGGCAAACCAGCCTGTGCGACCGATGCTTTAACCGCAGAGTAACTACATGCGCGCGCTTACCCTCCATCTGAAAATCCTGATCACAATCCTGGTAGGACTGGGTATTGCGATCACGGCCTATCAGATACTGGTTCTCGGGATTCCGGTGACCGAAGACGAAACCGACGACTTGTGGAACATCGACGCCAAGGTCGAGTTCGTCGCCAATCCCAAAGACCCGGTCAAGATCCAGATGTTCGTCCCGCCCCTGGCCCGAGACTACATCAGCCTCAATGAGAGCTTTATCTCCAACAATTACGGTGTCAGCGTCAATCGCGCCGATGGCAACCGCAAGGTCACCTGGTCCGCGCGACGTGCCACTGGCAATCAGACCTTGTATTACCGACTGGTCCTGACCAAGCGCTACAGCGGCGAAAAAGCCAAGGTCAAAGGCCCTATCTTTCGCGACAGCATCGTCGTCGAAGGTCCTGAGAAAATCGCCGCCGACGCCCTGCTTGCGCCCATTCGCCAGCACTCGGCTGACGTCGAGACGTTCGTCACCGAAGCCATCAAGCGCGTCAACAACCTGAGCGACGACAACGTCAAGCTGCTGCTGGCCGGCGATACATCAGTGGCCAACAAGGCGCGTATTACTGAAATCCTGCTGTCCATTGCCCATGTGCCGGTCGAGAAGGTGCACACCATTCGCCTGGTGGCCGATCAGCCGCAAACACCTGAACTGTGGCTGCGCAGCTTCAATGGCAAGGACTGGCTGTATTTCAATCCGGACACCGGCGAGGCAGGCCTGCCACAGGACCGTTTGCTGTGGTGGATCGGCGATGAAAACCTGATTTCGGTGGAGGGTGGTAAAAAAGCCACGGTCAATTTCAGCCTGAACAACAGCGAGATGAACGCCATCCGCCTGGCCAAGCTGACCGACGAAAACACCGACGCCGACTTTCTGGAGTACTCGCTGTACGGACTGCCGCTGCAGACCCAGCAGACCTTCATGATCATGGTGATGATCCCGATTGGCGTGTTGGTGATCCTGATCCTGCGCAACCTGATCGGCCTGCAAACCCTCGGCACCTTCACCCCGGTGCTGATTGCGCTGGCGTTCAGGGAAACGCAACTGGGCTTCGGCATTGTGCTGTTCACGATCATTACTGCGCTCGGGCTGTCACTGCGCTCCTATCTGGAGCATCTCAAGCTGCAAATGCTGCCGCGTCTGTCGGTGGTGCTGACGTTCGTGGTGGTGCTGATTGCCGCCATCAGCCTGTTCAGCCATAAGCTGGGCCTGGAGCGCGGCCTTTCGGTGGCGCTGTTCCCGATGGTGATTCTGACCATGACCATCGAACGCCTGTCGATCACCTGGGAAGAACGCGGCGGCGGCCATGCCATGAAAGTCGCCATCGGCACGCTGTTTGCTGCATCCCTGGCGCACATCATCATGAGCGTGCCGGAGCTGATCTATTTCGTGTTCACCTTCCCGGCGGTGCTACTGATTCTGGTGGGCTTCATGCTGGCAATGGGTCGCTACCGCGGCTATCGCTTGACCGAACTGATCCGTTTCAAAGCATTCATCAAAGAAGATGAAGCGAGGGAAGACGCCAAATGATCGGATGGTGGAAAACCTGGAAGGCACTGGAAGCCAAGGGGATCATGGGCATCAACCGGCGTAATGCCGATTACGTGCTCAAGTACAACAAGCGCAGCCTCTACCCTATCGTCGATGACAAGATCATCACCAAGGAACGGGCCATCGCTGCCGGCATGCACGTGCCGGAGATGTACGGGATCATTTCCACCGAAAAAGAAATCAGCAAGCTGGACCAGATCATCGGCGGGCGCAGCGATTTCGTGGTCAAGCCCGCACAAGGGGCTGGCGGCGACGGCATCCTGGTGATCGCCGATCGTTTTGAAGATCGGTACCGCACCATTTCCGGCCGGATCATCAGCCATGATGAGATCGAGCATCAGATTTCCAGCATCCTCACCGGCCTGTATTCTCTGGGCGGGCATCGCGATCGAGCGCTGATCGAATACCGGGTGACCCCCGATCAGATTTTCAAAAGCATCAGCTACGAGGGCGTTCCGGACATCCGGATTATCGTGTTGATGGGCTACCCGGTGATGGCGATGTTGCGCTTGCCAACCCGACAGTCCGGCGGCAAGGCCAATCTGCATCAGGGCGCGATCGGGGTCGGCGTCGACCTTGCGACCGGCACGACCCTGCGCGGCACCTGGCTGAACAACATCATCAGCAAACACCCGGACACCACCAACGCGGTGGATGGCGTGCAACTGCCCAACTGGACCGGTTTCATGAAGCTGGCCGCTGAATGCTATGAGCTGTGTGGACTGGGTTACATCGGCGTGGACATGGTGCTGGACCAGGAACGCGGTCCCTTGATTCTGGAACTCAACGCCCGCCCCGGCCTGAACATCCAGATCGCTAACGATTGCGGCCTGACCCATCGCACCCGCGCGGTGGAAGACCGCCTCGACATGTTCGCCCTGAATGGTCGAGTAGAAAGCCCGGAAGAGCGCGTGCAGTTCGTGCAGGAGTTGTTTGGGCATGTTTGAGTCATGACCTTTCGCGAATCCTTACATAGAAGCTTACAATCGCCCTCCCCGCGCTCCATGACTGTCTTCGTATGCCAATCTGCTCCGTACATCCGCTGCCCTATCACGCCAACCCTGCCGTTTACTTTGCGGCCGTGCGCCATGAGCCCGGCGCGGTATTGCTGGACAGCGGTCGGCCTGAAGCGGATCGCGGGCGCTTTGACATTCTCAGCGCTTGGCCGCTGGAGCAATTTTCGCCGTATGCCGACGAGTCAGGACTGATTTTTCTCCAGCGCTTGCGTGACAGCCTCAAGCGCTTGGGCGAAGCGCAACTACCCGAGAATTGCCCGCTGCCCTTTGCAGGCGGATTGATAGGCTATCTGGCCTATGACTTTGGCCGGTTGCTGGAGCCGATGCCCGCCCAAGCTGCAGATGACCTGCACTTTCCCTCTGCGCACTTGGGTCTTTTTGCCTGGGCGCTGGTAAGCGATCACCAGCAACAGACCAGCCAATTGGTGTTTCATCCGTCACTGCCACACGACGAGCGTGATCGCCTGATCCGGCTGTTCGCACAGCCGTCATCCGATGACGCGCCAGCTTTCAAGCTTGACGCCCCCTTCCGTACCGATATCAACGCCGAGCAATACCGGGAGTCATTCGAGCGCATTCAGGCGTATATCCACGCCGGTGACTGCTATCAGGTCAACCTCACGCAACGGTTTCGCGCCCCTTACACCGGCGACCCCTGGACTGCGTACTGCGCTTTGCGCATCGCCTGCCCCACGCCTTTTGCCGGTTATATGGCGCTGCCCGAGGGCGATGCGATTCTGAGCCTGTCCCCCGAACGCTTCGTCAAAGTCAGCGAGCGCCTGGTGGAAACACGCCCGATCAAGGGCACGCGGCCACGGGGCAAAACTGTTGAGGAAGACGCAGCGCTCGCCGCAGAACTGCTCGCCAGCGCAAAGGACCGCTCGGAGAACCTGATGATCGTCGACCTGTTGCGCAACGACCTGGGCCGCAGTTGCCGAACCGGCTCGGTCAAGGTGCCAGAATTGTTCAGTCTGGAGAGTTACCCGAACGTGCACCACCTGGTCAGCAGCATCACGGGCGAGCTGGCCGCTGAAAACGACGCACTGGACTTGCTCGGCGGCAGCTTCCCGGGTGGCTCGATCACCGGCGCGCCAAAGATTCGGGCGATGCAGATCATCGACGAACTGGAGCCGACCCGGCGCGCTTTATATTGCGGGTCGTTGCTGTACCTGGACGTGCGTGGGGAAATGGACAGTTCCATCACCATTCGCAGCTTGCTGGCGAAAGATGGGCAGATGTCGTGCTGGGGCGGCGGCGGGATCGTTGCGGATTCGGATTGTGAGTCCGAGTATCAGGAGACGTTTACCAAGGTGCGGGTGTTGTTGCAGACGCTGGAAAAGCTGTAACGCCGCAAACCTGTAGGAGCGCGCTTGCCCGCGATTGCGTCTGCACCCTCCAATTACCAGCGCCTGACACACCGATATCGCGGGCAAGCGCGCTCCTACACTTGCCCCCCGGTTTACAAACTCAACACCCGATTCGACGCCTTGATGAATTCCTGCTTCAGCGCCTCGAACGTATGCACTGCCGGGAACTGCGGGAATTCGCGGATCACGTTGTCCGGTGCGTGAAACAGAATGCCGGCGTCCGCCTCGCCCAGCATGGTGGTGTCGTTGTAGGAATCGCCGGCGGCAATCACTCGGTAATACAAACTCTTGAACGCCAGCACCGACTGGCGCTTGGGGTCTTTCTGGCGCAACTGGTAGCTGACGACGCGATCGGTGTCGTCGGTGATCAGGCGGTGGCAAAGCAACGTTGGAAAACCCAACTGACGCATCAACGGCTGGGAAAACTCATAGAACGTGTCTGACAGAATCACCACCTGAAACCGCTCGCGCAGCCAGTCCACAAACTCAATGGCGCCGTCCAGGGGCTTTAACATGCTGATCACTTCCTGAATGTCCGACAGCTTGAGCCCATGTTCATCGAGTATCCGCAGGCGCTGTTTCATCAGTACGTCGTAATCGGGAATGTCCCGGGTGGTCGCGCGCAGCGACTCGATACCGGTTTTTTCCGCAAACGCGATCCAGATTTCCGGGACCAGCACACCTTCCAGGTCCAGACAGGCAATTTCCACAGCACACTCCTTGATGCACATTGATGAAGCGGCACTCTAACCACTGGCTGAGGCCTGCGTAAACACAGCTTATGGGCAAACAGGCGAAGGATTTTGTTACCATCGCCGCCATTACGAGCGCCTAAGCGCCACTTCATATTAGGAAGCCGCCTGATGAGCCATCCCTTCGACATCGCTGATATCGCCGCGACTTACGCCAGCAAGTCCGCCCAGGACATTCTCAAATTTGCATTCCAGCACTTCGGTGACGAGCTGTGGATTTCCTTCAGCGGCGCGGAAGATGTCGTGTTGGTCGACATGGCCTGGAAGATCAACAAGAACGTCAAGGTGTTCAGTCTGGACACCGGTCGTTTGCATCCCGAGACCTACCGCTTCATTGAGCAGGTGCGCGAGCAGTACAAGATCCAGATCGAGATCGTCTCCCCCGACCAGCGGGCACTTGAGCCGTTCGTCAAAGAGAAAGGTCTGTTCAGTTTCTACAAGGATGGGCATGGCGAGTGTTGCGGCGTGCGCAAGATCGAACCGCTGCGGCGCAAACTCAGTGGTGTAACGGCCTGGGCCACGGGGCAGCGTCGGGATCAGAGCCCGAGCACTCGTAACAGTGTGGCGGTGGTCGAAATCGACGGTGCGTTCTCGACCCCGGAACGCCCGTTGTACAAATTCAATCCGCTGGCGCAGATGACCAGCGCCGATGTGTGGAATTACATCCGCATGCTGGAGCTGCCGTTCAATCCGTTGCACGAGCGCGGTTTCATCAGCATCGGCTGCGAGCCCTGCACCCGCCCTGTTCTGCCCAACCAGCACGAACGCGAAGGCCGCTGGTGGTGGGAAGAAGCGACGCAAAAGGAATGCGGGCTGCATGCGGGGAATATCATCGGGAAAGCCTAACCGCTTTCTGTAGGAGCCAACTTGTTGGCGAGGCGATCCAGTGGCGAGTCAGTAATGCCGCCTCGCGAACAAGTTCGCTCCTACAGGGATCGCTTTAATCAATGCTCCGGCAGTTTTACCCCGGCAAACAGCTCTTCGAGCTCTTGCTTGTTGTGGCAGGCGATAGCCTTGGCCATGACATCGCGAGTCAGGTGCGGGGCGAATTTCTCGATGAAATCGCACATGAACCCGCGCAAGAAGGTGCCGCGACGGAAACCGATCTTGGTCACGCTGGCTTCGAACAATTCGCTGGCATCGAGCACCACCAGGTCGCTGTCGAGTTTCGGGTCCACCGCCATCTTGGCGACGATGCCCACACCCAAACCCAGTCGAACGTAAGTTTTGATGACGTCGGCATCGGCAGCCGTGAACACCACTTTCGGTGTCAGGCCGCGATGACTGAAGGCTTCGTCGAGTTTCGAGCGACCGGTAAAGCCGAACACGTAGGTCACGATCGGGTATTCGGCGAGAATTTCCAGGGTCAGTTTCGGCACCTTAGTCAGCGGATGGCCCTGGGGTACGACCACGCATCGGTTCCAAGTGTAGCACGGCATCATCACCAGATCGCCGAATAGCTCCAGCGCTTCAGTGGCGATGGCGAAATCCACGGTGCCGTCGGCGGCCATTTCGGCGATTTGCATCGGCGAGCCTTGGTGCATGTGCAGCGCCACGTCCGGGTATTGCTTGATGAAATTGCTGATCACCGGCGGCAAGGCATAGCGCGCCTGGGTGTGGGTGGTGGCGATCGACAGGGTGCCCTTTTTCTCGTTGGAGAATTCCTGGGCAATCTGCTTGATGCTCTCGACCTTGCGCAGGATTTCCCCTGCGGTGGTAATGATGCGCTCTCCTGCTGGTGTCACTCGGGTCAGGTGCTTGCCGCTGCGAGCGAAAACCTCGACGCCCAGTTCGTCCTCCAGCAAACGGATCTGTTTGCTGATGCCGGGCTGAGAGGTGTAAAGACTCTGTGCCGTGGCCGAAACGTTGAGGTCGTGGTGCGCCACTTCCCAGATGTAGCGCAGTTGTTGAAGCTTCATATGTATCCCTCAAGGCCGGCAGACGCCACGGGCATCACGACGGTATATAACTGGATTATTGGTCAGGAGAGCGCAGCTAGAACTTTTTATCACTTTTAGACGGTAATGGCACGCTGCATTTCACCCGTTGCGCGTCATTAGCCCCCAGCACGGTTCTGAATCATCGGCACCATGTACACCGGCACCTCGGAAAGTTGCAAAACCCGCGCTGCCGTACGCCCTATGGGTGTATCGCCTTGAGTCCCATGACTGTGGCTGCCGACGACTACCAGATCGACCGCCAGCTTTTGCGCTTGATCGAGTATCACGTTGGACGGATCGCCCTGAACCACCCTTACCGTGCGAATTAGCTCCAGGTCTGTGTTGCCCACCCCCAGCTCATCCCGAAAGCCGTCCAGTACCCGCGACTCAATGCTTTCAATGACATTATTGACGCCTTCACTGTGCAGCGTCTTGAGCACATCCTCTTCCAGATAGCTCTGTAAAACCGACTCCGCAAACAGCCCCATTGGCTCGACGACATGGATCACATACAGCTCGGCGTTGAACGTTCGAGCCAGCGCCAACGCATGTTGCAACACGTAAGGCGCGTACAGACCGAGGTCCGTGGCATACAGCATCGAACGAATCATGGGACCTCCGGACAACCAGGAACGGCAACGCAGACACTGGACGACGATCGGCCTGCGGCCATTTGCTCAGATCTGATTCAGCTTAGCAGTGCCGCAGCAAACCAACCGGTCCGATACATCATTAAGGTCTAACGGCTCACGGTTTTAGTTCGTTGCTGATGCCGTGGGGGACGTGCCCGGTGGCGACCACATCACGGGCCTTCTCGCAGTGGCCCGGCTGGTCATCGAAAAATACGTCGGCGGCGAAGGCTTCAAGAAACGCAGACTTTTCCAGCCCGCCAAGGAACAGCGACTCGTCCAGACGGATATCCCACTCACGCAATGTGCGGATAACTCGTTCGTGTGCCGGCGCTGATCGGGCAGTCACCAGCGCGGTGCGGATCGGGCAGGTTTCTTCGGGAAACTCGCGTTGCAACAGATTCAGCGCTTCGAGAAACGGTTTGAACGGCCCGCCACTCAGCGGACGCCGGGCGGCTTCCCGCTCACTGGCCTGAAACGCTTCCAGACCACCGGATTGATAAACCCGCTCGGACTCATCGGAGAACAGCACGGCGTCGCCATCGAACGCGATGCGCAGTTCAGCGCTGGCGGCACGTCGAGCACCGCCGGAAAGAATGGTCGCGGCAGCGAACCCGGCATCCAGAGCGCTGCGCACATCTTCGGCATGGGTGGAGAGAAACAGATGGCTGCCGAATGCGGCGAGATAAGGAAACGGACTGCGCCCACCAACGAACGCCGCACGGGAGATATCCAGGCCGTAATGCTGAATCGAGTTGAACACCCGCAAACCGGTGTCGGCGCTGTTGCGCGAGACCAGCACCACTTCGACCCGGGCTTTGCTCAGACTGGTGTTGAGGCTGAGCAGCTTTTGTACCAGTTGAAACGCGTCGCCCTGCTCCAGCACTTCGTCTTCGTGGTCAATCTGGTATTGGCGATAAGCGGAAACGCCTTCGGCCATGTAAATCTGATGGCTGTCACGCAGGTCGAACAGCGCTCGGGAGGAAATCGCCAGCACCAGTTTGTTGTTCGGGGCTTTTGTCGTTAGCTCGTTTGACATCGGTGCTCCCATCGTTGAATGCATCACACTGTTCTGTAGGAGCGAATTCATTGGCGAGACGGCGGTGCATCCGATCTGCCTCCGGCGTCCGGCCCATCTCTTCGCGAATAAATTCGCTCCTACAGATTGATCTCGGCACAACCCGCAATTCTGTGGGAGCGAATTCATTCGCGAGACGGCGGCGCATCCGACCTGCCTCCGGAGTCCGGCCCATCTCTTCGCGAATAAATTCGCTCCTACAGATTGATCTCGGCACAACCCGCAATTCTGTGGGAGCGAATTTATTCGCGAGACGGCGGTGCATCCGATCTGCCTCCGGCGTCAGGCCCATCTCTTCGCGAATAAATTCGCTCCTACAGATATCGGAAATACTCAGAACTACCGATTACGCCGATCCATAAACGCCAGCGCATGAAGCAACGCACGGATCTTGGGCATGTCGTACCCGCCTGCCAACGCCGCAGCCAATGGCTTGGCATAAATAGCCTCCAGCTCCAGCGGGCGTTTCTCGATGAAGTCGTGGAACATGCTCGGGCGGTAATCGGGCATCTGCCTGGTGACGTTGAACAAGCGCTCGGCGTAACCCGCCGGAAAGTCAAACCCGCACGCCGCCGCGCCTTCGACCACTTCGTTCATCACCTCATGGATCAGCTCGGCGCTGTCCGGATCGGCCATCAACCCGCTTGTACCCACACCCAGCAATACCGACAGACCGTTGTACGGGATGTTCCACACCAGCTTCTGCCAGCGCGCATGCTCCAGATCTTCCATCGCGGTAGCTTCGATCCCGGCGGCGCGGAACAAGTCGGCGCCGTGTTCAAGAATCGACTGGCGCAGGTTATTTCCATAGCCAGGGCCGCTGTGATAACCCAGATTGACGGCGCCGAAAGCTTCATGGGCGATCTGCCCAGGCCCAGAGCGATGCACGCAGATGAAACAAAGACCGCCCAACAAGTGCAGCGAGTCCGGCAATAAAGGACGCAACTCTTCTTCGACATCCAGCCCGTTCTGTAACAACAGCACCTTGGCGTTCGGCGCAGCCGCCTGAGTGATCGAAGGGGCAAGGTCGGCGTTGCTGGTGGTCTTGGCGCCCACCAACAGCCATTCGCAAGGCGGCATGTCGGAGGCTGACGAGTACGCCTGCACATTGTCCAGGGTCAACAGCCCGTGGACTTTACTGTCCAGCCGCAGCCCGTTTTCCGAGACCGCGCTGAACTCACTGCGCAGCAAAAAGTGAACGTCATAGCCGGCACGCGCCAGCATCAGGCCATAAAAGCCGCCAATGGCGCCGGTGCCAATAATGCCGATGCGCGGTTTCGAGGTGTCTTTGGTCATGTGGGTCCCATTTAGAGCATTCATCGGGGTGTAAGCGGTGGGTTGTGTCAGGGTAATTCGTCTGGGGCCAGGCTCAACGCTCGATCAAGTGCGAGACTGATGTCCGGCAGGAGCAGCTTGCTGCGCAGGGCCCCGAAAAATTCGCCGTCACGTATGACGAACAGCGCGGGCAGATGAAACACCCCATAGCGCTGCACTGCTCCGCCATTTTCCTCGGCATCGATCCAGCAGAGTCGATCCAGCGGCAGCGGTTGCTGCGGCAGATAGTCGCGGGCCCAGCGACAACTGGCGCAGCCTGCGCCGGTGAAAATCAGCAGGGAAGTGCCGTCCAGCGAGAGCAGTTGCTGGTCCACGTCGAAATCGGTCAATTGCAGTTGTTCCACGCGGTTCCCCCTTCTGGCGTTAGCTGCACACTATAGGCCTGGCGCGTGGGCAGTTTACAAAAACTGCGATGCAAAGCCTTCGCGAGCCCGAACTTTTTGTCGTAGCGCGTCGTCTTGAGCCGCGCAGACTGGACGAAAGCGCTGTTTGCCCATTGTCCAAAGGCAGGATAACGCGCTAAGGTTCCGCTCCCCCGCTGCGCTCAATCATGCTCGGCTCCGCCGCACGGGGACGTTGGCGGCCAGCATCCGTGACCTGATGAGTAACACGATGGCTGATTTACCGATTGACGATCTCAACGTTGCTTCCAACGAGACACTGATCACTCCGGATCAGCTCAAGCGCGAAATCCCCCTGACTGCGGCTGCCCAGCAGACCGTGAGCCAGGGTCGCGAAGTGATTCGCAACATTCTCGATGGCAAGGATCACCGCCTGTTCATCGTGATCGGGCCCTGCTCGATCCACGACCTCAAGGCTGCCCACGAATACGCCGACCGCCTTAAAGCGCTGGCCGCTGAAGTGTCCGACACGCTGTATCTGGTGATGCGCGTCTATTTCGAGAAGCCTCGCACGACAGTGGGCTGGAAAGGCCTGATCAACGATCCGTATCTGGATGACTCCTTCAAGATTCAGGACGGTCTGCACATCGGTCGGCAATTGCTGCTGGAGCTGGCCGAAAAAGGTCTGCCCACCGCCACCGAAGCGCTGGACCCGATTTCCCCGCAGTACTTGCAGGATCTCATCAGTTGGTCGGCCATCGGCGCGCGTACCACTGAATCCCAGACGCACCGGGAAATGGCTTCAGGCCTGTCCTCGGCCGTGGGCTTCAAGAACGGCACCGACGGCGGCCTGACGGTAGCGATCAACGCTCTGCAGTCTGTGTCCAGCCCCCACCGGTTCCTGGGCATCAATCAGGAAGGCGGCGTCTCCATCGTCACAACCAAAGGCAACGCCTACGGTCACGTGGTGCTGCGTGGCGGCAACGGCAAACCGAACTATGATTCGGTCAGCGTCGCTCTGTGCGAACAGGCGCTGAACAAAGCCAACATCAAGCCCAACATCATGGTCGATGCCAGCCACGCCAACTCCAACAAAGACCCGGCCCTGCAACCTCTGGTGATGGAGAACGTTGCCAACCAGATCCTGGAAGGCAACGAATCGATCATTGGCCTGATGGTCGAGAGCCACCTCAATTGGGGTGCTCAGTCGATTCCCAAGGATCTGGCTGACCTCAAATACGGCGTGTCCATCACCGATGCCTGCATCGATTGGGAAAGTACCGAGAAAACCCTGCGCAGCATGCACGCCAAACTCAAGGGCGTGCTGCCTAACCGCAAGCGCTGATCGCGCAACGCAGAAACAACAACGCCGAGCATATGCTCGGCGTTTTTCATGGTGCTGGTGAAACAGTGCGACGCGTCAGATCTTTGCAGCCTGGCGCTGGTTGCGCTCCATATAGCGCTCGACATACGAGCACGATGGAATGACGGTATAGCCAATGCTGTCGGCGTAATCGAGGGCAACCTCGGTCAATGCCGCTGCGATGCCTCGTCCCCGAAGTGCGTTGGGGACAAACGTACGGTAGATGTCCAGGGTTTCCTTGCCCAGGTCCATGTACGTCAGATAGGCACGGTGACCGTCTATGTTTATTTCAAACTGGTGACCGGTCTTGTCATGGTGGATCGACAACGCCTCGCTCATCACTACTCCTCGCGGGTCTTGGATTTTGACCCCTACCTTACCGATGTTTCCCCGGCGAAGGAACCTCTTCACGCAGCGGGAAAACCAATTCACGTGGTTTTTACGCAACGTGCTACGCCACCTTGTGCCAGATTTGGACACCGAGAAGAGCATCGCTGTTCTCAAACAAATGAGCACCAGCAAATAGTAGGCGTCATTGCCGAACGTGCTCAAGTGAATCATCGGTAAATGCATCGCCGAACATCAGACTGTGTTAACGGTGGAACCTGACAACGCCAGTAATGTCCATTGACACAGTCAGATTGCTGCCTAATGCCGCGAGTACACATAAGACACATAAATGCGATATACAGCCACAGCGAACAGCGCATACATGCGACGCACTTCTCAACATGCACGCGACTGATTTATCGATAATAGGCAGACCTTTGAGTCGTCGCCTAATATCAATGGACTGTCGGCAGTTCGCCCGACAGTGCGGGCTTTTTTCGTACAAAAGGCGTGAGAAGTTGAATGGAACACTTTCAAAGCAAAGAATTTTGTTCACATCTTGCGCTTCGTCCGTTTACTTACTACAAACAATGGGTAGTATGTACGCCGGTCATTTTCTCACTTCCGAGAGATGACTAATTTGATAGAAGTCCTTTAAGGGGAACACGATGAACAACGTTCTGAAATTCTCTGCTCTGGCTCTGGCCGCAGTTCTGGCCACCGGTTGCAGCAGCGCATCCAAAGAAACCGAAGCTCGTTTGACTGCAACTGAAGACGCAGCAGCTCGTTCGCAAGCCCGTGCCGATGAAGCTTATCGCAAAGCTGACGAAGCTCTGGCTGCTGCTCAGAAAGCTCAGCAAACTGCTGACGAAGCCAACGAACGCGCTCTGCGTATGTTGGACAAGGCAAGCCGCAAGTAATAGTCCCCCGGGATTATTGATAAGCCGATCCGGTTTCGGATCGGCTTTTTTGTTGCCGGACGCTCAAGAGGCGATATCCGGACAATAAAAAACCCGTCCGCTCAGCCCCTTCACAAGGCCCTGCGGACGGGTATCGGCGCCCTGTTACTGCACGCTATAAGCTATTGCAGTACGACAGGAGCGCTGGGCACCACAGGCGCGCTAGTGGGTACCGCAATCTCCACCGGCATCCCGTCCTCAGCGGCGACCACGTCCCGCACTTCATTCCAATCGATCAGCACCTTGTTGGCCAGGTCTTCGCGCTTGAGCAGGGCATTGATCACCGCTGTGTGCTTGTCGACCACGGAAGGATTGCCGCTCTCGTCCAGAGGCGTGTGCGCTTCCAGATAGACCTTCCCGCCACTGACGCCGAACTTGTACGGCTCGCTCATGATGCGCACGGTCGTGCCCACCGGCACCATGTCGGCCATTTCCAGCACGTTGTTGTTGTACATGCGGAAGCAGCCGTGGCTGGTGCGCATGCCGATGCCGAACTTCTTGTTCGAACCGTGAATCAAGTAGCCGGGTAGACTCAGGCCGAACTTGAACGGGCCCAGCGGGTTATCAGGGCCAGCCGGTACGACGTTCGGCAGGATGTCGCCATCAGCGGCATGTTCGGCCTTGACCGAGGCCGGAGGGGTCCAGGTCGGGTTCGGCGTCTTGGCTGTGACCTTGGTGGTGGAAATTGGTGAACCCCAGCCCTCGCGACCAATACCCAGCGGGAAGGTGTACACCACGTTTCGGCCTTTGGGGTAGTAGTACAAACGGTACTCGGCAAGGTTGATAACGATGCCTTCACGGGGACCCGGCGGCAGGATGAAACGGGTCGGCAAGACGATCTGCTTGCCCGCGCCCGGCAGCCAGGCATCGACGCCGGGGTTGGCGGCGATCATTTCCAGATAGCCAAGATCGTACTGGGTGCCCAGATCGGCGAAGGTGTCTTCGTACTTGGCGGTGATGGTCTGGACCTCACCAATGATGTCCTCGCCAGGGGGCGGCAACGGAAACTCCAGAGCGGAAACAGGGCCGGCCGCACACAGTGCAGCGAGCGACAGACAGCGAGCGAAGGCTGGAATGCGCGACAACATCCGGAGAATCCTTGGGTAAACAGGGCGGGATCGAAAAAAGCGATTGTACACTGCCAACACCCGTCTGTAGGAGCGAACTTGTTCGCGAAGCCCGGGCTACAAGCGCAGACGAAGGCACGGGCTGTGCCGACCTTCTCGCGAACAAGTTCGCGCTTACATGAACCTCAAGCGTCTTCAAGCTCCGGCCAGATCGGCGCCCAGCCCCGGCGTTGTGCATCGATGATCGCGCGGCACAGTGGGCACAGTCGTTCGTCCTGATAAATCGTCTGCTCGACCGCCGACCACCGCGGCTGCGCCGGGAGCAGTGAACCACACAGCGTACGGTCCGCAGAACCGGCCAGTTCAAGCTGGCGTGCGACCAGGTGCACGCGGATTTCCTGGCACGCAAACAGGTCGAGCTGTTCATCAGGCTCGATCAGTTGATAAGCAAAAAGGGACCAGGACGGACGGCGCGGCATGGGGGGCTCCGGAGCGGGGGCGCCACCTTAGCCCAAACCCCTTGCCCAGAAAAGCCCCGCAGCCCTTTAAAGTAGCGGTTTGAGGCTCGGCCAGACGTTTTCCAGCAATCTGCCCTGAGCGTTGGCGGCCGGATGCAAACCATCGGCCTGGGTGAACTCCGGAACACCCCCTACCCCTTCAAGCATGAACGGCACCAACGCGACCTTTTTATCAGTCGCCAGGTTGCTGTAGACCTCCTTGAACGCGGTGGTGTATCGCGGTCCGTAGTTGGGAGGAATCTGCATCCCCAGTAGCAGGACTTTTGCTCCGGCAGCGCGGGAGCTGTCGATCATCGCTGAAAGGTTCTGTTGCAATTGCGCCGGAGGCTGGCCGCGCAAGCCGTCGTTGCCGCCCAATTCAAGCACCACCAGATCCGGTTTATGCTCCGCAAGCAGCGCCGGCAGCCGCGCCTGGCCACCGGCACTGGTGTCGCCGCTGACCGAAGCATTGATCACTTTGTCGTTGTAACCTTCCTTCGCCAGGCGTTGCTCCAGCAAGCTGACCCACCCCAACCGGGTATCCAGGCCGAAAGCCGCGCTGATACTATCGCCAACGATCAGCACCGTGCCCGCCGTAGCCCCTTGAGACAACAGCAGCAAACCCAGGCCAGCACTTAAAAACCACGCACGCATCGGATTCTCCATGAGCGAAAGTATTCTCAGTGCGCAGAACCTCAGCAAAGTGGTCCCCAGCACCGAAGGTGACCTGACCATCCTGCACGAACTCTCCCTGGAACTAAACAAGGGCGACACGCTGGCCATCGTCGGCGCATCGGGTTCGGGCAAATCTACCCTCCTTGGGCTGTTGGCAGGGCTCGATCTGCCGAGTGCAGGTTCGGTCACACTGGCCGGTCGCAATCTCAGCGATCTGGACGAAGACCAACGCGCGCGCATTCGCGCCGAACACGTGGGCTTTGTATTTCAGTCCTTTCAACTGCTCGACAGTTTGAACGCACTGGAAAACGTCATGCTGCCCATGGAGCTCGAAGGCCGCAAGGACGCCCGTGAACAGGCGCGCGGCTTGCTCGAACGTGTCGGTCTGGGCCAACGCCTGACCCACACGCCACGCCAACTCTCCGGTGGCGAGCAACAGCGCGTCGCGATTGCCCGCGCATTCGCCGCCGACCCCAGCGTTCTGTTTGCCGACGAACCCACCGGGAACCTCGACAGCCACACTGGCGAGCGCATCAGCGATCTGTTGTTCGAGCTGAACAAAGAGCGCAACACCACACTGGTGCTGGTCACGCACGACGAACGCCTGGCCCATCGCTGCCGGCGCCTGATCCGTCTTGAAGGTGGCCGTCTGGTCGCCCCTCTGGAGCCTTGATGGCACGTCTGCCGTTTCAACGTCTGCTCAATCTCGCCAGCCGCCAGTTGGTGCGCGACTTCCGCGCGGGCGAGCTGCGCGTGCTGTTTTTCGCGCTGGTAGTGGCGGTCGCGGCCAGTACCGCGATTGGTTATTTCGGCGCGCGGCTCAACAGCGCGATGACCCTTCGGGCCACAGAGTTTCTGGGGGCCGATCTGGTACTGGGCGGGTCCAGCCCGGCTAGTGCCGAGCAGATCGACACCGGAACAGCGCTCAAGCTTGATCACTCACAGACGGTGATTTTTTCCAGCGTTGTAGCCACCGACGCAGGCATCCAGCTGGCGAGTGTCAAAGCGGTGGACGCGGCATATCCCCTGCGCGGCGAGCTGAAAAGCGCCCCTGCTCCTTACGAAACCGAAACCACCGGCGGTGAGCCGCAGCCCGGTGAAGCCTGGGCGGAAGCGCGGGTGTTAGTAGCACTGAACATCAAGGTCGGCGACAGCATTGATGTCGGCGCCAAAACTCTGAAGCTGAGCCGCGTGCTTACTTACGAGCCTGATCGCGCTGGCAATTTTTACAGCCTGACGCCAAGGGTGATGATCAACCTCGCCGACCTCAAGGCCACCAACGTAGTGCAACCGGGCAGCCGCGTGAGCTATCGCGAGATGTGGCGTGGCACGCCTGAAGCCCTGGCGGCCTATCGCAAGGCCATTGAACCGGGTCTGGCACCGAATCAGAAAATCGACGACGCCCGCGATGGTAACCAACAGATCGGCGGCGCCTTGGGCAAGGCCGAGCGCTATTTGAACATGGCCAGTCTGGTGGCGGTGTTGCTGGCCGGTGTGGCGGTGGCGCTGTCGGCGTCGCGTTTTGCCGTACGCCGTTTTGATGCCAGCGCACTTTTGCGCTGCCTTGGCCTGTCACGCAATGAAGCGCTGGTGTTGTTCAGTCTGCAACTGGCGATGCTCGGCGTTGCGGCGAGCCTGGCGGGCGCATTCGTCGGTTGGCTCGCGCAGCTGGGGCTGTTTTATTTGCTGGAAAACCTGTTGCCAGCAGCTGTGCCGCCGGGTGGCTTGCTGCCAGCGCTGGCGGGTATCGGCACCGGTCTCGTGGCTTTGGCCGGGTTCGCGTTGCCGCCGCTGGCTGCATTGGGCCGCGTGCCACCGCTGCGAGTTTTGCGCCGCGACATGCTGCCGATCCCGGCGAGTACTTGGCTGGTGTATGGCGCTGCGCTGTTTGCATTGGGTTTGATCATGTGGCGTTTGAGCCTGGATCTGGTGCTGACTTTCGCCCTGCTCGGCGGCGGTCTGATTGCGGCGCTGGTGCTGGGCGGCATTTTGCTGCTCACGCTCACCAGCCTGCGCCGCTTGTTGGCCAATGCGTCACTGCCGTGGCGTCTGGGTTTGGGGCAGTTGTTGCGTCACCCGCTGGCCGCCGCCGGTCAATCTTTGGCCTTCGGTTTGATTCTGCTGTCCATGGGGCTGATTGCGCTGCTGCGCGGCGAGCTGCTGGACACTTGGCAAAACCAGTTGCCCAAAGACGCGCCCAACTATTTCGCGCTGAACATTCTGCCCAACGACAAGGACCATTTTGCCGAGCGCATCGGTCAGCTGTCGACCCACAGCGCCCCGTTGTACCCGATGATTCCGGGGCGTTTGATGAGCATCAACGGTGAGCCGGTCAGCAAGTTCGTCACCAAGGATTCGCGCGGCGAAAACGCGACCCAGCGCGATCTCAATCTGACGTGGGCCGCCACCATGCCGGAGGGCAACACCATCACCGAAGGTCAGTGGTGGGCCAGCGATCAGCCGCCTGCAGCTGATACCGTTCCCGGCGTTTCGGTCGAGACCAAACTGGCGAAAAGTCTGGACATGAAGCTGGGCGATACGTTGAGCTTCGTGATTGGCGGGCTGACGCGTGAGGTCAAGGTGACCAGTCTGCGTGACATCAACTGGGACACCTTCCAGCCCAATTTCTTCATGATTTTCCAGCCGGGCACGCTCAGGGATGTGCCCGCCACTTACCTCACCAGCTTCTATCTGGCGCCGGGCAACGACAAGCAGATCGTCGAGCTGTCCCGGACCTTCCCGGCGGTGACCATCCTGCAAGTGGAGGCGCTGCTGGAACAACTGCGCAGCATCCTCGATCAGGTAACGCTCGCGGTGCAATTCGTGCTGTTGTTCGTCTTGGCCGCGGGGATGGCGGTATTGTTCTCCGGGCTGCAGGCGACACTGGATGAACGCATCCGACAGGGCGCGCTGCTGCGGGCACTGGGGGCCAACCGGGCACTGTTGACCAAGGCGCGTCGCATCGAATTTGGCCTGCTGGGCGCGGTCAGCGGAGTGCTGGCAGCGCTGGGTTGCGAACTGGTGAGCTTCGCCCTGTACCGCTACGCCTTCAACCTGCAATGGGCGCCGCACGTGTGGCTGCTGTTGCTCCCGGTGATCGGCGCCCTGCTGGTCGGCGGCGCAGGCGTGTTCGGCACCCGGCGAGCGCTCAATGCGAGTCCGTTGACGGTATTGCGTGAGGGGTGATCGATCCCATCGGACCTCAGCGGTGGACGCTGACAGGCAATCGAATCTGTAGGAGCCAACTTGTTGGCGAGCCGGACAACGCGGTGTGTCAGGTACTAAGGCTCGCCAACAAGTTGGCTCCTACCGAGTTAGCGCCATGCCTGGATTCAACAACACTGCAGGTCCCAAGGGGTCAGCGTCAGCTCGGGATATCCGAGGCGCCATTGATCTTGTTGGAGCGAGGCTTGCCCGCGAAGCTAACGATGCGCAGTGTCAGGTCAAAGCAAGGCGTTTTCTTCGTGCAGTGTCTTGGTCAAAGCAAGGCGCTTCCTTCGTGCAGTGTCAGGTAAACCGGAGCGCTAGCTTCGCGGGCAAGCCTCGCTCCAACAGTCATTGTGTTGAATCGGATGCCAGCGTCGCTGAAACCACTGTAGGAGCGCGCTTGCCCGCGAAAGCTACTCGTCAGGCGCCGAAGGTCGGTTGGATGTACCACCGTCTTCGCGGGCAAGCGCGCTCCTACAGATCCAGCGTCATGCGTGGATTCAATAACACTGCTGCTCCCCCGGGATCGGCTTCAGGTCAGGATGATTCGGGCTACTTGGGATACCTGATTTCGTTGATCCACCACAACGCTTCACCGGTGGGGATTTGCACGACGAATTCATCGCCGACTTCTTTTTTCAACAGCGCTCGGGCCATAGGTGAGTCGATGGAGATGTAATCCATGCGCCCGTAAATCTCGTCGTAGCCCACGACCCGAAAAGTCTTGCACTCCCCGGCTTCGTTTTCGATTTCGACCCAGGCGCCGAAATACACTCGCCCTTCTTGCTCCGCGGCGTAATCCACCACTCGCATGTCTTCAAGGCGCTTGCGCAGATAACGCACGCGTCGATCGATCTCGCGCAGCAGCTTCTTGTTGTATTGGTAATCAGCGTTTTCACTGCGATCACCCAGCGACGCCGCCCACGCAACTTTTTGCGTGATCTCCGGCCGGTAGACACGCCAGAGATGGTCGAGCTCCTGTTTGAGCGCTTCATGGCCCTCGCGGGTGATGATTTTGGTGTTCACTTAAATCCGTCTCCCAACCCTGACCGGCCGCTGTTTTTGTTGGCGCGTAGCGTAACCCATGGTTCGAAGTATTTGCGCCTTTGACTTCCCTTTGCCCACTGCGCCGGATACAACGTGCTGATCGGCCTTTTGATGTCGTAACGAATCATAGAGCCCCAGGGTCGCCTGCGCGCCAGCCGGCCACGACTTCTCTCTCGATAAAGCCAAGGATCGTAATGTTCGAATTCATCTACCTGTCGATACTCATCGGCATCGGCGGCACTGCGTTGCTGGACCTGTGGGCGCTACTGCTCAAAGCCACCCTGGGCCTGCCGACCCCGCCCTGGCATTTGGTCGGACGCTGGTTTGCCGGTCTGCCCCGGGGGCGCTTCGTGCGACGTGAAGGCATTGCCAATGCAGCGCCCGTCAGCAACGAGCTGACCATCGGCTGGGCGATGCATTACGCCGTCGGCATCCTTTTCGCCGCTGTCGTGTTGATTGTCTGGGGCGTGCAGTGGGCGCATAGCCCGAGCTTTCTCCCTGCGCTGGTGGTGGGACTGGTCACGGTAGGTGCGGGTTGGTTCATTTTGCAGCCGGGGATGGGCGTGGGCATGGCGTGCAACAAGGCGCCGAACCCGCCGGTTGCCCGGTTACAGAACGTCGTCGGCCACGTGGTGTTTGCCATCGGGATGTACGCCACGGCGGTGCTGGTGGGCTGAGGCGCAGCGCATCCGGTTGAACCTCTGCCGCTCGCCCAGGCTCTGACAACCTCATCCGGACAGAAATTGCTTCGGGTCATCGCCTCATCTTTTTTCTCAGGAGAACCCCATGACCCAGACCGCCTTGGTCGTCGGCGCCAGCGGCATCGTCGGCAGCGCCATCACTCAACTATTGCTTGAGAACCAGTGGCAGGTCGCTGCGCTTTCACGCCAGCCATCACAAGTACCGGGCGTGATCCCGGTGGCCGCCGACCTGCAAGACCCCGCTTCGCTCACCCAAGCGCTGGCGGATGTAAAACCTACTCACGTGTTCATCACCACTTGGTCGCGACAGGCCACTGAAGCCGAAAACATTCGGGTCAACGCCGCCATGGTGCGCAACGTCCTCGACGCTCTGCGACCAGCCGGTAGTGTCCAGCACGTGGCGCTGGTGACCGGTTTGAAACACTACCTCGGGCCCTTCGAGTCCTATGGCAAAGGCAGCCTGCCGCAGACGCCGTTCCGCGAATCTCAAGGCCGTCTGGACATCGAAAACTTCTATTACGCCCAGGAAGATGAAGTATTCGCTGCCGCTGAAAAAGACGGGTTCACCTGGAGCGTGCATCGCCCGCACACAGTCACTGGCGTTGCAGTCGGCAATGCGATGAACATGGCTACCACCCTCGCCGTCTACGCCTCGATCTGCAAAGCCACTGGCCGGCCGTTCGTGTTTCCAGGGTCCCGTGTGCAATGGGACAGCCTCACGGACATGACTGACGCGCGCCAACTGGCCGAGCAACAGCTGTGGGCAGCGACCACCCCGGCGGCCGCGAATCAGGCGTTCAACGTCACCAATGGTGATGTGTTCCGCTGGAGCTGGATGTGGGGCCAGATCGCTGAATATTTCGGCCTGCACCCAGCCGATTACCCTGAGAAGCTCTCCCCGCTGGAGACCCAGATGGCTGACGATCAAGCCGCGTGGAATGACATCGTTGCCGAGCACGGTTTGAAAGAGTCAGATATCAGCCGTCTGGTCTCGGCCTGGCACACCGACGCAGACCTGGGGCGTCCGATTGAAGTGGTCACTGACATGTCGAAAAGCCGCGCTCTGGGCTTTACCGGATTCAAAGCCAGTGATCAGGCATTTTTCGATGTGTTCGATCGGCTGCGCGAGGCACGTTTGATTCCTTGATCAACATCCATTGTGAGAGCGGACCTGTCCGCGAAGACCATTCATCTGGCGCAACACATGCGTCGGATGTACTGGTCTCTTCGCGGACAGGGCCGCTCCCACTGGATTTGCGTCTAGTCACCAGTCTTCATGCTCGCACTGGTATGGGTCGCGACTTCTACCCCCTCAAAGCCGCCTGAACCATCTCGCCCAGCGCATCAGGCCCGTAGGGTTTGCTCAGCAGAAATGTGCTGCTGTCTAGCTCATGATTGCGAGACAGCACGTCGCGGGTGTGGCCGGAGGTGAACAGCACCGGCACCTGCGGTGACTGCTGCCGGGCCCAGATCGCGAGATCCGCGCTCTTGATCAGTCCCGGCATCACGACGTCGGTGAAGATCAAGTCAATCATCACGCCGCTGCGCAATATGGCCATGGCGTCATCTCCATGGGCGGCGACCAATGTGTTGTAGCCCGCCTGTTGCAACAGCTCCACGGAAGTCGCGCGCACCGCCTCGTCGTCCTCGACCACCAGAATGGTTTGGTGGCCGCCTGCGAACATGATGGTGTGATTGGGTTTCTCCAGCACTTCGGGTTGGAGGCTTCGCGGAAAATACATGCGCACTTCGGTGCCCTTGCCCACGACGCTGATGATTTCGATATGACCACCGGTTTGTTTGACGAAGCCGAACACCATGCTCAGGCCAAGCCCCGTTCCGTGGCCGTCGGGTTTGGTCGTAAAGAAGGGTTCAAAGGCTCGCGCCACGACATCCGGCGCCATGCCGCTGCCCGTGTCGGCTATTTTCAACAGCACATAATCACCGGGGCTGAGTTCTTTGCCCGCACAGGCTTTTTTATCAAGCACCACGTTTTCTGCGCTGACGGTGATCGTTCCCTCGCCCTTCATGGCGTCGCGAGCGTTGATTGCCAGGTTCAGCAGAGCGTTTTCCAACTGGTTACGATCCACATGAATCCGCCAGCTGTCTTCGGGCAGCAGAATGTCCACATGGATGGTCTCTCCGAGCGCGCGCTGCAGGAGTTCACCCAGCCCCTCGTAAATGCGCCGCAGGTCGTAAACCGCAGGTGAAAGTGCCTGCCGCCGGGCGAATGCGAGCAACTGCGAAGACAATTTGGCGCCCCGCTCAACGGCCGCTGTGGCCGCGTTGACGCGCTTTTGCACCCGCGGATTATCCGGCTCCTGACGCGCCAGCAAATACAAGTTGCCGGCAATGACCTGCAGCAGGTTGTTGAAGTCGTGGGCGACACCGCCGGTGAGTCCGCCGATGGCTTCGAGTTTGTGCGATTGCCTCAGCCGCTCCTCCACCTCCGAGCGAGCACGCACTTCCTCTGCCACGCGCTGTTCGAGGGTGCGGGTGAGCTGGAGCAACGACTCCTCGGCGATCTTGCGCTCGTGGATATCGATCAGCACACCGGGGAAACGCAACGGCTCGCCATCGGCGTCGAACTCGCAACGCCCGCTGGCCAGGATCCAGATGTAACTGCCGTCAGGCCGCCGAATCCGATATTCGGCGTTGTACGGCCCGCCGTGCGCAACGGTATGCGCAATCAACTGTTCTACGCGCTCGCGGTCATCGGGGTGAATGATGTCAACTGCGCCCTCAATGGGTACGCTTTCGACAGGCTGATCAGCGGGATAACAAAACGTACGGGCGAAGCGTTCATCACCCGACAGCCGATTAGCCTTGATGTCCCAGACGAACGAGCCCACCAGGGAACCGGCATTGAGCGCCAGTTGCAGACGCTCATTGGTCGCCCGAAAAGCTTGTTCGGCGGACTCTCGAAGGCGCTCGGACACAACGTGCGAAGTGGTCTCGACCACGATCGCCATGACCCCGGCGGGCGCTCCATCGTCTCCCGGCACCGGGCTGTAATAGAGGTCCATCCATACGTCTTCGGGTTTGCCGTCGCGCAGCAGTACCAGTTCCTTGTCGCGGAAAGACAAGGTGCCGCCCGCCAGACAGGTGTCGACCACATTGCGGTTGAATTCGGCGACTTCCGGCCAGCCCAGCTCCACTGGCGTGCCGAGCAAATACGGGTGGCGACCACCGGCAAATAACGAATAGGCGTCGTTGTAGATCATGTAGCCCTGGCGGCCCCAGAGCATTACGAGCGGCACCGGTGAGGCGAGTAAAAACTGCACCGCCGTACGCAAACTGCGCGACCAGCTGTCAATCGGTCCCAAGCCGGTCATGGACCAGTTGAACACCCGAATGCGCTCGGCCATTTCGCCGCCCCATCCGGCACATCCATGATCATCAGTCAAAAAAGGCATCGGTGTACTCTGCTCTACGACGGCCCGACAGGCCTGCTGCTATTGGTTCCTCTCACCGATGTTTCGAGCATTGGAAATGAGAAAAATTTCAACGTCGTATAGCTAACTTCACTGATCGTTGCAATCAGGCGAACGTCTACCCCTGCGCCTTGTTCAAAGCGCGGCCACCAGGCGCCCAACGTCGGCGATCACCGCGCTGCGCTCATCGTCGCTGCCGCCGCCCTCGGAATAAAAAACCGTGACGATGATCGGTGCGCGTTGAGGGGGCCAGATCACAGCCACATCGTTGGTCGCCTTGTTTGCACCGGAGCCGGTTTTGTCACCCACGCGCCAATCTTTCGGCAGGCCCGCCCGCAGTTTTTTATCGCCGGTGGTATTGGCTACCAGCCAAGTGATGAGTTGGTCGCGGGATGCGTCCGACAGCGCCATGCCCAGCACAATGTTTTTCAGGGTGTAGAGCATGCTGATCGGCGTGGTGGTGTCGCGCAGGTCGCCGGGTTTGTTTTCGTTGAGCTGTGGTTCGCGCCGGTCCAGTCGGGTCACCAGGTCGTCCAGGGTGCGTAGCCACTCGGTCAGGCCTGCAGGCCCGCCGAAGCTGTCGAGTATCAGATTGGCAGCGGTGTTGTCGCTGAGGGTGACGGCGGCTTCGCACAGCTGCCCCATGGTCATGCCGTCTTTTCCAGCGTGGGATTCAGTGGCCGGTGAGTACGGCACCAACTGGTTCGTGGCGTAGGTAATACGCCGCGACAGCTTTTCCTTGCCTGCATCGACCCTTGCCAGAACGAATGCTACGGCCAGGCATTTGAAGGTGCTGCACATTGCAAAGCGTTGATCGCCGCGCTGCGACAGCGTTTCGCCGCTGCCGGTGTCGAGAATGGCAACGCCCAGTCGCCCGCCCCATCGACGTTCAAGCTCAACGAGCCGGGACTGCAACGGCTTCAATGAATCAGCCGCCAAAGCCCTAAAGCTGGACAACGCTGGCGCGGCCAGCAACGAGGCAGTCAAAACGCTTCTTCTTGAGATCAAAATGGACGTCCTTGTGACGGCAGTTCAATGCAAAAAGGCCGAGCCTTGCGGCGCGGCCCTCGGACGGAACAGGGGTGAAAATCAGGCCGGCACGCCCAGAATGATATGCGAGGCTTTGATCACGGCAGTGGCACCTACGCCCGCTTTGAGGCCCAGCTCAGTGACGGCTTCGCGGGTCACAATGGAATAAACTTCGGTGCCCCCGGGCAGCGTCACGACCACTTCGGCGTTGACCGCACCATCGCTGACGCGGGTGACAGTGCCTTCCAGGCAGTTGCGCGCCGACAGACGGAACCCGCTGGAGTCGGTCATCAACATGACCCACGGCGCCTTGATCAACGCGATGGCCTCTTTACCCACCGCCAGACCCAGGCTCTTGACGCTAGCCAGAGTGACCACGGCCACCAATGGCTCGCCGCCCGGTAGTTGCAGAACGATTTCGGCGTTGACGGCACCTTCCTGAATCTTGCTGACGGTGCCTTTGAACACGTTGCGGGCGCTGACTTTCATGCGGGAGCAGTCCTTTTTGGGGAAAGAATATGGCTGACGAATCGGCGCTCATCATCCCGCTACCCTGTCGCGCATTCAACCCCGTCATTGAGCCTGGTGCTTCCCTAATCGCTAACGCTCAATGCCGATGCCTGCCCCGATGGAAGATCGACGCCGTGCGCACCCAGGCGATGAACCCCAGCGTGACCGGACGCTGCTCGGGCTGTTGCGATTCCGGCATCTCGCCGGAGAGCGGGCACATGCACTGCGGCGCCAGCCACGACGCTTCCTGTTCCGTCTGTTGAAAGGGGGTGGGTGTTTCGTCTTTTCCTACCGGCCATTGACTCATCACAACCTCCTGCACACGCATGGATGATTACAGATCGAGCACCAACGGCCCTGAAGCCGGGACTGCGCAGCAGATCAGCACATGGTCCGCCGCCGGTATATCGGCGGGTGGAACCGGGTAATGCACCTGGCCACTGATGAGCCGGGTCTTGCAGGTGCCGCATGAACCGCCACGGCAACTGTATTCGGGGTTGAGGCCTCGGCTTTCGGCCAGTTCCAGCAGGCTGCCACCGTCTGGCTGCCAGCGCCCTTCCTTGGCTGACTTTTCGAATACCACCGCCACTGAAGTGGTGGAGGCTGGCGGCTGTTCCAGGCCCGCAGAGAGTTGATCGCGGGTGCGGGTGAGTGTCGACGGCCCGAACGTTTCGGCGTGTATGCGCTCGTCGCGGATGTGCATGGCCCTGAGGCCGTCGTACAACGCCTGCGTGAAACTTGTCGGTCCACAGAGGTAAAAATCGAAATCGTCGAACGGCAACAATGATTTGAGCAGCGCCAGGTCAATCCGGCCGCGAGCCTGCAGCCCTTCGCCTTGCCATCCGCCTGATTCAGGCTGGCTGAGCAGCCGGATGGCGGTCAGCGAATCGCCAGCTTCTTCAATCAGTGTGTCCACTTCTGCGCGGAATGCCAGATCGACCAGACGACGTGCACTCTGGACGAACCACGTCGGACGCATGCGGCGCACGCGTTTGCCCTCATAGATGACCTCTCGCAGCATCGACAGCATCGGCGTCACACCAATGCCAGCGCCCATCAGCACCAGCGGCCGCTGTTCTGAAGGATCAACTGTGAAGCCGCCTTGGGGCGCGCGCGCGTCCAGCACATCACCCACGCGAACCTGGTCGTGCAGGTGCGTCGACACCGCGCCGTCACGCTTGACGCTGATGCGGAAAAAGTCGTCCGAGGGCGCGCTGGACAGGCTGTAGGTGCGGATCACGGGTTTTTCTTGTCCGGCCAGCATCAAGCGCAATGGCAGGTGCTGACCCGCCTTGAACACCGGCAGTCCGGCGCCGTCAGTGGGCTCCAGGTAGAAAGACCGGATGTCTTGGGCGTCGTCCTCAATCCGCGTCACCTGCAAGGGCCGCCACTGATCTGCGAGGGTGTGGGCTTTCAGGCGGGTGGCGGCCTGTTGCCAATTGCCGGTCATCAAGCTGTTGGGGGAAAAAGCTTCGAGCGTCCAGCGTGAGCGTAAGGCAGCAGGCCGGCGGATCACGGCGTGAACGGTGACTTGCCAGAGCCGTTCGGCACCTTGGAAGGCGTTGATTTCGGGCCCTTCGAGGATGATTTCGACGTGGCCGATTAGCTGGAGGACATCGCCGGACTCGAAATCGATGAACAGCAGGCCTGCTCTGGGATTGAGCACAAAATTGCCCAGGGTATTGAAATGCAGATTGCCCGCGAAATCAGGGATGGTCAGCACATTGCTCTCGACCCTGACGAATCCGGCCTGACCGCCGCGATGGGACACGTCCACCTGCCGGCGCTGCGGATCGCCATCCACGTCCACGTAGCTGGCGACAAAGAACGTGTCGGCAGCGCGGATTGTGGCCATGGCCGCGTCGTCCAGTTCGCTCATGGGCGTCGGTTTTGGTCCATCGACAGGCGCGGGGCGGGATGTTTGCTTGAGCTGACGCAACTGGATGTACTGCGGGCAGTTGCCGAAGGCATGTTCGACTTCGACGGAAAAACCACTGGCATCGAGTTCGCCGATTCGGCCGTTGATGCGATTGCGCCGTCGCGTGTTCAGCTCGATCCCCAGCATGCCCAGTGCCGCACCCGCAGTGAAACCCTGGCTGATCGGGTCATCGGCATTTGGCAGCCGGGTGATCCTCAGCAGACGAGGATCAGGCGAGGCGATAAAGCCTGCGTGATCATCCAGCGCGCTCGCCCATGGCCAGCCCTGATCGTCGACCGCGCCGACAACGATATACGGCAACTGCTCGTAGAAATGCCGATGCTGCTCGGGCATGTAATCACGCACCACCTTCCTGCCGTGCTGCTCCATGCGTTTAGCTACGCCGACATGGGCCTGCAAACGCTGTTCGCCAGCGTGCCAGAGGGATGGAGTGGTTTGGGAAGATGGGTTCATGGCGGCGTCTCCGGTCAGCAGCGTCAGACTGCGCAGGGAAATCAGTTTGATCGCTTCATCTTGTGAGCGGAATAACCAGACAAGGCAACCCACCGTTGCAGAAATTGCAATGCCCATCTAAACCCGTCCGACCCGAAACCTGTAGGAGCGCGCTTGCCCGCGAAAGGGCCGGTACATCCGACGCACCTGTCGCGCCTGACAATCAGCCTTCGCAAGGAAATTCGCTTCTATATCGCACCGCGAGTGAAGTGCGTCGTAGCAAAACGCCAAAGCAACTGCGATGCTGGCGGGTTATCGCACGCTTCGGCCGGATTGGGTGTATTGATGCGCAGTGGCTAAAGCCGCCGCCATACGCGCCGATAAAGCAACTGTAAGAAGCCGTCCGCTCGTTAGCTGCCAACCCTGCCCGGGGCGCAGTAACGCTCGCGATTGCAGTCAATGAGATTGTTGTCCATGACATCGCCGCTGTTGCTTCGTCGATTAATCCCAGCGCTTGTGAGTGCCGCCCTGCTGTGCCTGCTTGGGGCGCCTACCTGTGCGTCCGACGCACCACCGGCGATTCGCATCGTTACCGAAGAGTTGCCTCCTTACAACATGACTCAGGACGGCAAGCTTACGGGCATGAGCACCGAGGTGGTCCAGGCGGTGCTCAAGCACGTCGGTGTGCAGGCCAGCATTCAGTCGATGCCGTGGGCGCGGGCCTATGACCTGGCACTGCACGGCGAAAATATTCTGATTTACTCGATCACCCGCAGCCCCGATCGCGAGGCACTGTTCAAGTGGGTGGGCAGCATTGCGCCGTGCCGCTGGTATTTGTATTCCTACGCCAACCACCGTCTGACGCTGCAGCAACTCGACGATGCCAAGCGCTTCCAGACCGCAACCGTGAACGAAGACGTCGGTGAGCAATACCTGATCAGCAAGCAATTCAAGCTCGGTGTTCAATTGCAGAGCAGTAACCGGTACGAGCTCAACTACGAAAAACTCAAGCTGGGCCACGTCGATCTCTGGATATCCGACGAACTCAATGCACGTTATCTGGCACGCAAAGCCGGTGATGATCCCTCCAGCGTCCTGGTCCAGTCCTTGCGCTTGCCAGAACTGGAGGACAGCGGCGGTTTCAGCATGGCCTTCAGCCGCAAGACACCGGACGCCACGGTGCAGCGCTTTCAGGACGGCCTGCAGGCCATTCGCGACAACGGGACCTATGACGCGATTGCCCGAAAATGGAATTGAGCATGCCGCCAGAGCCCGAAAAACCGCTGCAAGCAACTCCTCAAGTGCCGCTGCAGACAGGCTCGCTGGCGCGGCGACTGGTGGTGGCGACGCTGGCGTTCTGCGTGCTGTTTACTGTGGCGACGGTAGCTGTGCGCACATGGTTTGCCTGGGACAGCAACCTGGCGACCATGAATGCCGAACTCACGCTGATCGATCAAGTATTCCAGGGCACGTTGTCCAAAGCCGTCTGGGAAATGGACAGCGACGCGTTGCAGACTCAGGTCGATAGCGTCGCACTGGCCGCGCCGGTCGGTCGGGTCGAATTGAAGATCCTGCGACCCGGCCGTGTGCCGGAAGTGCTTGAGCGCAATCGGCCTGGCCACAACGGCTCAAGCCTTGCGCCGGCCCTGCACCGACAACTGACCGTTGCACCCTACCCCGGCGCAAACGAAGTGGTTGGCGAGCTGTCGATCGAGGGCGATGAAAGCCTGCTGTGGACGAGGCTTTGGCGGGAAGTGGCAATCATCATGCTGACCCAGATCATTCAGTCGCTGGCGCTGGCCGGGCTGATCATGGGCATGTTCAACCGCTCGGTGACGCTGCACGTGCGGCACATTGCCCGGCATCTGAGCCAGCTGACGCCGCAGAATCTGACGCAACGCCTGACCCTGGAACGACGCCGCAAGACCGGCGATGAGCTGACCTTGCTCGAAGCCGGGGTCAATGATTTGCAGGACAAACTGGCCACGCACCTTGAGCGTCAGGCCCGTGACGAAGTGGCACTGGCCGCCAGTCGTGACCATTTGGCCGAACTGGTGGAACAACGCACCATGCAGTTGCAGGCAGCCAATACCCGGCTTGAAGCGCTGTCGCGTTTTGATCCGCTGACCAGCCTGGCCAACCGCCGGCATTTCGACGAACTCAAAGAGCTGGAATTCAATCGCGCCTTGCGCCATCACCAGCCATTGTCGGTGCTGATGTGCGACATCGATTTCTTCAAACTTTACAACGACACCTATGGCCACGCCGTGGGCGATCAGTGCCTGCGCGATGTAGCGTTGATCATGAGCACGCTGTTCACCCGCTCCGGCGAGTTGGTGGCGCGCCTGGGGGGTGAGGAGTTTGCGGTATTGCTCCCCGGTTTCGACGAGTTGCAGGCCCACGCTGCGGCCGAGCATCTGCGCCAGATGCTCGGCCGCAGAAAATTGCCTCACGGGGCCTCACCCGTTTCACCGTATGTCACGCTGAGCATCGGCATTGCCGAGCTGAACCGAGGCACGATGGAGCGCTTCGATCAGTTGCTGCAAAGCGCCGACAAAGCGTTATACCGTGCTAAAAGCCAAGGCAGAAACAGGAGCGTGAGCTGACATGAGCGCTTTTTCGAAGTACTCCTTTAGCCGTTGCGCGAGCGTGATCTGCGCAGCGATTCTGGCGACGCCCTGCGCGATGACGCAGGCTGAGACCCTGCAGGTTGTTACCGAGGACTCTTCCTACAGCTATCTGGAAAACGGCAAGGTGGCCGGTTCCGCCAGTGTCATTGTCGAACAGACGCTGGCCTTGGCGGGGATCACCGATTACCGGATGACGCTGTACCCGTGGGCCCGCGCCTACGACATCGCGCGCCTGGAATCCAACGTGATGATCTTCCCGATCATCCGCAGTGCCGGGCGCGAGGCGTTGTTCAAATGGGTGGGCGAACTGGATCAGGTCACGCCGGTTTTCTACAAGCTGCGTGAGCGCAGGGATGTCGTGGTCAAGGATTTGCCGGATGCAATGCGCTACAGCGTAGGGGTTGTGCGTGATGACGCCCGGCAGCAATACCTCGAAGGCAAGGGTTTTACCAAAGTGGTGGTGTCGGCCAATAATCTGGACAACCTGCGCAAACTGGTCAGTGGTCAGCTGGAACTGGTGCCTATGCCCGAACGCGAGGCGCGGGAACAATGCGAAGACCTGCATATTGCGTTTGAGGATCTGGAAGCGGTTTACACCCTGGACGAGCTTTCAAAAGGTCTTTACATCGCTCTGAGCCAGACCACCCCCGACACCACCGTCAAGCGCATACGCCAGGCATTCGAGACGCTCAAAGCCGATGGCAGCCTGGCCAGGGCGCTGGCGCAAAGGCCGCGTTGAGGTGCATGGCAATTCCCAGATCTAACCGGTGGGAGGCAGCTTGCTCGCGAATCCGGTCGCTGATCCGCTAATGATGCACCGGACTTTTCGCGAGCGAGCCCCCTCCCACACCTGCAATGACCTGTGATTACTTGCGCTCAAAGAGCGAAGCCTCACACCAACGGCGAACTCATAAATATCTCCAGCTTCTCGGCCTCGGCACTGAATTGCGCCAGCAGCGGATATTCCTGCGCCGAAGCCTGATCCGGCACTACCAGCTGAATGAAGCTCCACGCCACCGCGACACTGATGCCGTCCTGACCGATGCGCGCATCACTAGCCAGTGGGCGCCGGGCGAGTTCGGCTTCAATCTCTGCGCACGCGCATTTGAGTTGCGACCCGACCCGATCAAGCCACGGCGCATGCTGAATCTCGGCGGGACGCAAATTGCGCTCGTAATAAATCTGCACGGCTTTCTCGTAGGCCACCAGCGCCAGGCCGGTCATGCGCAATACCTGAACACGCTCTGCCAACGCGTCGGGCATCAGCCCTCGTCCCGGCCCGACCAGGCTTTCCACATAATCCAGAATCAATGACGACTCCATCAGCACCACACCGTCGTCGGTCACCAGCGTCGGCGCCTTGACCAGCGGATTGATGGCTTTGAATTGCTCGATCCCGCGAAACACCGAAATCGACTCATGCTCGAATGCAACACCCATGCGTTTCAGACTGACAGCGACCCGCCGAACATAGGGCGAATCCAGCATACCGATGAGTTTCATGTGCTCTCCTTTTTCGCTCTCTTTCAACGATTGGCGACCCTTGGGACACCTTCCCGATCCAGCCCACGTTGGCATAGCATTTGGATAGATTCTTGGACGTATGCGCTTGCCAATGCAGCCGTTTCGGCCAATTGAGCATAATCCACGGACGAGCGCTGCGGGCTTCACGAGTTATTCACATTTGATCTGAAAAACTTTGTGACAACTCCTTCCCCATGCTTCATAGGCTGAGCCATCGAACGTACGCGCAGGTCTCCCCTGACCTTGACGGCGCAGACCAGTGCGCGCCCGCTTCGCCATGATCAGCGTTTTATATGGAAATGAAATCGATGTTCAAGCGCCTGACTTCCACCCGCCTGGTTCTGCTGTTTTCGCTGTGCCTGGTGGCGTTTTATAACCTCTCGACCTGGCATGCGCTGGTCGGCCTGACCGAGCTGCAAGGGATCAAGGCAATAGCGTTTCAGGTGTCGTTTGCGTTTTTCCTGTGGGCCGCGTTCACGCTGCTGCTGATCCCCTTCTCGTTCCGTCCAACGCTCAAGCCGGTGCTGAGTCTGGTGGCGCTGTGCTCAGCGGCGGCGGCTTACTTCATGGGCAGCTACGGCATCGCCATCGACACGGTGATGATGCAGAACGTATTGGAAACCAATCCTGCTGAAGCCAGCGCCTTGCTCAGTGCCAAGCTGTTCGGGTATCTGCTGGTGCTCGGCGTGCTGCCGATCGTGCTGATCTGGTGGGCGCCAGTGAGCTATCGCCGGGTATTGCCGGGTCTGGTCAACAAAGTGTTGGTCGCTATTGGCTGCGTGCTGGTGATTGCGGTGTCGGTGGGCGCGTTTTATTCGACCTACGCGCCGATCTTTCGCGACGAAGACAAACTCACGCACTTCATCAATCCGACCAATTACGTGTACGCATTGGGCAAGTTGACCAAGCAAAGCGTGGCGATCAAGGAAACCCTGAAGGTTCAGACCGTGGGCGCCGATGCCGCACTCAGCGCCCAAGCGCAGCAACGTCCGAAGAAAAGCCTGATGATCTTCGTGGTCGGCGAAACCGCTCGGGCGGATCACTTCTCGCTCAACGGTTATGGCCGTGAGACCAACCCTGAGCTGGCGAAGCTGGACATTCTCAACTTCACCCAGGTGCAGTCCTGTGGCACGTCGACAGCGGTTTCGGTGCCGTGCATGTTCTCCAAATTCCCGCGCACCGATTACAGCGACAAGAAGGGCAAAACCTACGAAGGCCTGCTGGACATTCTCCAGCGCGCGGGCTTGAAAGTAGTGTGGCTGGACAACAACAGTGACTGCAAAGGCGCCTGTCTGCGCGTGCCCCACAGTGACATCCCGAAAAACCAGCCGAGCCCGTTCTGCGACGGCACCAATTGCCTGGATGAGTCGCTGCTGGTGGGGCTGCAGGACTACATCGACACACTCCAGGACAACGCCATCATCGTGCTGCATTCCGATGGCAGCCACGGACCCGAATATTACGACCGCTACCCCAAGTCGCTGGAGCGTTTCACTCCGGTCTGCCACACCAATCAACTGGGGAGCTGCACCTCGGACGAGCTGAAAAACGTCTACGACAACACTATTCTGTACACCGATCATTTCCTGGCGCAGACCATCGAACTGCTCAAGCGCAATCAGGACAAGGTCGACACCTCAATGATCTACGTGTCCGATCACGGCGAATCCCTGGGTGAAAACGGCGTGTACCTGCACGCCGCCCCATACGCCATTGCCCCGGCTGCGCAAACCCATGTGCCGATGGTCATGTGGTTCGGCAATCAGACACTCAAAGACGCCGCCGTCGACCTCAAATGCCTGCAAGCCAAGCGCGATCAACCGGACCTGAGCCACGATTACATGTTCCATTCGGTGCTGGGTTTGCTGGGTGTAACGACGGCGGAGTATCAGCCCAAGCTGGATATTTTCAGCAGTTGCAGGACAGGTGGGTGAGGATAATCTGATCCACCACGCAGGCATGGCTTGCTGCCGGTGCCCGGCAGATCGCCGACAAGTCAGGCTCCTACGGCCTGCGGCCAGAATCAAAAGCGTGGCCTCGCCGCATAGCCGCTTCTGCCGCAGGCGTAGGAGTCCGGCTTGCCGACGATGGGGCGCGCAGCGGCCCTGAATCAGTCATGAGCCTGGGACAACGGCCGGGCCACTTCTTCGAGGGATTTGCGCTCCGACGCCACGCCCCAGATGGCTTGCACGGACGCCGCGATCAGCATCAGCGCGCAGCCGATCAGATAGCCGATGAACACGTTGCCGCGATCATGGCTGTCGATCAATTCACCGAACAGCGTCGGGCCGATGATCCCGCCGAGTCCGGTGCCGAAGGCATAGAACACGGCAATCGCCAATGCGCGGATTTCCAGAGGGAAGGTTTCTGCCACGGTCAGGTAAGCCGAGCTTGCAGCCGCCGATGCGAAGAAGAAGATGACCATCCACGCAATGGCTTGCTGGGTCACGGTGAGCAGTTCTTGCTGAAACAGGTAACCGCTGATGGCCAGCAAAACGCCGGAAACCGCGTAGGTCAGGCTGATCATCACGCGGCGGCCGATGACATCGAACAGCCGCCCCAGCAAAAGCGGGCCGCAGAAATTGCCCAGCGCCAGCGGCAATACGTACCAGCCGATGTGGGAGGACGGCACATCGTAGAACTCAGTCAGCACCAGCGCGTAGGTGAAGAAAATCGCGTTGTAGAAAAACGCCTGAGCAGTAAGCAGCGTCATGCCCACTAACGCGCGCTGGCGATAACTGACGAACAGCGTCTGGAAGATTTCCTTCAGCGGCGTGTGATCCCGAGCGTGCAGGCGTAGGGGTTTCCCGGTGGGCGCTGGCAATTCATGGCCCTGTTCGCGAAAACGCTTTTCGATGTTTTCGACGATCTGCGTCGCTTCCTTCGTCTGACCGTGGATCAACAACCAGCGCGGGCTTTCCGGCAGCCAAAGGCGCATCACCAGGATCAACAAGCCCAATACCGCGCCGATGCCAAAGCACAGGCGCCAGCCCAGATCGCCGCCAATCCAGCCGGGGTCCAGCAGAACAATCGAGCCCACAGCGCCAAGGGCTGCGCCGATCCAGAAAGTGCCGTTGATGGTCAGGTCTACCCAGCCGCGAAAACGCGCCGGGGTGAATTCCTGAATGGTTGAATTGATCGCCGTGTACTCGCCGCCGATGCCCATACCGGTGAGAAAGCGGAACAGCATGAAGCTCCACAGGCTGAAGGAGAACGCGGTGGCCGCTGTGGCGCTGACGTAAAGAATGAGGGTGATGAAAAACAGCTTGCGCCGCCCGAGACGGTCGGTCAGCCAGCCGAAGAACAAAGCGCCCAGCACCGCACCGCAGATGTACGCGCCGCCCGCCAGACCGATGTCGCTGTTGGTCAGGTGCAGGACGGGGCTGTCTTTGAGCGCGCCGGATACCGAGCCTGCCAGCGTGACTTCAAGGCCATCGAGCAACCAGGTGATGCCCAGTGCAATCACCAGCAGCGTATGAAACCGGCCCCACGGCAAACGGTCCAGCCGTGCAGGAAGATCGGTTTCAAACAACTTGCCCCGAGTGTCGGCCTGCGCGCAAATGCTGGTGGTCGCCATGCCCTCATCCTCACCGTCAGGCCGTGGCGGCCTTTGGGTTCAGAGTTCCTGGGCGGCCATGGAGTTCAGCGAAATCACGACCCCTCACAGATCCTGTAGGAGCGAATTTATTCGCGAAGCAAAGTGTCAGGCGATAAAGATGTATCGGTAGAACCGGCGTCTCGCGAATGAATTCGCTCCTACAGGGCGCTGCGCGTTCAACTCACCCAAAAATACATCAGCGTCAGGTTGGCCAGCGAGATCAGGCCGAACAGGCCCCAAGCGAGGACTTTGGTGGTAATGCTGTTGGCGAACGGCCCCATCAGCTGTTTGTCGCTGGTGAACTTAATCAACGGCCACAGCGCAAACGGCAGTTGCAGGCTGAGCACGACCTGGCTCAGCACCAGCATCTTGCCCACCGCCCCGTCACCGAACCAGATCACCCCGATGAACGCCGGGATCAGCGCCAGCCCTCGGGTGATCAGCCGCCGCTGCCAGCACGGAATCTTCGCGTTGAGAAACCCCTCCAGCACCACCTGCCCGGCAATGGTCCCGGTGAACGTCGAGCTTTGCCCGGCCGCCAGCAAGGCTACGCCGAACAACACGCTGGCCAATGTGCCGCCCACCAGCGGGTCGAGCAGGTGATAAGCGTCCTGAATTTCAACCACTGCGGTATGCCCGGTGCCATGAAAAGCCGCTGCCGCGAGAATCAGGATTGCCGCGTTGATGATCAGCGCCAGGCTCAGCGAACCAATGGTGTCGACCCGCGCGTATTTGATCGCGCTGGCCTTGGCCGCTTGTGTCGTGCCATTGACCCGGGTTTGCACCACCGATGAGTGCAGATACAGGTTATGCGGCATGACCGTCGCGCCCAGAATGCCGATGGCGATGTATAGCGGCTCCTGATTGCTGAGCACGTCCCACGAAGGCTTGAGCCCGGCCACCACGTCGGGCCAGAACGGTTTGATCAGCACCAGCTCGATGAAAAAGCACGTCGCAATGGTGACGATCAGCCCGAGAATGATCGCTTCCAGACGTCGGAAATTGGCGCCCTGCAGCGCCAGCACGATAACCGTGTCGAACGCTGTCAGCGCCACGCCAGTGGTAATCGATACGCCCAGCAGCAGATGGAACGCCAGCGCCGCGCCCAGCACTTCGGCCAGATCGGTGGCCAGAATCGACAGTTCCGCCAGTATCCATTGGCCTTTGGCGACATTAGGGCTGTAGCGCTGCGCCGACAGCTGCGCAAGATCCCGGCCAGTGGCGATGCCCAGGCGCGAACAGAGGTTTTGCAGGACCATGCCCGACAGGCTGGCCAGCACTACGACAAACAGCAGCGAATAGCCGAAACGCGAACCCGCTTCAATGGCTGTGGCCCAGTTGCCGGGGTCCATGTAGCCGATGGAAATCAACAATCCCGGCCCGACGAACAGCATCATTTTGCGGGCGAATGAGGCATTGGCCGGAATCGCGACCGTGTCAGTCACAGCAGAAGGGCAAAACGGCGCTGTGGCGGTGGTGGGGAGTTTGTACTTCACAGGAATCCGGTGGCTGATGGCGACAAGCCACGGAGCTTAAACGCGCAGAAATGTTTTGTCTCGATTCCGTTACCATGGTCGGTCCCACGGAACTGGAACTTCGACATGTCTGCTTCTGCACAAACGGCCGCGAAGACGGCTAATGGCTCCGACGGTATCGACCCGGTGCGGGCCGCGCATATTTCGGCGCGCATTGATCGCCTGCCCGCTGTTGCTACGCTTTGGAAACTGGTCGCCCTGCTGTCCATCGGCGGCTTTTTCGAGCTGTACGATCTGTTTCAGACCGCCTATATCAGCCCCGGTCTGATTCGTGACGGGCTGTTTGCGACGGGGAATCAGGGTGTGTTCGGCTTCTCCGATCAGGCGGCGTTTGCGTCTGCCACCTTCCTGGGGCTATTTCTGGGGGCCAGTTGCCTGAGCCCTATTGCAGACCGTTTCGGCCGTCGGGCGATCTTCACTTTTGCGCTGATCTGGTACACCGTTGCCACTGTGTTGATGGGCATCCAGACTTCGGCGCTGGGCATCATCTGCATGCGCTTTCTGGTGGGCATCGGCTTGGGGATCGAGCTGGTGACCATCGACGCGTACCTGTCGGAACTGGTGCCCAAGCGCATGCGCAGTTCAGCGTTTGCCTTTGCATTCTTCGTGCAGTTTCTCTCGGTGCCGTCTGTGGCGTTGATGTCCTGGTGGCTGGTGCCGCAAGCGCCGTTCGGGATTTCCGGCTGGCGTTGGGTGGTGCTGGCGAGCGCGGTGTTCGCGCTGTTTATCTGGTGGCTGCGTTCACGCTTGCCGGAGTCGCCGCGCTGGTTGGCGCAGCATGGACGCTTCGATGAAGCCGAACGGATCATGGATGACCTAGAAGCGCGCTGCGTCACCGACCTGCAACGCAAAGAGCCCGGCAAAGCCCTCGACGAGCCCGAGACTCACACCGTGACGGTGGAAGGCAAAGGCCGTTTCGCCGACATCTGGCAGCCGCCGTATCGCCGCCGCGCGTTGATGTTGATCGTGTTTCACGTGTTCCAGGCCATCGGCTTTTTCGGCTTCGGCAACTGGCTGCCGGCGCTGCTGTCCGGTCAGGGCGTAAGCGTGACCCACAGTCTGGCGTACGCCTTCGTCATCACCCTCGCCTATCCGTTGGGGCCGTTGCTGTTCGTCAAATTCGCCAACCGGTTCGAGAACAAATGGCAGATCGTTGGCTCGGCGCTGGGTGCGATGATTTTCGGCACCTTGTTCGCGCAACAGACGACCGCTTTCGGGCTGATCTTCTGTGGCGTGATGATCACCTTCTGCAACGCCTGGTTGAGCTTTAGCTATCACTCGTACCAGAGCGAGCTTTTCCCCACCAACATCCGCGCCCGCGCGGTGGGCTTCTGCTATTCGTTCAGCCGGTTGTCGACGGTGTTCAGCAGCCTGCTGATCGGTTTCTTCCTCGATCACTTCGGCACGCCTGGAGTGCTGACATTCATCGTAGTCAGCATGTTGATCGTCATGATCACCATCGCCACGTTCGGGCCCAGA
Organism: Pseudomonas corni; assembly: GCF_057128765.1. Classification (NCBI taxonomy): domain Bacteria; kingdom Pseudomonadati; phylum Pseudomonadota; class Gammaproteobacteria; order Pseudomonadales; family Pseudomonadaceae; genus Pseudomonas; species Pseudomonas corni. The sequence continues at coordinate 188,746 of NZ_JBSKHW010000008.1, forward strand.
ACGCGGAATCTGGCGTTGGAAGATATTGCGCATTGAGGCCCGGGACGCGGGCTCACAGATATTAACGGTGACTGGCTTCTGCCGAAGGCGTAGGAGCTCACGGAGGTTACGACGCCAGCGATGGGGCGCGCAGCGGCCCTGAAACCGGGACATCGTTTACACCTGACACGCCGGAGGCACCGGATTACTGCCGCTGCGCGGTCGAGCGCGACCCCGGCAGATCGTCGGCAAGCCGGACTCCTACGGCCTGCGGCCAGAATCCAGAGCGTCCTGTAGTTGATCATGGGGTATGAGACATGTGGGAGCGGACCTGTCCGCGAATAGGCCGGTACATCCAGTCCATCTGTAGCGCCTGACACATTGCCTTCGCGGACAGGTCCGCTCCCACGGATTTGTGCATTGATCGACACGGCCTGCGGGCAGAAGCAAGAGCTTCACGGGCACGCCTCGCGCTGACGATCAACGCATGAGCCGTATTTCTGTAGGAGCCAACTTGTTGGCGAGGCGGTTTATGGTTTCGGCAGTAACATCGCCTCGCGAACAAGTTCGCTCCTACAGAGAACTCGCTGTCGTGCTTATTGCTTCACCGAATCCCCAACCGCTTGGCCAGTCGGCTCAGGTTCGCGCGGTCGACGTTTAGCTCCCGCGCCACGTCGGCCCATTTGCCGTGATGTCGCTGCAGGGCTTCGCTGATGAGGATGGCTTGATAGGCGTCCACCGCCTCCTTCAGCCCTTCGCCAGGTTTGACGATGGGCACGGCGCCGTTGATCGCATGGGTCGGTGCCGGTACAGCGGCGCCCTCGTCAAGACCCAGCGCTTCAGCTTCAATGGTCAGGATTCGCGGACGCTCTACGTGCCCGGACAAGGCCTTCAGCACGCCGCGGCTGATCAAATGTTCAAGCTCGCGGACATTGCCTGGCCACGTATAACCCACCAGCAATTTTTGCGCCTCGGGGCTCATGCGCAAGCTGCGCAGCCCCATACGCGCGCGGTTTTCTTCGAGAAAAAAACCGGCCAGCAGCAACACATCACGGCCACGGTCGCGCAGCGGCGGCACCACCAGCGGGTACACACTCAGACGATGGTACAAGTCAGAACGAAAACGCCCCTCCTTCACTTCTTGCGCAAGATCGCGATTGGTCGCGGCGATGATCCGCACATCTACGCGGTGTTCCTGATCGGACCCGACACGCTGCAACTGCCCGCTCTGCAAAACCCGCAGCAGTTTGGCCTGCACCGGCAGCGGCAATTCACCGACTTCATCGAGGAAGATCGTGCCGCCATCGGCCAGTTCGAACTTGCCGCTGCGGCCATTGACCGCGCCGGAAAACGCGCCCTTGACGTGACCAAACAGCTCGCTCTCCACCAGCAGTTCCGGCAACGCCGCGCAGTTGAGGCTGATCAGCGGCTTGTGCGCCCGTGACGAGCTGAGGTGGATGGATTCGGCCACCAACTCCTTGCCCACGCCGGTCTCGCCGGTGATCAACACCGTCAACGGACTATTGCCGACCAACTGGATTTCTTGCTGCAAACGTTTGTGAACCGCGCTTTGGCCGATCAGCTCCCGAGGTCCGCGACCGCCAGCGGCGCGTTTATAGACTTCGGCCAACTGGCGCTGGTCTTCAAAATTGCGCGACAGCTGATTGATCCGCTCACTGGCGGTCACCGTCGCTGCTGCCAGACTGGAAAACGCCTGAAGGTTGTCCAGATCCAGCGCGCCGAAGTTGGAGGGGTCCAGAGAGTCGAGGGTAATCACGCCCCACGGTTTGTCCTGCACATAGAGCGGACAGCCCAGGCAATCATGGACTTCCAGATGCCCGTGATGACCATCGACCAAACCATCGTAAGGGTCCGGGAGATCGCAGTCAGTGGAGAAACGCGTCGGACCCCGGTGCTCCAGAATGATCTTGAGCCGAGGATGTTCCTCCACTTTGAAGCGCCGCCCGAGGGTGTCAGGACTCAACCCTTCCACTGACAGCGGCACCAGCACATCGCCGTCGAGCTTGAGCAGTGCAACGGCGTCGCACGGCAGCAATTGGCGCAACGAGCGCAGAAGACGTCGATAGCGCTCTTCATCCGGCAGCTCGCGGGAAAGGTCGGCCACCAGCGGCACCAACGCCAACAGCAAGGGATTCGTCATAACAACCTCAGAAGCGGCTAATGCAGGCAACGGAATTTAAATCGCGGTCATTATGACAGCGACCCTCGTTAAATCGACAGCACACCGAACAGGTCGATAAGACACAGCACTGCTAACCACTTGATTTATAAGCCCGATATAACTGGCACGGTTCCTGATAAAGACTAGATACCGGCGGGCACTTGCCACGTCATCATCGATTCAGGAGATACGGCCATGTTTGACTTCCTCAACAACCCAATCAATGTGCTGTCCCTTTCCACTCGCGTGCTGTGGACCGGGTTGGTCATGCTGCTGACAGGCATCATCGGCGCCTACGTGCTGGACCTGCATGTAAACCTGGTGGAATTGGTCAGCCTGCACGCTATGACCATTGTTGGCCCGACGCTGATCAAAATTGGCTATGTCATGCGCCTGCTGGCTCAACACAATCTGCGTAAGCACACGATATCGGCTTGATGCCTATCGCCAAATAACAGGCATCAACCGTTCGCCAAAAAGTTGCCAGCCCACTGTTTCATTATTGAAACGGCCCCTGGCTAAAGTGCCTCTTCAACATAGTAAAAAATTCTGACGTCAGGTCGCCGTCGTCTTCCCCGGCGCTGTTTAATTTAAATGAAGTCGGAAAAAAAACAATTGTGGCTATAGTCGGGTCGACCCCAAAGGAGCACTCACTATGGCCAGAATTCAGGGACGAGTTCTCGAAACTTATCCGCCGCTGGTAGTTGATCTGGATGGCACTTTGCTGCGTTCAGACTTGCTGATGGAAACCGCCATGGCCTTCGTCAGAAGCCAGCCGCTCAAGGCCTACAAGCTGCTTGGCTGGTTGCTCAAGGGCAAGGCGGCGCTGAAGGAAGGCCTGGCGCTGGAGACGCAGATTGACGTGTCGGTGCTGCCTTACGATCCTCAGGTCATCGAGATGATCAAGGCCGCAAAGGCCGATGGGCGGATGATCGTATTGGCTACTGCCAGTCATGTCAGCCTGGCCGAGAAGATCGCCGATCATCTGGAGTTGTTTGATCTGGTACTGGCCTCCAATGCGCAGCGCAACTTGTCCGGCAATAACAAGCGAGACTTGTTAGTCGCGCACTACGGTGAAGGCGGTTTCGATTATCTGGGCAACTCCAAAGATGACTTGCCAATCTGGAACGTGTCCCGCCAGGCGTATTTAGTGAATCCCGATTCCGGTGTGGAACAGCGCATTAAAGCAGTGCGCCAGATCGAGCCGGTTATTCATTCCAACACCTCCTCCTTGCGCGACTGGCGCAAAGCGTTGCGCATGCATCAGTGGCTGAAAAACGCGCTGGTGTTCGTGCCGTTGCTGGCGTCCCATCGCATCAGCCAGTTCGAACTGGTGCGTGATGGGGTGTTGGCGTTTCTGTTTTTCGGCCTGTGCGCCTCCAGCGTTTATATCCTCAACGACCTGCTGGATCTGGGCGACGACCGCCATCACAAAAGCAAGTGCAACCGTCCGTTTGCCAGCGGCAAGTTGTCAATCAAGGCCGGACTGTTGCTGGTACCGACCCTGCTCGTACTGTCGTTCGGCGGCGCGCTGATGCTGTTGCCCTGGCAATTCTCAGCCGTCATGGCCGCTTATTACGGCCTGACGCTGGCGTATTCGCTGCACCTCAAACGCATGATGGCGGTGGACGTGATCGTGCTGGCAATGCTCTACACCGCGCGCATTATCGCCGGCGTCGCCGCGTTCAACCTGACGCTGACGTTCTGGATTCTGGCGTTCTCGATGTTCATGTTTCTAAGCCTGGCGATGGTCAAACGCTACGCCGAACTGCGCGACGCGAGGGCGCGAGAGGTGAACACCATGGCCCGAGGGCGCGGCTATTACCCGGGCGATCTAGACATGATCGCATCCCTCGGCGCGTCATCCGGCTACCTGGCGGTGATGGTCCTGGCGCTGTACATCCAGGACGCTGCGACCACGGCGCTGTATGGCACTCCGCACATCATCTGGCTGGCGTGCCCATTGCTGTTGTTCTGGGTGACGCGCGTCTGGATGCTGACCCATCGCGGCATGATGAACGACGATCCGGTGGTGTTTGCCATCCGTGACCGCACCAGCCAGCTCATCGGCGCGGCGTTCATGATGATGTTCTGGATCGCGGCATGAGCACGCCGTTGTATTCCTGGGGGCGCTTCCCGCGTACGCCGCAGCGTGGTCACCGTTGTGAATGGCTCGACGATTTGCCCGCGCATCTGGACCGGGTCATCGACCGCCACCAGAGCAGTCTGCCGTTCGGCAATGGGCGTAGTTACGGCGACAGTTGTCTTGCCAGCAGCAATGAAGTGCTGCACATGACCGCGCTGGACCGGGTGATCGGTGCCGACTGGCTGGCGGGCACCCTGCGTGTCGAAGCGGGCATCACCCTGGCCGCCTTGCTGGCGGTGGCAATCCCCAAGGGCTGGTTTTTGCCCGTCACTCCCGGCACCCAATTTGCGACCATCGGCGGCGCCATCGCCAACGATGTACACGGCAAGAACCATCACGTGCGCGGCACCTTTGGCCGGCATGTGCGCAGTTTCGGCCTGCTGCGACAGGGTCAGGCTGCGATCACCTGCTCACCCAGCCTCAATACCGAGCTGTTCGCTGCCACCATTGGCGGCCTCGGCCTGACCGGGGTGATTGAGTGGGCGGACATCCAGCTGATACCCATCCGCGCCAGCCAGATTGATTTCACGGTGCAGCGCTTCGGCAATCTGGCGGAGTTCTTTGCGCTGTCCGCTGAGTTAGATGCTCAGCATGAATACAGCGTGGCTTGGGTCGATTGTCTGGCCAAGGGCGCCGACACCGGGCGCGGCGTGTTCATCGTCGGCGATCACGCGCAATACGGCTCACTGGAAGTCGGTCAGCGCTCGAAGCTGAGCATGCCGGTGACGCCGCCGGTTTCGTTGATCAACAAGCTGTCGTTGAGCGCTTTCAACAACGCCTACTGGCGCCTGCACCCCAGCCAGCGCACACAGAAACGCAGCCGGTACGAGCCGTTTTTCTACCCACTGGACCGTGTGCTGCACTGGAACAGGATTTACGGCCGGCGCGGGTTTCAGCAATACCAGTGCGTCATCCCCGACGCCAATGCCGAAGTCGCCATGGGCGAGTTGCTGGCAGCGATCGCCGAGTCGGGTCAGGGGTCCTTTCTTGCGGTACTCAAGCGCTGTGGCGACATCCGCTCACCGGGGCTGTTGTCGTTCCCGCTGCCGGGCACCTCACTGGCGCTGGATTTCCCCCAGAGCGAAACCCTTGAAAACGTTGTATTCCCGCGCCTTGACGACATCGTTCGGGCAGCGGGAGGCCGCTTGTATCCGGCCAAGGATGCCCACATGAGCGGCGCCGACTTTCGTCAGGCCTACCCCGCCTGGGAGCAATTGGAAGCGCTGCGCGATCCCTCCCTGATGTCCCGTTTCTGGAGACGCGTGATCTTATGAAACCAGCTCTGAACACCGCTACCCCCACCGCCATGAAACGCGTTCTGATCATCGGCGCCACCTCGGCCATCGCCAGCGCCTGCGCTCGTTTGTGGGCCACTCAGGGCAGTGATTTTTTCCTCGTGGCGCGCAACGTCGACAAACTGCAACAGACCGCTGCCGACCTCAAAGGGCGTGGCGCGCGCAATGTCACGCTGCATGAAATGGACGCCAACGACATTCAGGCGCACCCCTTGATGGTGAGCCGTTGCCTGACCGCGCTGGGCCAGATCGACATCGCCCTGATCGCCCACGGCACCCTGCCCGACCAGAAAGCCTGCGAAGTGGACGTTGACCTGGCGCTGCGGGAATTCGCCAACAACTGCACGTCGGTGATTGCACTGCTGACGGTGCTGGCAGTGCAGTTCGAGATTCAGCGCTGTGGCAGTCTGGCGATTATTTCGTCGGTGGCAGCGGATCGCGGTCGCCCTTCCAACTACTTGTATGGCAGCGCCAAGGCGGCGGTCTCGACCTACTGCGAAGGTTTGCAGGCCCGGCTGTTCAAGGTCGGCGTGCACGTCACCACCATCAAGCCGGGCTTTGTCGATACGCCGATGACCAAGGGCCTGGCGCTGCCTGCAGCGTTGCTCGCACAACCGGCGCAGGTGGCGCAGCGCATTGTCACCGGCATCGCCAACAGAGTGCCGACGCTGTATGCCCCAGGCTTCTGGGCGCTGATCATGTGGATCATCCGCTCGATTCCGCAACCGGTGTTCAAGAGGCTCAACTTGTGACCGAGCCAGTGCAGCTGTCCGGCTGGCGCTTCCGGGCGGTGGTGCTGTCGGTGGTCTGCTCGGCGCTGGGCTACCTGGGCTTCTCGCTCTGGGGCGGTTGGCACGCTGTCGGCCTGGCGGTAGGCGAAGTCGGCCTGATTGGCATCCTCATCGCGCTCTTTATGTCGTCGGTCAACTACGGGCTGCGATTCGTGCGCTGGCAAGCGTATTTGAAAGTGCTGGGCCACCCGATGCCGTGGCGCCCAAGCCTGAATATCTATCTGGCCGGTTTTGCCCTGACCACCACGCCCGGCAAGGCTGGGGAAGCGCTGCGCGGCGTGCTGCTCAAGCGATGGGGCGTGCCGTATCCGAAGAGCTTTGCGGCGTTCATCAGTGAGCGCCTGTCGGACCTGTTCGCTGTGGTGCTGCTCACGTTGTTCGGCCTGTCGCTGTACCCCGAAGCGCTGCCGATGATCGTGGTGGGCGTCAGCCTGGTGCTGGTCGGTTTGCTGGTGCTGTCGCAACGCCGGTTGCTCGAACGCCTGACCCTGATGCTGCCGACCCAGGGCGGCAAGGTCATCAAACTGCTGCAACACCTGATGCAGGTGCTGTTGCAGGCGCAACGCTGTAATCGCCTGGGGCTGCTGCTGGGCCTGACGCTGCTCAGCGTGATCGCGTGGAGCGCCGAAGCGCTGGCGTTCGACTGGATTCTGAAATGGATGGGCGCCGACATTCCGCTGACTTTCGCCGTGTTCGTCTACGCCCTGGCGATGCTGGCAGGCGCGGTGAGTTTCATGCCTGGCGGGCTGGGTGGCGCCGAAGCGGTAATGGTCGGTCTGCTGGTCTGGAAAGGCATGTCCAGCGCAGACGCCATTGCTGCCACGGTGCTGATCCGCCTGGCGACCTTGTGGTTCGCGGTGGCCATCGGCGCGGTGATGTTGCTCAAGATCAAGGGCCAGACGCCGCTGCACAGTCAGCCGGCCCAATAACACTCAACACGCACTCTCAAGCAAGAAAGGGACAGGAGTAGAAGTCATGGTTGCAGGCAAACGAGGTCGGTCATCGACGCTCATCCCGCTGTTGTTGGTCATCGGCGCTATCGTCTGGAGCTTTCTGGCGTCCAGCGGGCCGATTCAATGGATGGACAATGGCGTGTTCCTCGCCGATGCCTCACAGGGCCAGTACTTCAGCGAATCGCTGGGGCCGCTGGATCATCCGCTGTATCAGTTTTTCATCACGGCGGTGTACAACCTGTTCGGCCCGCTGCTGCTGAGCCTGCTCAACTCGTTCCTGCTGATTCCGCTGGCGTGGGTGGTTTACCGGCTGGGGATCGGTGTCGGCGCCAATTCGCGCCAGGCGCTGCTGGCGGTGGCCGTGGCGATTCTGTCCCATGCGGTGTTCTGGATCTCGACCAAAGCCGAGGTGTATCTGCTGCACACGCTGCTGGTGATGCTGGCGTACATGGTGCATTTCGATGCGCGTTTGAAGCTTGGGCAATTGCAGCGGTTGTTTCTCATTGGTGTGTTTACCGGCCTGGCCGCGGCGATCCATCAACTGACCTTCATTGTGTTGCTGCCGCTGTACCTGCAACTGCTGTGGCAGCAGCGTTGGCGTACGCTGATGACCATTCCCGGCGCGGCGTTGGGGTTTGCCGTGACCTTTCCGGCGATCATCCAGGACCTGGAAGCCGGCCGCAGCCTGATCGAGATTGGCCACCGCTACCTGATCGGCATTCCTGACCGGGCATCAGAGCTGACTTGGCAGGGTTCGCTGTTTCGCTTCGATGATATGTGGCACGAGAAAAACTCGGTAGTGCTGCTCATGCTGTCGCTGATCGGCCCGCAAATACTCGGTCTGGTGCTGTTCCCCAAGAGCCCGGCGCTGCGCCTGCTGTGGGCGGCGGCGATGCTCAACTTTGTGTTCGCGGTGTCTTACAACGTCACTGACCGGTTTACTTTTTTTCTGCCGGGGGTGGTGCTGCTGAGCCTGCTGGGAGTGCTTCAATTGCAGAAGTTGCTGCACAAAGTGCGCGCAGAGAAGCTGATGCCAGCGTCCGCACTCTGCTCCCCGGTAGCGATCCTGGTGGTGTATTCGGTCTACGCCAGCAACATCATTCAGCTGCCGACCCACACCGAAAAACTGCCGTTTCGCGATGATATTCACTACTTCATGGTGCCCTACCTGCCCGACCGCTCCGCCGAAGCGTTCGTGCGCAGCTACGAAGAATCCGCCCCGGAAGGCGCGCTGATCATCTCCGACTGGACGCCCAACGGCGCCCTGCGCTCGGCACAAGCGAGCGGACGCCTGAAAAACCGCACCTTTGAGTTGTGTGAAGAGGTGCAGGACATTACCCCTTATCTGCAAGGGCCGGGGGCGTATCTGGCACGTACCAGCTATTGCGGGGTGATCGCCAACCGGTTCCAGCTAGACGCGTTACCGGTGGGGTATGCGGTGAAGGCGAAGGGGAATCTGTAGCGCGCTCAGGCTCAAACTGTTGGTGGTCGAAAATGCGTCCTTCGGGGCGCATTTTTTAGTTGGCTTGTAGGATGGCTACTGCGGACGATGTAGGAACGGTCTCTGAATAAGGCAATGATTCCGTCTTCACGACTAACCGCTCAATATCTCCAAAGCACGCCCGACACTTCTGAAGACCCACCAGGATCTCAGGAGGTTTTATGATCGGAAATCTAAGTAAAGTTCAGGGGCGACTGGAATCGTATTTCGCAGTGCCTGACAAGCGGTTCAGCATCAAATCCCAGGCCAATACTCCCGGGTCCGAAGTTAAGGAAAAAGTACGCCAGTACTGGGCGGACCCAGACATTTCCAACGTAAAAAAGCTGCAGGGATTGAACATCAACTTAAGAGGCTTCGACCCTCGTAACACCACTTCAAAAGAGCTTTTTTCGGTTGCGACGATGCTGAGCGACCTCGGAATAATTGACGAAGATTTAGTAACTACCATCGCCAGCATCGATGTCGAGTTCGACAACCAGGGCAAAGAGATCTACAGCGACAAAGCAGTCGATGCGTATGCGTTCTTTAACCAAAGTCTGGAGTTCTTGAAAAAGCACATCGCGCAGGGTGACGACTATTCGAAAGCTACGCTCATTGATTTAAATGCTGCTATAGCGGTAGTGAAAGCGCTTGAAGCGCACGGTAAAACCCCTCGGGCCCAATCATCGGTCAGTATCAGGGTTTAGAAGTGGGGCGGTTACGAAGTTGTGTGAGCTTGCGCGTCGAATTGCCGCTTCTGCCCGGAGGGCGTAGGAGTCCGGCTTGCCGACGATGGGCCGCGAAGGAGCCCTGAAACCAGGCACCTCGGCACATCCGTCATACCGCATGCACAGGTTTTGCTGCCGGTGCCCGGCAGATCGCCTGCAAGCAAGGCTCCTACGGGCTGCGCCCAGAATCAAAAGCAATACGCGGGGGGCGACGTTGCGCTTCTGCCCGGAGGGCGTAGGAGTCCGGCTTGCCGACAATGAGGCCGCGAAGCAGCCCTGAAACCAGGCACCTCGGTACATCCGTCATACCGCATGCGCAGGTTTTACTGCCGGTGCCCGGCAGATCGCCTGCAAGCAAGGCTCCTACGCCTTCGGCAGAAGCGGGTCCGGCAAATGATCCTAATGCTGCGCGTGGAACCGATCATTGCCTGTTGGCGGATCGCTCAGAAGCCGTCCGCTTATTTCGAATTCAGCGGCGATGATGCGTCTTGTCTGTAAGTGCGCTCAGGATCGAAGACCATTTGCTTCACCTGCACTTCTAGATCGGTGCTGTGATAAAGGTCAAGACACTTCAATAAATCAAAACGCACACCTTTGATTTCTGACTCTACCATCGGATTGTGATAATCCCTGGCAAGGTAATCATTCACCAACCTGCGGATGGCAAGTGGGCCCTGTTCCAAATCGTAAGATCCCCAGTCCCTCAACGCGCTCACACTGCTCCCGGCGTCTTTGCCCACATCCGCGTCATATTTGTAGGCTGTGGTGATACATGTTGCGAGAGCTATATCCTTGTAGTTCTGAGCATAAGTACGAGCCCCGGCTTGTGGAGAATTTCGGTTTTGGTCCTCGGCATGAGTGACTGACGAACAAATGCCAATAAGCATGGCGCTATATACACCTAGTACTTTTTTTATCACTTTAAACTCCAAAAGTTAGCCTTATCGGTACGATATGCAGCCTCTGGCTGATTGAAGTAGCAATGATCGTAACAAAGTCGTCCGTCGAACAAAGTCGCGTGCCCCTGCGCATCCGACCATCCAGATATCTCAAAAAGAATGAGGCCCTTCCTGCCTGCCAAGGCGTCTGCAGAGTTGGATATTTCACAATCTCCGGGCGTCCCCAGCGACGCTCCAGGAATTTGATGAGATTTTTGACGCGATAGAAATATTGACGCTTATCCGCTCCTGAGACTGTTTCTCGGGGAATCGTCGGGATAACCAACCCAGCCTCATTCAAGATATAACTCATGCGCACGGCGCAAGTATTGGTCCATTGTTGTTCCGGATCAGGGTTGTTTATATTGAATTCAACATATCCGCCAATCATCTCTGCGACTTTTGCGCTTGTGTTCAAAGGTTCATAAATTCGCTGGGATGCACTCCATGCGGTAGCAAACGACGGTCGATTCATTTGTCTTCCTTGATTTCAGTTCCTGGTGACGGTCGTGCAATGCTCCAGTGGTCTCACTCCGTTGATCCGAGCAACAAAGTTCGATTCACGACCAGAGCCTCGACGCTATCAGCATTTAGGAGGTATCGACGCCAAGCGGAAAAATCCGGATTTGTCCTATGAGGAGATCAGGAGTTTTCCTACATGGGGCGGATGATGATGGTGCCCGGAGGGCAGCGACGTGGTCGGGATCAGTCTGACCGAGCAGCCCTGAAACCGGGCCTAGGTACATCCGTCATACCGCATACACAGGTTTTGCTGCCGGTTCCCGGCGGATCGCCTGCAAGCAAGGCTCCTACGGGCTGCGCCCAGAATCAAAAGCAATACGCGGGGGGCGACGTTGCGCTTCTGCCCAGAGGGCGTAGGAGTCCAGCTTGCCGACGATGGGGCCGCGAAGCAGCCCTGAAACCAGGCACCTCGGTACATCTGTCATACCGCATGCACAGGTTTTACTGCCGGTGCCCGGCAGATCGCCTGCAAGCAAGGCTCCTACGGGCTGCGCCCAGAATCAAAAGCAATGTGCGGAGGGCGACGTTGCGCTTCTGCCCAGAGGGCGTAGGAGTCCGGCTTGCCGACGATGGGCCGCGAAGCAGCCCTGAAACCAGGCACCTCGGCACATCCGTCATACCGCATGCACAGGTTTTGCTGCCGGTGCCCGGCAGATCGCCTGCAAGCAAGGCTCCTACGGGCTGCGCCCAGAATCAAAAGCAATACGCGGCGGGCGACGTTGCGCCTCTGCCCGGAGGGCGTAGGAGTCCGGCTTGCCGACGATGGGCCGCAAAGCAGCCCTGAAACGGCTTGCCGACGAGGCGACTAGACCTTTTTCAGCGCATCTTCTTTATGCATTGCCAGATGCCCGGTCTTGTCGCTTTTGACTTCGTATTGCGGCTCGTCTTTGGACGCTTTTCGATGGCGGCCCATGAATTCCACATCGCTGGTGTGGACCTTGGTCACTTTGCCTTTGATGTGGCCGACTTCGGAGTTCCAGGTAACGTGGTCGCCGACTTTGAAAGGATGGGTCATGGTAAGAAGCACCGAAGTGGATGAATGAATAAGACAGTGAGTCCGACGCAATCCTTTGTAGGAGCTGCCGAGCTGCCGAAGGCTGCGATTGCGGTTCGTCTGACACACCGTTTCGCAGCCTTCGGCGGCTCGGCAGCTCCTACCGGTTGCGCAGATCCTGTGGGAGCGGACCTGTCCGCGAAGACGTCATTGAATTCACGGCTGCCACTGGGTCTTGGTGCCATCAAGCTTGCGGTCCAGAAAACTTGCAGCACTGATCAACGCCAAATGACTCAACGCCTGTGGCGTGTTGCCCAAATGATGCCCATGGGCGTCGAACTCTTCGGCGTACAGGCCCAGCGGATTGGCGTAGCGCAGCAGCTGCTCGAATTCCAGATGCGCTTGTTCGACCTTACCGGCCCGCGCCAGGCATTCGACGTACCAGAACGAACACGCGACAAAAGCGCCCTCTTCGCCCATCAGTCCATCGTCGTGGGTATCGTCGTTGCGATAGCGATAGACCATGCCGTCGCGCACCAACGTGCGTTCAATGGCTTCAAGCGTCGACAACCAACGCGGATCGCTGGCGCCGACGAATCGCACCAACGGCATCAGCAACATGGAGGCGTCGAGGTTTTTGCTGCCGGTGTGCTGCACGAAATGCCCGCGCTCGGCGTCCCAGAAGTTGTTCCAGATGTCGTCGTGAATGGCCTGGCGCTCTTTGTCCCAGCGGTCGAACGGTGCGGGTAACGAGCGTTTCAATGACAAACGGATGGCTCGGTCAAACGCCACCCAGCACATCAGCCGCGAGTGCAGAAAGTGCTTATCGTCGCCGCGCATTTCCCAGATCCCGACGTCCTTGCTGCGCCAGGTGTCGCACAGTTCGTTGGTGAGTCGGGTAACGTGCTTCCAGCCTTCGTGGGAGATCGCTTCGCCGTATTTGTTCGCCAGATACACCGCGTCCAGCAGTTCGCCGTAGATATCCAGTTGCGTCTGTTTATAGGCCTCGTTGCCAATACGCACCGGCGTGGCGCCGCCGTGGCCGGACAAGTGATCCAGCTCTTCTTCCGGCAATTTTTCCTGCCCATCCAGGGCGTACAAAATGCCGAGCTTGTTGGCGTCTTCGCAGCAATCGCCCATGCGTTCTCGGACCCAGCGCATGAAACTGTTTGCCTCGTCGGTGTAACCCAGGCGCATGAAGGCGTAAACCGTGAACGAGGCGTCACGGATCCAGGTATAGCGGTAGTCCCAGTTGCGCTCGCCACCGGCTTCTTCGGGCAGACCAAAGGTTGCCGCCGCCACGATGCCGCCGTGCCTGCGGGAGGTGAGCAGCTTGAGCGCCAACGCCGAGCGGTTGACCATCTCGCGCCAACGCCCACGGTATTCGGACTGTCGACTCCAGCTGCGCCAGAACTTCAGGGTGTCTTGCAGGTAGCGATCGCACTTGCCGGCACTGACCTGTTCATCGTCTGCGCCGCCCAGAATGAATTCAACGATCTGGCCCTGCTCCACTTCAAACTCGGCCACGGCCGCGTAGTCATCCAGACCTAGCTCGGTGGTCGATGAAAGACGCATCGACGGCTGCCCTTCGGCTTCGAACAACACATCCGCTCCGTCCATGCGTGCCGTGGTGTCGGCGCGACTGTAGTCGTGGCGAACCCGGCAGACCATGCGCACTGTGCAGCGCCCGTGTCGGACATGAACCCTTCGAGATAGACGCGGCAAGTCTTCGGGTTCGGCCGCAATCGGCATCAGATCAGTAACTTCAACGACCGCATCCTCAGCGATCCAGCGCGTCATCAGCACGTTGGTTTCCGGCAGGTATAACTGCTGGCGGCGCGCATCTGGCAAGTCGGGAGAAAGCTGGAAAATCCCGGCGTCGGGGGTGTCGAGCAGCGCCGTGAAGATCGACGGGCTGTCGAAATCCGGCCAGCAGCAAAAATCAATGCTGCCGGTGTCGGCCACTAAGGCTGCGCTGCGCATGTCGCCGATGATGCCGTGATTCTCGATCGGGTTTTGCAACTCGTCGCGGGGCTTGGTCTGGGGTTGTTGGGCGTGTTCAACCATTGTTTCGGAACTCCGGATACAGGCTCATGCCGCCGTCGATAAACAGGGTGGTGCCATGCACGTAATCCGAAGCATCGGAAGCCAGCCAGACCACGGCGTTGGAAACGTCTTCGGCCTCCCCCACGCGCCCGTAAGGAATCAATTCCAGCAGCTTTTTCTCAGCATCGCCCTCGGTGGCCTTGGTGTTGATGGCCGTGCGGATGGCGCCTGGCGCAATGCTGTTGACGCGGATGCGCTGCTCGCCGACTTCCTGGGCGATGCTGCGCATCAACAGGTCGATGCCGCCCTTGGACGCCGCGTAGTTGACGTGCCCGGCCCAGGGAATCAATTGATGCACCGAGCTCATGTGGATGACTTTGCCCAGAGCACGGGATATTTCAGGGCGGATCTCTTGTTTGGCAAACTGGCGCAACGCGGCGCGCACACAAAGAAACTGCCCGGTCAGATTGACTTCGATGACTTTGTTCCAGTCCGCCAGCGTCAGGTCAGCGATGGCGGCATCCTTCTGCAGGCCTGAATTGGCAAGCAGGATGTCCAGGCGGCCGAACGCTTCCAGGGTCTTGGCGAACAGTTTTTCAACGTCTTCCTCTTTGGAGACATCAGCGCCAACGGCGATGGCCTGGCCGCCAGCATCGCGAATCTGTTGCGCAAGCTTTTCAGCAGGCTCTTGCTGGGAGTTGTAGTTGATCACCACGGCCGCGCCTGCATCGGCCAGCCCCTTGGCGGACGCAGCGCCCAGCCCTGAACTGCCGCCCGTGACCAAGGCAACCTGGCCTTTCAAAGAAATCAGCATAAATGTCGAGCCTCATGTGAGCGTTTAAATGCTGACTGGTGGCTGCGGATGTAAGTTCAGTGCCCGTCACTGTAGGAGCTGACGAGCCGCCGAAGGCTGCGATTGCGGTGGGTCAGATGTACCGGCTCGCAGCCTTCGGCAGCTCGTCAGCTCCTACAGAAATCAGTTTCATCGAGATGAAATATCGGTTATCTGGCCCACCGCGCTAGACGCAGCGCAACCCCACTCCATAAACTGTCGCCCATCATTTCGTAACAGCGGGTGACCAAATGATGGGAATTAGGGACATCGACCGATGAATCGAAATGAACTGCGCAAGGCCGACATCAACCTGATGGTGGTGTTCGAGACCTTGATGCAAGAACGTAACGTGACTCGCGCCGCGGAAAAGCTGTTCCTCGGCCAGCCCACCATCAGTGCCGCCCTCAACCGCTTGCGAGCGCTGTTCAACGATCCGTTGTTCATTCGGGTCGGACACCGCATGGAGCCCACCGCCCGGGCTCAAGAGATCATTCATCACCTGTCGCCCGCGCTGGATGCCATGTCAGTGGCGTTGAGCCTGACCCGGGAATTCGACCCCGCCAGCAGCGACATGACCTTTCGCCTGGGCCTGTCCGATGACGTCGAATACAGCCTGCTGCCTGCCCTGCTGCGTTCGATTCGTCAGGAAGCGCCGGGCATAGTGATCGTGATCAAACAGGTCAACTACTGGAATATCTCGGAACTGCTGATGTCCGGCGAAGTGACTGTAGGCGTCTGCCTGACCCGGGAATTGCCAGCCAACGCCAAGCGCAAGCTGCTCAGAAGCGTACAGCCGATGGTGGCGCGGGCCGACAAACCGACCAAGCCGTTGACGCTGGACGACTATTGCTCGCGCCCGCATGTGGTGGTGTCGCATGTGGCGAACATCAGCAGTTTCGCCGATGAGTGGCTAGACGCTATCGGCCGCAAACGCCAAGCCGTGCTGTCGGTGCCTCAGTACAGCACCCTGCCCGCCTTGATGGCTAATACAGACTTGCTATGTAATCTGCCCGACCACCTGACGGCAGCCATGATCAAAAGCGGCCTGCTCTACGGAGAGCCGCTGCCATTCATCACGCCTAATCTGGAATTATCGATGGTCTGGCTCAGCGTCATGGACACTGACCCGGCGGAACGCTGGTTGCGCAGGAAGCTGGAGTTGTTCATGGGGGACCACAGCGTGCTCCCCCCTTTGCCGAAAAAGCCTTAACCGAAACGACCGGTAATGTAGTCCTCGGTCTGAGTCTTGGACGGCTTGGTGAAGATGGTGTCGGTGTCGCCGTGTTCGATCAGCTCACCCATGAACATGAACGCGGTGTAGTCCGAGCAACGCGCGGCCTGCTGCATGTTGTGGGTCACGATGATCACGGTGAACTGTTCTTTGAGCTCGGTGATCAACTGCTCGATTCGCCCGGTGGAGATTGGGTCAAGCGCTGAAGTCGGTTCGTCCAGCAGCAACACTTGCGGGCGCAGCGCGATGGTCCGGGCGATGCACAGACGCTGTTGCTGACCGCCGGACAGGCTCTGGGCGCTCTGCTTGAGTTTGTCTTTCACCTCATCCCACAACGCCGCGCCACGCAGCGCCTGTTCAACACGCTCTTCCATCTCGCGGCGCGACAGCTTCTCGTGGTGACCCACGGCGTAGGCGATGTTCTCGAAAATCGACATCGGGAACGGAACCGGCTTCTGGAACACCATGCCGACGTTGCTGCGCAGGCGGTTCATTGAATAGCTCGGGGCCAGGATGTTCTCGCCGTTGAGCAGCACTTCGCCGCGCGCTTCCTGTTTCGGGTACATCGAGTAGATGCGGTTGAACACCCGCAGCAGCGTGGACTTGCCGCAACCGGACGGGCCGATGATCGCCGTGATGCGCTTCTCGGGGATGTTCATGTCGATGGACTTGAGCGACCTGTTGTCGCCGTAGAAAAACTCGAGGCCGCGCACCTGGATCTTGGTTTTTTCATCGGCAAGGGAAAGGTTATTCATCAGGACGACCTATTACGCAAAAGAATTAAACGGGAGCTCAGGCTCAGGACCAGAACGAACATTGTCAGGATCAGCGCGCCGGCCCAGGCCAGGGAGTGCCAGTCATCGAAGGGGCTCATGGCGTACTGGAAGATCACCACCGGGACACTGGCGATCGGCTTGAGGATGTCGCTGCTCCAGAACTGGTTACCGAAGGCGGTGAACAACAGCGGCGCGGTTTCGCCGGTGATGCGCGCCAGCGCCAGCAACACGCCGGTGACGACGCCAGCCTTGGCGGCACGCAGGACGATTTGCAGGGTCAGTTTCCACTGCGGCACGCCCAGGGCCAGCGCGGCTTCACGCATGGTCGACGGTTGCAGCTGAAGCATTTCATCGGTGGTACGCACGACGACCGGGATGACCAGCAGCGCCAGGGCCAAGGCGCCAGCCAGTGCCGAAAAGCCGACCTGATGGTTGGTGACAGCGCTCAACGGCAAAATCACAGCGGTGTAAACGAACAAGCCCAACACAATCGACGGCGCCGACAACAGGATGTCGTTGATGAAGCGCACGGCATTGCCGAGCTTGGTGTGACGAGCGAACTCGGCCAGCCAGATACCGGCCATCAAGCCAATCGGTGTACCGATCAACAAGCCGATCCCGGACATCAGGAAGCTGCCGTAGAAGGCGTTGGCCAAACCGCCTTCGGAACCGGGCGGCGGCGTCATTTCAGTGAACAAACGGGTGTTGAGCGCCTGGAAGCCGTTGACCACGGTGGTCAGCAGAATCCACACCAGCCACAGCAGCCCGAACGCCGTAGCGCCGCAGCTCAACACCATAGCGATGATGTTTTTTATGCTGCGAACGCGGTACAGGTTCTCGTTTTCGACCTTGCTCATACTCCCTCCTTGCGCGACAGACGAGACAGCATCAGACGGGCCAGCGCCAGCACGATGAACGTCACAACAAACAACAGGAAGCCCAGAGCGATCAGTGCCGAACGGTGCAGGTCGGTGTAGGCCTCGCTGAACTCGTTGGCGATCACCGAAGCGATCGAGCTGCTCGGCATCATTAACGAGGCCGAAAATTGATGGGCGTTACCCAGAACGAAGGTCACCGCCATGGTTTCGCCAAGGGCGCGGCCCAGACCCAGGAAAATCCCGCCGACCACCGCCGAGCGGGTGTAAGGCAGGACGATGTCCCAGACCACTTCCCATGTCGTGCCGCCCAGGGCGTAGGCCGATTCTTTAAGTGCAACCGGGACGCTGCGAAACACTTCCTGCATCACCGAGGTAATGAACGGGGTGATCATGATAGCCAGCACGATACCGGCGGTGAGCATACCGATGCCCAGCGGCGGACCCTGGAAGATCGGACCGATCAAAGGCAAGGCGCCCAGATTGTCGTTGATCCAGGGCGCCATGTTTTCCGCCATGAACGGGCCGAAGACGAACAGGCCCCACATGCCGTAGATGATAGAAGGAATGCCTGCCAGCAGCTCGACGGCCGAGGCGATCGGCATGCGCAACCAGGGCGGCGCAACTTCAGTCAGAAAAATCGCGATGCCGAAACTCACCGGAACGGCGATCAGCAGTGCGAGAAAGGAGGTCACCAACGTGCCGTAGATTGGGACCAACGCGCCAAACTTGCCGTTGACCACGTCCCATTCGGTACTGGTGAGAAATTCGAAACCAAAGGTCTTGAACGCCAGGGCACCGCCCCACAGCGTCGAGCCAGCAATACTTGCCAGCAGAACCAGCACCAACAGAGCCGCGCCGAGCATCGTGCGCCGAAACCAGGCGTCATGACGGTGATCGCGGGCCGCGCGTTTTTCGCTCTCGGATTCGACATCCGGAATGACAGCGGACATGTATTGGGTGTTTTCAGTCATGGTAGGTCCACTCGCAAAGAAACCCTGTCACCGGGTGGCGATGACAGGGGTAAGACTCAGAAGCGTTGAGTTACTTGGTGAACTCGGTTTTCCAATAGTCTTCGATCTTGCTGACCAGCGATTTTGGCAGTGCTACGTATTCAAGGGCTTCAGCCTGGGACTGACCTTTTTCCAGCGACCATTTGAAGAAGTCGAAAGCAGCGGCGCTTTTCTCGGCGTTCTTAGGTTGCTTGTACATGATGATCCAGGTGGTCGCGGTGATCGGCCATGCAGCGTCGCCCGGAGCGTTGGTCATGATCAGGTTGAAGTCTTTGGCGCTTGCCCAATCGGCGGTGTCAGCGGCAGCAGCGAAGGCTTTGGCGTTAGGCTCGATGAACTTGCCTGCGGCGTTTTTCAACTGCGAGTAGGAGATTTTGTTCTGAGTAGCGTAGGAATATTCAACGTAACCGATCGAACCCTTGATCTGTTTTACGTAGGCAGCCACACCTTCGTTACCCTTGCCGCCCACGCCCACTGGCCATTGAACGGCTGAGCCAGTACCTGGACCGGATTTCCAGGCGTCGCTGACTTTTGCCAGGTAGCTGGTGAAGTTGAACGAAGTACCCGAACCGTCCGAACGGTGAACCACTGTGATCGCGGTCGCTGGCAGTTTCAGGTCAGGGTTCAGAGCAACCAGTTTAGGGTCGTTCCAGGTTTTGATGGTGCCTTGGAAGATATCAGCCAAGGACTGGCCGTCGAGTTTGAGCTTGCCGGATTCGATGCCTTCAACGTTGTAGATCGGAACGATACCGCCGATTACGCTTGGGAACTGACCCAGGCCTGCTGCTTTGAGGTCTTCGGCAGACATCGGTGCGTCGGAAGCGCCGAAGTCAACGGTGGCGGCCTTGATTTGAGCGATACCACCGCCCGAACCGATCGACTGGTAGTTGACGCGGTTGTCAGCGCTCTTGCTGTAGTCCTGCGACCACTTGGAGATCACCGGGAATACGAAGCTCGAACCTGCACCAGTGACGTCAACAGCGTGTGCCATCCCGCTCAAGCACATTGAAGCCAGAAGGAGTGACAGGCGTTTTTTAGTCAGCAGAATCACGGCAGTACCTCAACAAGGGAATTTGGTGTGTGTGGTCACTCTTCATGACCCGAGGCAGATTTAAAACTGGAAACATTTCAGTCTGATGACAGTCTCTCGACAACGGCGGAAATCAGCGGGTTTTTGTAGGCGTTTTCCTACAGCCTGTAAAAACGAAACCCCCGGTTTCATTGAAGAAACCGGGGGTTGTCTAGTTTTGTTGAAAATTAGTATCAATGGGCCATGTTGCCCCCGACACACGCTGCAAACTTCTTCTGTAGGAGCCAACTTGTTGGCGAGGGGTCCTCATACGCGTTGTCAGGGCGGGCGTTTCGCGAACAAGTTCGCTCCTACAGGGCACCCTCCCTTATGCCACCGCTAAGCAAAGGATTTCTACTTCGCGATAGCGTCTTTGCCCTCATGTGTTGCAAAGTTTTGCGGCACCGGCTTCAGGTCGGCCACAAAGGGTTTTTCCGGTTTCATGGTGAAGGTCAGCAACACCCCACAGGCCATGATGCCGATGGACACCAGAAAGGTGATGTTCCAGTTACCGGTCTGGTCAATCAGGTAACCGGCTAGCACCGGGCTGACGATGGCTGCGGTAAAACCAGTGCCGCTCATGATTCCGCTGGCGGTGCCTGAGCGGTCGTAAGCGATGTCCATAGGGATCGCCCACATCGGGCCGATGGTCATTTCATTGAAGAACATCGCCGCGCCCAGGCACAGCAGCGCATACATCGGCTCATGCAGGATCAGCACCGGAATCAGCGACAGGCCGGTCAGCGCCATGCACGTCGCCACCATATAGCTGCGGGCAACACGCAGATTCCCGGTACGGCGCAGCAAACGGTCGCTGATCATGCCGCCGACCAAATCTCCCACGACCCCTGCGAAGAACACGCCGGAGGTGAAGATCACCGCGCTTTTGATGTTCAGGTTGAAGTTGTGCATGAAGTACAGCGGCATCCAGCTGAGCATCAACCAGAGAATCCAGTTGTAGCAAAAGTAAACACTGGAGACCGGCAGCATCCTTTTATAAAGCCGCGCCCAGGTGCCGGGCACGTCCTTGGGATGAATCTTCGGCGCGGGCAAGCTGCGCAGCTCCTCTTCGGTGATGCGCGGGTGATCGGCCGGCTTCTCGGTGTAGGTCACAACCCACAGCACCAGCCAGCCGAAACTCAAGGCGCCCAGCAGGTAAAACGCAAAGCGCCAGTCGTAAGCCGTCATCAACCCCATCACCAGCACCGGCGCAACGGCGTTACCCAGGCGCGCCGCCGAATGGGTGATGCCCTGGGCCATGCCGCGTTTGTCCTTGGGAATCCACGAAGCCATGGCGCTGGTGGCCGCAGGAAAAGTCGCGCCCTCCCCCAGCCCCAGGAGCAAACGCGCCAGCACCAGCGACACGAAACCGCCGGCCATGCCGGTCAACGCCGTGGCGATCGCCCAGATAAACGCGCAGGCGATCAGCGTGCGTTTGGCGCCGTAGCGATCACTCACCCAGCCGCCGATGAACTGAAAGATCACGTAGGGATACGCGAACGCGGAAAAGATAAAGCCCAGCTGCGTGTTGCTCAGCCCCAGTTCGGAGCTGAACTGGCTCGCTGCAGTGCTGATGTTGACCCTGTCGACATAGGTAATGAAGTACATCAGGCACAGCATCACCAATACGGTGGTGGTGGCCTTGAGTTTTAGCCGTTTCATGGTTGCGATCCTCAGTGTCTTTTTTGTAGTTGTTCACTAACGCGCTCGTGTTTGGATCGGGCTTACAACGCCAGGATCGCGCCCTCCCGTCGCAGGTCGGCAATCTGTTCGGCGTCAAAGCCGTATTCCTGGAGAATTTCCTCGGTGTGCTCGCCCAGCAGCGGCGACGGCCGGCTGACCTGTTTCGGGGTTTCGGAGAAACGAATCGGCAGCGCAATGCTCCGCGCCGTTCCAGTGACCGGGTGATGGGTTTCGACGATCATTTCGCGCTCGAGGATCTGCGGATGCTCCACCGCCTGGGAGATATCCAGCACCGCGCCTACTGGCAGACCCGCAACATCCAGCCGCTTGACCCAGTTGTCAGTGGTGTCGTGAGACAGGCATTCGGTGATCAAGGCGACCAACGCTTCCCGGTTGTTCATGCGCAACACATTGCTGGCAAAACGCGGATCGTCACTGATGTGAGGTGCGTCGAGCACTTGCACCAGGCGCTCGTAGTTGCCTTGATTGGCCGCGCCAATGTTGATCCAGCCATCCTGTGTGCGGAACGCCTGATACGGCGTGCTGGTGGAGTTGGCCGAGCCCATCTTCGGCAGGATCACGCCTTCGGAAAAGTAATTGGCGGCGGGCCAGTACATCTGCTGAAACCCTGCTTCGAGCAACGAGGTGTCGACCACCTGGCCCTGCCCGGTCTTCTGTTTATGGGCGTAAGCGGCGGCAATACCCAGCGCCGCGAGAATCCCGGCGTTGATATCGGCAATCGGCGAACCGGCCTTGATCGGGTCCTGTCCCGGCTCACCGGTGGCGCTCATCATGCCCGACAGGCCCTGGGCAATGAGATCGAAACCGCCCTTGTTGGCGTAAGGCCCTGTGCGGCCATATCCGGACACCGAGCAGTAAATCAGGCCGGGATTGAGCTGTTTGAGGCTGTCGTATCCCAGTCCCAGTTTCTCCATCGTGCCTTTGCGGTAGTTCTCGGTGACGACGTCGGCGTCGGCCAACATGCGCCGCAGCACGGCCTTGCCGCCTTCGGTCTTGAGATTAAGAGCGATGTCGCGCTTGTTGCGGTTGAGGATCATGAACGACGCCGATTCGCCGTGTTCAAGGATCGGCGCGAAACGACGGCAATCGTCGCCGCCGTCCATTTTCTCGACCTTGATCACGTCGGCGCCCATGTCGGCCAGCATCATCCCGCAGATGGGGCCGGACATGATGTGCGACAGCTCGATGACTTTCATGCCTTGCAGTGGACCGGCCATGTCATTTGCCTCCAAAAACAGGGGTGCGTTTGGCGAGAAAAGCCTGATAACCGGTCTGGAAATCTTCGGTCCCGAAGCAATCGAAGGCCTCGTCGTATTCATCGGCGGTCAATGGGCTGGCGTCGGTGCTGCGCTGCACGAATTTCTTGTGCCAGCGCGCAACCAGTGGCGCACCTGTAGCGATTGCGCGGGCGCTTTCCAGTGCATGTTGCTCGACTTCGGCATCAGGGACGACGCGGCTGACAATACGTTTTTGCAGCGCTTCAGCCGCACCGAATACGCGCCCTTCCAGGAGCATTTCCAAAGTGATGTCGGGACCGGCGATGCGCATCAACCCGGACATTTCATCGTGGGACATCGCCAGGCCCAGCTTGTTGACTGGCACACCGAAGCGGCTCGATTCGCCGCAGATGCGGATGTCGCACAGTGACGCGATACCTAGACCGCCGCCGACGCAGATGCCGTGAATCATCGCCACCAGCGGATGCCTGCAGCGGGCAATGGCACGCAATGCGCCATGCATCACCGGGCCATACAAACGCGCCTGCTGGACATTGCTGCGATGACTTTCGAATTCGGAGATATCGTTGCCCGGCCCGAATGCGCGAGTGCCAGCGCCGCGAATCACGATGCAGCGAATCGAATCGTCGGCATCCAGTGCGCTGACGGTTTCGTCGAGCAATTGCCACATGGGCATGGTGGTGGCGTTGAGTTTTTCGGGGCGATTGAGGATGACGGTAACAACATCCGCATCGCGCACGACCAAGATCAGCGGCGCTGCCAAGGATGATTCGGCGGAAGGGATTTGAGGAATAGCGTGGCTGTTCATAGCGTACCTTTTTTGTTCTAAAAATCGGTATTTGGGATACCGTTTCTTCGTTTTGGTATCCCAAATATAGACTTGGTTTCTTTCTTCGCAAGAGATTTTTTTCGGATCAGAGCCCGCGCTGACGAATGACATCACCTGAATTCAACTGTGAAAACAGCGCAAACAGTGGGTCAGCGGGCGATATACAGGGCGCGCGTAGATAATTTCTTCGTTCGCCCGGATAATCGGGTGCATTGCGGTGAGCAGCTGACCGCACCCAATAAAAAGGATCTGGGATACCGATGGAGATTGAGCCGATGCCTGAGACCACTACGTCGACAAACATCAACGAGGCGGCTTATGCCGCGCTGCGCGAACGCATCATCAGCGGTGAATTGCAGCCCGGCGCCCCGCTTTCGGAGCGCGCGCTGTGCGAAGCGCTGGAGGTGTCCCGCACGCCGCTTCGCGAAGCAATCAAAATGCTTGCGCGTGAGGGACTGGTAGAAATCTCGGCCACTCGGCGGGCGAAAGTTGCCAGCGTGACCCTGGATGAAGCGGCCAACATGCTGACGCTGCTCGCAGCGCTTGAGGGCTTATCAGGCGAACAGGCGTGTCAGAAGATTTCCGGCTCCGACATCGCCGAGCTGGAGACCCTGCAAGCCGCCATGCGCGTCAGCTACGATCAAGGCGACCTGCCCGGCTATTTCGAACTGAACCAGGCCATCCACCTGAAGATCCTGGCGGTGGCTGACAACCGCGTGCTCTCGGAGATGTTCAGCAACCTCAACGCCCGATTGCGTCATGTGCGCAAACGCTTGACGCCTACGCCGGGCCGCTGGCTGCAGGCGGTGACAGAGCATGAACAGATGCTGGTATATCTGAAGAAAGGCGACAGCAAAAAACTGCGCACCCTGATGGAGGACCACCTGCGTAATAAGGTCGATGTGTTTCTGGCGACAATGCTTGAGCACGGAATTGTCAGTGTGCAGCGCTCCGCCTGAGGAATGATCGCAAGAGGCCATGACCGTCTGTCGGGTCGAAGGGCACCTCTTCCAATGGGCACAAGACCAATGTGTATCCACGACAACAAGGGATTCACATCATGATCAAGCAAAAACTTACTGCCCTTACTCTTACCGGTCTCATGCTGGCCGCCACTGGCTCCGCATTCGCAGGTTCCACCGGCCCAACTAATCCGGTAGACAGCACCGGCCCGAAAAACAGCTCATCGAGCATGGGCCAAAGCACTGACGGCACCACCCGTTCCGATACCTCCTCTACACCAGGCACGAAAGGGATGGGCAGCAACAACGGTAACGGCAGCACGCCAACCACCAACGGCGACGCCAGCGGCAGCACCGAGAGCGGCAAAGACAAAGCAAGCGGCACCAAATAAGCGGCACGCTGGACCCACGTCAATCTGTGAACGAGGCGGCGATCAAATCGATCCCCGCCTCGTTTGCTGTCTGCTTACACATCCAGAGCACCATGTCTTGAACTCAGGCTGCCTTCACGGGGTTGGACGTATGCGACCCGACCTCACAAACCAGATGAACCTCATCGCTTAATTGGCTGTTATTAAACCAATCGTCTGAAACAGGTGGATGCGCACGGTTGTTTGGCAGGTGTTGGTGGCGAACTGAGTGTCAGCGATTATCCTTTGCCTCTTGCGCGTAAGTCGGTGCCGTTCGGTTCACAGGAACGGCAAACAGCCTTAAAGCAGCCAGAGGTGAAGTCATCATGAAAGCGATAGGTCTAAGTCTGATTGCCCTAGCGGTGTCAGCAGGGTACGTCCAGACGGTGGAAGCTGACGCGCTAGTCAGCGATCAGGCTGATGCCAAAGGGTTTGTGGAGGACGCCAAACTCAAAGTGCTTCTGCGTAACTATTACTTCAATCGTGACGGCAAAAGTGGCGCAGGGGATCGACGTGACTGGTCCCAGGCCGCGATGGCCAATTTCAGCTCAGGGTTTACGCCCGGCACGGTTGGCTTCGGCGTAGACGCCTACGGTTGGTATGGCCTGAAACTCGACGGCGGCGCAGGGCATTCCGGCACCGGCAACATTCCGGTCGACAGCAGCGGCAGCCCCGAAGACGAATTTTCTACCGCAGGCGGGGCGCTCAAAATGCGCCTGTCCAAGACCGAACTTAAGTGGGGCACGATGCAACCTACAGCGCCAGTGTTCGCGGCGGGCGGCACGCGGTTGTTCCCGCAGACGGCCACCGGGTTCAGTCTGCAAAGCAGCGAATTCAGTGGGCTTGATCTGGAAGGCGGTCATTTCACAGCGGGCAATGGCCCGCAACACACCAGTTCAAGCGGAGAAATCTACGCCAGTTACGCAGGCGTAACGGCCAACAGCGTGGATTTTGTCGGGGGTAAGTACGCGATCAGCGACAACCTTTCGGTCTCGCTGTACGGTTCGGAATTCGAAGACATCTGGCGTCAGTACTACGGTAACGCCAACTACGTGCTGGGACTGCCGAGCGACCAATCGTTGGCATTCGATTTCAATATTTATCGAACCACCGATGAAGGTCAGGCCAAGGCCGGTGACATCAATAACACCACCTGGTCTCTTGCGGCGGCCTACAGCTTCATGGCAGGCCATACCTTTACCCTCGCCTACCAGAAAGTGCACGGCGATGAGCCGTTCGACTATGCCTCCTTCGGCGATAACGGGCCGGGGACCACAGGCGACTCGATCTTCCTTGCCAACTCCATCCAGTACTCGGACTTCAATGGCCCCGGCGAAAAATCCTGGCAAGCACGCTACGATCTGGCGATGGGCGCCTACGGCGTGCCGGGGCTGAGTTTCATGGCGCGCTATGCCAACGGCACGGACATTGACGGCAGCAAGATGGCCGCCAACAGCCCCTATCAGGCATACGGCTACGGCTCAGACGGCAAGCATCACGAGACTAACCTGGAAGCCAAGTATGTGGTGCAGGCCGGTCCCGCCAAAGACCTTTCCTTTCGCATCCGCCAGGCCTGGCATCGGGGCAACGCCGATCAGGCCGAGGGCGATCAGAATGAGTTTCGGCTGATCGTCGACTACCCGATTTCGATTCTTTAACAGCGGCTGATTGGCTTGCGTCATTCAAGGACGAATGACGCGGGTCCTGCGGAAAAATTGGACTGGTGATCTTTGTGCTTATTGGGAGTGTGACCGGGTGCGGCGCAGGCCTAACTTGTCTGCACACCCCCTATCCAAGGATCGATCATGAACTCTCTCAAACTGATGGCCACAGCGTTGTCCTGCGTAGCGTTGTCAATCTCGCTCAGCGCTGTAGCCCATGAAGCCGGATCTGAAAAGGTCACTGTGCTCGAAGAACACTCGATGCTCAACGCGCCTGGTAAGAAAGCCGTGATGCTCACGGTTGATTACGCGCCGGGCCAGGCCTCCATCGCCCACACGCATAAGGGCTCGGCGATGGCTTACGTGCTGGAAGGCGAAGTGATCTCACGGGTCAACGATGGCAAGGCGATCACCTACAAGCCGGGTCAGACGTTCTATGAGCCTGCGGGCTCCAAACACTACGAATCCAAAAATGCCAGCGCGACCAAGCCAGCAAGATTGCTGGTGTTTGTGTTCATGGACGAGAAAGGTGAGGTGCTGACGCCGATGGGTAAGTGATCTGCCACAAGTGCACGTTTCTGTAGGAGCGAAATGTTCGCGAGAGGATGCAATTGACAGACGGCGCTGTCAGCTCGCCAACAAGTTGGCTCCTACAGAGTTGCGACATCGTTACGCCGCGCTCAGCACACGAGCCAGGGTCGCTTTGACCTTCCCCATCCCTGCCTGCAACGCCTGATCGATTTCAGCCATGGTAATCACGGCGGACGACTTGCCTGCCGCCGGGTTCACCACCAGCGCCAGACAGGCATATTCAAGCCCCAGCTCGCGAGCGAGTGCCGCTTCCGGCATTCCGGTCATGCCGACGATGTCGCAGCCGTCACGTTCCAAGCGAACAATCTCGGCGGCGGTCTCAAGACGCGGGCCTTGGGTGCAGGCGTAAACCCCAAAATCACTGAAGCCGCCACCTTCGGCGTTCAGCGCATCGATCAATCGCGCACGCAGCGGTTGGCTGTAGGGACGACTGAAATCGATGTGAGTGACCTGCTCCAGATCGTCGGCGAAGAATGTGTGCTCACGGCCGCTGGTGTAGTCCACCAGGTCATGGGGCACACAGAAGTGGCCGGTGCCCATGTCAGGATGGATACCGCCAACCGCATTCACCGCGAGAATCGCTTGCGCGCCCGCCTGCTGCAAAGCCCACAGGTTGGCGCGGTAATTGATCTTGTGCGGGGGAAAGCGATGGGGCTGCCCGTGCCGCGCCAGGAACATCACTTCACGGCCTGCGTACTCGCCCAACTGAATATCGCCAGACGGCGCGCCGTAAGGCGTGTTCATCGGTAGCGATTGCCGAATAGTCAGCCCTTCGAGTTGCGTCAGACCTGTGCCGCCGATAATCGCGTAGACCGTCATGGGGTTTCCTTAATCGATCAGTTGCGCAGCGCGCAGTGAGGACAACGCTGCGAGCCAGCGTGGATGCTGGCGATATTCGGTCGTGGCCCAAGCCTGCCCACGCATTCTGGCGATACGCGAGGCCGGCTTGATCTTCATCCGTTGCGCCGCGCTCAAGGCCAACTCGGCAGCGCCTCGGTCATTGCAGACAAGGCCCATGTCGCAACCGGCAGTCAGTGCAGCTTCGATACGACTGGCAGCATCCCCCACCACATGCGCACCTGCCATGGACAGATCGTCGCTGAAAATCACTCCGTCAAAACCCAGTTCGCCGCGCAGGATGTCCTGCAACCAGCGGCGGGAGAAACCGGCGGGCTGAGCATCGACTTTAGGGTAGATAACGTGGGCAGGCATGACCGCTGCAAGCTGTTTACTCAGACGGGCGAACGGCACCAGATCGTTGGCGCGGATGGACTCCAGGCTGCGCTCGTCGGTAGGGATGGCGACGTGGGAATCGGCCTCGGCCCAACCGTGTCCGGGAAAATGCTTGCCGGTTGCGGCCATGCCCGCAGCGTTCATGCCCCGGATAAAAGCGCCTGCCAATAAGGCCGCACGCTCGGGATCACCCTCGAACGCACGGGTACCGACCACAGCGCTGCGTTGGTAATCGAGGTCGAGCACGGGGGCGAAACTCAGGTCCAGGCCGACGGCGAGGACTTCGGTCGCCATCAGCCAGCCGCAGTCTTCCGCCAGGGATTCAGCATTGGGCTTGCCGGCGATGAGGCGCATGGCGGGCAATCGAACGAAGCCCTGACGCAGACGCTGAACACGCCCGCCCTCTTGATCCACTGCCAGTAAAAGATCAGGACGGATTGCACGAATGGACGCACTCAGTTCACGCACCTGGCGCGGACTTTCGATATTGCGGGCAAAAATGATCAGTCCGCCCACTTCGGGCTGACGCAGAAACTGACGGTCTTCAGACGTCAGCCAGGTACCGGCGACGTCTACCATCAGGGAGCCTTGCAGGCCAGAACTCATACGGAAATCCTTCAACAAACCATGCACATGGCGGGCATGGTGCTTGATCGACGGATGCGACGCAAATACGCGCGCATCCGACGGAGATCAGACTTTGGCGGGGGCCTGACTTTTGGTGCGCGGCTTGAGCTGGGCGCTGATCATCGCGGCGTCAGTCACGCCGGTTTCGGCGCGCATGCCAGCTGCCAGGAACGGCACCATCAAGCGCATTACCTGCTCGATCGAGGTATTGACGCCAAAATCGGTTTCGGCAATCGCGCGCAAAGCCTTGATGCCCGACATGCTGAACGCAGCGGCGCCGAGCATGAAATGCACACGCCAGAACAACTCGATGGGAGGGATGCGGGGGGCAGCTTCGTTGACCAGCAACATATAGCGGCGGAACACCTTGCCGTACATGTCTTCCAGATAACGCCGCAAGTGGCCTTGGCTCTGGCTGAACGCAAGGCCCAGCAAACGCATGAATATCGACAGATCGTTGCCGCTGCGTGGCTGCACTACCAGTGCCTGCTCGACGAGGATTTCGAGCAATTCTTCAAGGGATGGCTTGTGATCAGGCTTGGCCTGGCGACGCTCCAGCTCGCGATCGAGACTGATGCAGAACGGCCCGAGGAAACGCGAAAAGACCGCCTGGATCAGCGCCTTCTTGGAGCCAAAATGGTAGTTAACTGCCGCAAGATTGACCGATGCCTTGCTGGTAATCAGCCTGAGGGAGGTTTCGGCGAAACCTTTTTCTGCGAACAACTGCTCTGCTGCATCGAGAATTCGTTCAACTGTTTCCGACTGGGCCATGGTTCTCTGCCTGACAAACAACTGTTTGAAACATACGTTTCAGCCGGGTGACTGTCAACCCTGCCGTTCGTTTTCTGGCCGCCCGGTCACGCCCATTTAATCATATCAGCCGGGGGCTGTAGCGGTCCGATGCCCGTGGACGCTTCAGCGTCGTCATTACCACCTGGCGCATGGACTAAAAAGGAAGATTGCCAAGTTCAATTCACTGTATATAATCCCAGTCACTGTATAAAAAGACAGAGCGAGCCCAATGATCAAACTCACGTCACGCCAAGCCGAAATCCTGGATTTCATCAAACGCTGCCTGGAAGACAATGGCTATCCGCCTACCCGTGCGGAAATCGCTCAGGAACTGGGCTTCAAGTCGCCCAATGCTGCTGAAGAACATCTTAAAGCCCTTGCCCGCAAGGGCGCTATCGAAATGACCCCGGGCGCCTCCCGCGGCATACGCATTCCAGGCTTCGAAGCCAAGGCTGACGATAGCGGGCTGCCGATCATTGGCCGAGTCGCTGCCGGCGCGCCTATCCTGGCTCAGCAGCACATCGAAGAATCCCTGAGCATCAATCCTGCCTTCTTCCATCCAAGTGCTGACTACCTGCTGCGTGTGCATGGCATGAGCATGAAGGACGTCGGCATTCTGGACGGCGACCTGCTCGCGGTACACACCACTCGTGAGGCTCGCAACGGTCAGATCGTAGTAGCCCGCATCGGTGATGAAGTCACCGTCAAACGATTCAAGCGTGAAGGCAGCAGGGTCTGGTTGATCGCAGAAAACCCGGACTTCGCCCCCATTGAAGTGAACCTAAAAGACCAGGATCTGGTTATCGAAGGGTTGAGCGTCGGCGTTATTCGCCGCTAAAGGAGAACGTCTATGCAGTTCCCACACACACAGCAACAGCATGCGCAACTGCCATTGTTCGAAGCATTCATGGCACAGCCGCTGACGCCAATGCGCAATGTGCCGATCCTCGAAGAGGTGATCGAAGCTCCGTGGGGTAATGAACCGGAAGCTTTCAGTGAGTTGTCATTGCGTGGCGCTGCCGGGAACTGCCTGAATCTTCTGGCACCTATCCTGCGCGAACTGAGCCAGGATCAGGATGCACGCTGGCTGACATTGATCGCTCCACCCGCCAGCGTTACGCAGGCATGGCTGAGGGACGCAGGGCTGAATCGGGAACGCATTCTCTTGTTGCAACCAAGGGGCACACAAAGCGCACTTGAGTTGACGCAAGAAGCGTTGAGACTCGGGCGTAGTCATACCGTAGTGAGCTGGATCAATCTAATCGGCGGCGCCGCGCGGCAACAGCTTGTCAGCGCAGCGAAGATCGGGGATGCACAAAGCCTGAACATTCGCCTGGGCTAAGGTCGCCAGGCAATTGCGTTTCAGGGCTCGCAGGACTTCTCAGGCGAAAGTCCGAAAAAAACAGTTGCCGTGAACCGAGCAACGACGACTCAGTGAAGCACCCGCGGGCCATCGTCTTTTTCCAGCTCGCCTTCGGCAAGACGACCAGCCATCTGTACACCAACACTCAACATCGCCTTGGCCACTTCAACATGCTGGCCTTGCAGAAACACTTTGGCGTCTTCCGAGAAATTCAGGGTAACCAGCGACCCTTCATCTTCAGCACGACGTAACTCGATACGGCCGTCAGGCAGTTCGACAATTTCCAGAAAAGACGTTGGCATTAACACAGTTCTCCACGAAAGGCCGGCATTGTACCAGCCGGATGCCTCAGGCCCTAGCCCATCGATCACCCGGATTCAGCACTCGCTGAGCCCTTCCCTGAAACGAATTGCCAGCCCTTTGAGCTGCTGACGCCAGCTTTCCATCTCCTCACGACTCAATTCCGGCTCAGCCTGTTCCTCATTGCCCACTGAGATAATTAGCGGCTGGGTGACATCGCCCTTGGGTTTCTTCGGCTCGCGTGGCGGTTGAAACAACGCATTGTAGGAAGCCAGCAACTGCGCCAGCCAGGTTTCCCGCTGCTGGGCGAGTTCGACCAGCTCGGCCATTTCCGGAATGGCGATGGCTTCAAGTACTTGCGGGGTCAGCAGCGCTTCAGCACGAGGCGCGCTCGCCTGTGGAAGGCGGTAGTAGCCTGCAATCTCATGGCATAGCCCAAGCAGCGCGCCATACAAATGAAACACCGCCGCTTCACGCTCAGCCGTCTCAAGCCCTTGAGCGTTCATCGCACCGCTGGTTTTTGCCTTAGCCATGGCCTCAAGTGCGAGGCCTGCAAAAAACAGTTTCTGATTGGTACGGGTATAAAGTTCGTGAGCCATGACAGTGGCCTCCACCATTAACGAATAAGAACCGGCGCAGACGGTATTCATCGTCGGGACAAAAAAATCCCCCGGCGAACCGAGGGACACTTTTAACGCAAACCGCAGGCGCCTGCCAGTGGAGTCAGGCGACCGTTATCAGCGCTTATCTTCGACCTTCCACGCTTTGCCGTCGTAGAACGCACGCCAGCCCGTTGGCTTGCCTTCCACTTCAGTCTGCACGTACTGCTCTTTGGACTTGCGACTGTAGCGAATGACAGTCGGTCGGCCATCCGGGTCTTTCTTCGGCGCTTCGCACAAGAAGTGATACTTGGGATCTATCTCGTCTTTGTGCGGCACGATTTCCATGACCAGAGGCGCACGGGTCTCGCGGTTTTTCGGGAACTGGCTGGCGGCAAGGAACAAGCCCGACGCGCCGTCACGCAAGATGTAAGTGTCGTCCACTTTGTCGCACTTGAGTTCCGGCATCTTCACCGGATCCATCTTAGGCGGCGCCGCTTCACCGCTTTTCAGCAGCTTGCGGGTGTTCTTGCAGTTGGTGCAGCCGAAGAACTTGCCGAAACGGCCCGTCTTCAATTGCATCTCGCCGCCACACTTGTCGCACTCGACGCTTGGGCCTTCGTAGCCTTTGATCCGGTAAGTGCCTTCTTCTACTTCATAACCTGCGCAGTCCGGGTTGTTACCGCAGATGTGCAGCTTGCGCTTTTCATCCAGCAGATAGGCATCCATCGCCGTGCTGCAGATCGGGCAACGATGCTTGCCGCGCAATACGCGCGATTCAGATTCGCCCTCGTCGTCTTCGGCAATCTCATCGCCCGGCGTCAGGTTGACCGTCGCCTTGCAGCGCTCTTTCACTGGCAGGCTGTAGCCCGAGCAACCGAGGAACACGCCTGTTGATGCGGTACGAATCTGCATCGGACGACCGCACACTTTGCACGGGATGTCAGTCATCACCGGCTGGTTGGCACGCATCCCACTGTCAGCGGCTTCGGCCACTTCCAGTTTTTTCTTGAAGTCGCCGTAGAACTCGTCGAGCACGTTTTTCCAGTCACGTCCGCCCTGGGCCACGTCATCGAGGTTTTCTTCCATGCCGGCCGTGAAGCCGTAGTCCATCAGATTCGAGAAGCTCTCGGACAGACGCTCGGTGACGATGTCGCCCATCTTTTCTGAGTAGAAGCGGCGATTATGCAGCGCCACATAGCCTCGGTCCTGGATGGTCGAAATGATCGCAGCGTAAGTCGACGGACGACCAATACCGCGTTTTTCCATTTCTTTTACCAGGCTCGCCTCGGAATAACGCGCAGGCGGCTTGGTGAAGTGTTGAGTCGGATCAAGCTTGATCAGCTTCATCTTGTCGCCCTGCGCCATGTCAGGCAGGACGTCGTCGTCACCCGGCTTGGCCATTTGCGGCATGACACGGGTGTAACCGTCGAACTTGAGGATGCGGCCT
Organism: Pseudomonas corni; assembly: GCF_057128765.1. Classification (NCBI taxonomy): domain Bacteria; kingdom Pseudomonadati; phylum Pseudomonadota; class Gammaproteobacteria; order Pseudomonadales; family Pseudomonadaceae; genus Pseudomonas; species Pseudomonas corni. The sequence continues at coordinate 222,358 of NZ_JBSKHW010000008.1, forward strand.
TTGGCACGCAGCTCGAATTCGCCGGCTCCGACGCTGACAGTGGTCGACAGGTATTGCGCAGGCGGCATCTGGCAGGCCACGAACTGGCGCCAGATCAGCTCGTAAAGACGCTCGGCATCACGCTCCATCCCCGTCAACTTACTCGGGTGCGTGTTGACGTCAGAAGGTCGAATCGCTTCGTGAGCCTCCTGTGCGCCTTCCTTGCTGCTGTAAACCAAGGGCGATTCCGGCAGGTATTTTTTGCCGAACTCGGTTTCGATGTAAGTGCGGGCCATGGCCACCGCGTCAGCCGACAGGTTGGTGGAGTCGGTACGCATGTAAGTGATGTAACCGGCCTCGTACAAACGCTGGGCCATCATCATGGTTTTCTTCACGCCGAAGCCCAGGCGGTTGCTACCAGCCTGCTGCAACGTGGAGGTGATGAACGGCGCCGACGGCTTGCTGCTGGTCGGTTTGTCTTCACGCTTGATGATGGAATAGGCCGAGACTTTCAGCTTTTCCAGTGCTGCCATGGCGTGGGTTTCGTTCAGCGGCTTGAACGCCTCGCCGTTTTCCCGCGCCACTTCAAAGCGCACATTGGCGCCCTTGGCAGTGCCCAGGTCAGCGTGCACTTCCCAATACTCTTCGGGGTTGAACGCGCGGATCTCGCGTTCACGCTCCACCACCAGCTTCACGGCAACCGACTGCACGCGACCGGCAGACAGACCACGGGCGATCTTTTGCCACAGCAGCGGCGAGACCATGTAACCGACGACGCGGTCGAGGAAGCGGCGAGCCTGCTGCGCGTTAACCCGATCGATGTCCAGCTCACCGGGCTTGGAGAACGCTTCCTGAATCGCCTTCTTGGTGATTTCGTTGAACACCACCCGCTTGTAGCGAGAGTCGTCACCGCCGATGGCTTCGCGCAGGTGCCAGGCAATGGCTTCCCCTTCGCGGTCCAAGTCCGTCGCGAGATAGATGGTGTCGGCATCTTTGGCCAGACGCCGCAGCTCCTCGATCACCTTCTCCTTGCCGGGAAGGATTTCGTACTTGGCTTTCCAGCCGTGGTCCGGATCGACGCCCATGCGGGCGACCAACTGGCGCTTGGCCTTTTCCTTGGGCGACAGCGCGGGGACCTCGCCAGCAACAGCCTTGCCGCGCTTGGCGGCAGGCTCTTTGCTGGCGCTAGCCGAACCGCTGGTGGGCAGGTCTCGGATATGGCCGATACTCGACTTCACCACGTACTGGTTGCCCAAATACTTGTTGATGGTCTTGGCCTTAGCCGGGGATTCCACAATGACCAGCGATTTGCCCATGGATCGGAAAATTCCTGAATGCTAGAAAAAAAGACGATAGAGCCGTCGAGGCCCCGCTATATATAGTGGCTACAAGGTGAGGTCAAGCACGGGGTATTACAACCGGCAGCCTCAGGACTGCGTAAAACGGTCGGGCTCGGCCTCGACCAAAGCAAAGCGCGGCACTTGCTCGCCGTCAACCTCGACGGACTGCACAAACATGCTCAGCGGCCGGACCCAGAGCCCGTATTCGCCATACAGCGCTTGATAGAACACCACCTCTTCCTCGGTCTCGGAATGCCGCGCGACACCGAAAACACGGTACTCGGGGCCTTTATAATGACGGTAGAGACCTGGTTGTAATTTCATGGTGCGGCCCTCGCAAAATACAGCGAAAAAAACTGCCAAAAAACATTTCCCGGAAAAAACAAAAGCCGGGGCACCTGGCCCCGGCTTGCAACATCACACCAGATTAAACGCGTTCAAACACGGTGGTGATGCCCTGTCCCAGTCCAATGCACATGGTTGCAACACCCAGGGTGCCGCCTTTCTGCTTCATGACATTGAGCAAGGTACCGGAGATACGCGCGCCCGAACATCCAAATGGATGGCCCAGGGCAATGGCGCCGCCGTGCAGGTTAACCTTCTCTTCCATCTTGTCGAGTACTTTCAAATCTTTGAGCACTGGCAGCGCTTGCGCGGCGAAGGCTTCGTTGAGTTCAAAGTAGTCGATATCGCCGATCGAGAGGCCTGCGCGCTTGAGTGCTTTCTGGGTCGCCGGTACCGGACCATAACCCATGATTGCAGGGTCCACGCCCGCCACCGCCATCGAGCGGATAACCGCCAGCGGCTGGATGCCAAGGTCCATGGCACGTTGCCCGGACATCACGATCATGCACGACGCGCCGTCGGTGATTTGCGAGGAAGTACCCGCTGTCACAGTGCCGCCTTTCGGGTTGAACGCAGGTTTCAACGCCGCCAGACTTTCCAGCGTGGTTTCTGGACGAATGGTCTCGTCGTAGTCGAACATCTTCAGGAAGCCGTTCTCGTCATACCCTTGCATCGGGATGATTTCGTCTTTGAAGTTGCCTTCAACGGTAGCCTGATGCGCCAGCCTGTGGGAGCGCACGCCAAAGGCGTCCTGCTGCTCCCGAGTCACGCCGTGCATTTTGCCGAGCATTTCCGCCGTCAGGCCCATCATGCCCGAGGCCTTCGCTGCATACAGCGACATGTGCGGGTTGGGATCGACGCCATGCATCATGCCGACATGCCCCATGTGCTCGACACCGCCGATCACGAATACATCGCCGTTGCCGGTCATGATTGCCTGAGCAGCAGTATGCAGCGCGCTCATGGATGAACCGCAGAGGCGGCTCACGGTTTGTGCCGCCGAGGTGTGCGGAATCTGGGTCATCAGCGACGCCATGCGCGCGATGTTCCAGCCTTGCTCCAGCGTCTGGTTAACGCAGCCCCAGATCACGTCCTCGACTTCTGCCGGGTCGACCTTGGCGTTGCGTTCCAGCAGTTTGCTGATCAGATGCGCCGACATGTCTTCGGCGCGGGTATTGCGGTGCATGCCACCCTTGGAGCGGCCCATCGGGGTGCGACCGAAGTCGACAATCACGACGTCTTTCGGATTCAAGCTCATATATTCACCTACTCGTTGGGCACTTAACCGAAGAAGCTCTGGCCGTTCTTGGCCATCTCGCGCAGCTTCGCAGTGGGGTGGTACAGCGCGCCCAGATCAGCGTATTTGTCAGCCAGGGCAACGAACTCGGCCACACCAATCGAATCGATATAGCGCAGCGCGCCACCACGGAACGGAGGGAAGCCGATGCCGTAGATCAGGCCCATGTCGGCCTCGGCCGCGGTGTCGACAATGCCGTCTTCCAGGCAGCGCACGGTTTCCAGGCACAACGGAATCATCATCCAGTTGATGATGTCTTCGTCGCTGACTTCACGGTGCTCGTAGACGATCGGCTTGAGCACTTCCAGCACGGAAGCATCGACGACCTTCTTCGGTTTGCCCTTCTTGTCGGTCTCGTAGACATAAAAGCCTTTGCCGTTCTTCTGGCCCAGACGATCCGCTTCGTACAGCGCATCAACTGCCGAACGACGGTCGTCCTTCATACGGTCCGGGAAGCCTTCAGCCATGACGTCGCGACCGTGGTGGCCGGTGTCGATGCCGACCACGTCCATCAGGTACGCCGGGCCCATTGGCCAGCCGAATTTTTCCATCACTTTATCGATGCGTACGAAGTCGACACCAGCGCTGACGAGCTTGGCAAAACCGCCGAAATACGGGAACAAGATGCGGTTGACCAAAAAGCCCGGGCAGTCGTTGACGACGATCGGGTTCTTGCCCATTTTTTTGGCGTAAGCCACGGTGGTGGCGACGGCCACTTCGCTGGACTTCTCGCCCCGGATGACTTCCACCAGCGGCATCATGTGTACCGGGTTGAAGAAATGCATGCCGACAAAGTTTTCCGGACGCTTGAGGGCTTTGGCGAGCAGGCTGATGGAAATGGTCGAGGTATTGGAAGCCAAGATGGTGTCTTCACCCACCTGCCCTTCGACTTCGGCCAATACCGCTTGCTTGACCTTCGGGTTTTCCACGACCGCTTCTACGACCAGATCGACGTTGCCGAAATCGCCGTAGGACAGCGTCGGACGAATCGCGTTAAGCGCTTCGGCCATTTTGTCCGCCGTCAGACGACCTTTCTCAACGCGCTTGCCCAGCAACTTCGACGCCTCGCCTAGGCCCAATTGAATGGCCTCTTCGCGAATGTCTTTCATCAGGATCGGCGTGCCTTTGACAGCCGACTGATAAGCGATACCGCCGCCCATGATGCCAGCGCCGAGCACGGCAGCCTGCTTCACGTCTTTGGCGACTTCGCCGTAGATCTTGGCTTTCTTTTTCAGTTCCTGATCGTTCAGGAACAGCCCGATCAGGCTTTCAGCAGCCGAGGTTTTCGCCAATTTGACGAAACCGGCCGCTTCGATTTCCAGCGCTTTTTCGCGACCGAAGTTGGCCGCCTTCTGGATACTCTTGATCGCTTCGACCGGCGCCGGATAGTTCGGGCCTGCCTGACCAGCAACAAAACCTTTGGCGGTTTCGAAAGCCATCATCTGTTCGATGGCGTTCAGCTTGAGCTTTTCAAGCTTGGGCTGACGCTTGGCCTTGAAATCGAACTCGCCGGAAATGGCGCGCTTGATCAGGTCCAATGCCGCTTCATGAAGTTTCTCAGGCACGACCACCGCATCGACCGCGCCCACTTTCAGTGCATCTTCAGCGCGATTGTCCTTACCGGAGGCGATCCACTCGACAGCATTGTCGACGCCGATCAGCCGCGGAAGGCGTACGGTGCCACCGAAGCCCGGGTAGATACCCAGTTTGACTTCAGGCAAGCCGATTTTGGCGGTGGTGGACATGACGCGGAAGTCCGCCGCCAGGCACATCTCAAGACCACCGCCTAGCGCGATGCCATTGATAGCGGCAACTGTGGGTACATTCAGGTCTTCGAAATCGCTGAAAATCCGGTTGGCTTCCAGATTGCCCGCGACCAGCTCTGCGTCTGGCAGTTTGAAATTTTCGACGAATTCGGTGATGTCAGCGCCGACGATAAACACGTCTTTGCCGCTGGTGACGATGACGCCTTTGACCGAGGCATCGGCTTTGATGGCTTCAATGGCCTGACGCAGGTCATTGAGGGTGAGGCGATTGAACTTGTTGACGGACTCACCCTTGAGGTCGAATTTCAGTTCGACGATGCCACTTTCAAGAGCCTTAACCGTGATGGCTTTACCTTCGTAAATCATCAACTGATCTCCACGATATGGAAGCTGAACAATACGTATCGGACGCTGATTCCGGCGAAAGACACGGCAGTTTCGCCGCTACAGACCACCAAACACCAGGCACCCCGTCGACACGACTCGGGCGCCTGTCAGAGCATTCCTACGGCAAACGCTCAATTCATACGCCCGTTTGATTGGGTGCGCCTACCTTCATCCATATTCCTGCAATTGTCAATTGAGCCAGCAGGGGACATAAGCGGCAAATCCGGGTCGCAACGCGCCGCTGATGAACACGCATTCAGTACGTTGATGATTTTAAACACGGGAAATAAACGTCAAATGCTCCGCAGGCGTCGGCTGCTATACAGATAAAAAATATGGATGGGGCGCAGACAAATGCACCAATTAGGTCTACATTCAGCGCACCGCGCATCAAGACGGGTCGTTTCGACAAAATGCAGCCTTGAATACACCGGTTCGCGGCGTTGCACCGCAAAGTTTCCTGAATTAAGAACACCCAGAATTATCGGCCTGCCTGGCCAACCCCGGCCCGATGTTGTTATCGGGCTTTTTAATGCCTGGGATTTGACGAGCTACAGGTCAAGCGAGCGCTTTGAGCACCGCTGTAATGCGCTGCAACACTTGCTCCTCGCCTTTCTCACCCCAATACAACGCGATCAACTGTTTACCCGCCTCCACCTTGTACGTGTCGGCTGGTAGCGTCTGAAACTGCTCGATCAAACGCGCGTCCTCACAGGGCTCGCGCCACTGATTGAGCCATACGCCGGGTTCCGTCTGAAAGTACACCCAACTGTCTGGCTTGGAGGATCGACGCGGGCGATGGTATTGCGCGCAAGGGCTTGGCGGCTCCTTAGGCAGCCAATGCGGCCAGTCCTGGGGCATTAATTGCATCGCCAGACCCATGCGTCTGGCTTCCATCCGCAACGCCATTCTGCCACTCTGCTGCCGCGACGGACGCAGCCAGACCAAAGGGCTCAGGACGGCGGCAAGGATTGCGACCACGATCCATACCGTCATTTGCCTGTTCCCTGCTCGAAACGGCCGCAGTTGCAGATATAAAGGCGTGCCATGAGGCGCGTGAAAAGAGCCATAATTAAAACCATCGCAAACCTCAGAAGGAACATCCCATGTCCTATACACATATTTTGGTTGCCGTGGACCTCACTGAAGAGTGCGATCCGGTCATCAAACGGGCCATGAATCTGGCACTCGCCAGCGAAGCCAAGCTGTCGCTGGTGCACATTGTAGAGCCAATGGCCATGGCTTTCGGTGGCGATGTCCCTATGGATCTTTCGCAGCTTCAACAGCAACAGTTCGACCAGGCCAAGGAAAAGCTCGAAGCATTGAAACTCAAGTATCCAGAAGTGAAGACCGGCGACAGCCACTTGACCTACGGCCAGCCGCGCCAGGAAATCCATCAGCTTGCCAAGGAATATCACTGCGATCTGATCGTGGTCGGCAGCCATGGCCGTCACGGCCTGTCACTGCTGCTGGGCTCCACCGCCAACGACGTACTTCACGGCGCACCGTGCGACGTACTGGCCGTACGCCTGGTCAAGCGCGCCGAATAAGCGCGTTTCCCCGCACCAGCAAAAAGCCCGAACCCTTGAAGGGGCTCGGGCTTTTTTACGTCTCGACCCTTGGTCGATCAGTCGTCCAGCTCAGCCCAGCGCTCCAGCAACCCGTCAAGCTCGCCTTGCAGACTTTCCAGCTGAGCGATGACCGCAGTGGTCTGCTCGGCAGGACGCTGATAGAAAGCAGGCTCGGCCATCTCAGCCGTCAGTACGGCCATTTTTGACTCGACAGCATCGATCTGCCCCGGCAACGCTTCGAGCTCGCGCTGCAACTTGTAGCTGAGCTTCTTCTTCGCGACCGGCATTTCAGCAGCGGCGACCGGCTCGGCGGCAGTCACCGCAGTGGCCAGTTCTGCTTTGCCGGATTTACTGTCCGTCACGCCCAGCAGACGCGGCGAACCGCCCTGACGCAGCCAGTCCTGATAGCCACCGACGAACTCGCGAACCTTGCCTTCGCCTTCGAACACCAGGGTGCTGGTCACGACGTTGTCGAGGAATGCCCGGTCGTGGCTGACCATCAAAACGGTGCCCTTGAAGGTCAACAGCACTTCTTCAAGCAGCTCAAGGGTCTCTACGTCCAGGTCGTTGGTCGGTTCGTCGAGTACCAACAGGTTGGCTGGTTTGCTGAACAGTTTGGCCAGCAACAGGCGCGCACGCTCACCACCAGACAACGCTTTGACCGGCGTACGGGCACGCTGCGGGCTGAACAGGAAATCGCCCAGATAACTGAGAACGTGGCGGCTCTGGCCATCGATATCGATGAAATCGCGCCCTTCGGCGACGTTGTCGATAACGGTTTTTTCCAGATCCAGCTGATGGCGCAGCTGATCGAAGTAAGCCACGTCCAGACGCGTGCCGACTTCAACGCTGCCGCTGGTAGGTTGCAGGTTATCGAGCATCAGCTTGAGCAGCGTGGTTTTGCCGGTACCGTTGGCACCCAGCAGACCGATACGGTCTTCGCGCTGCAGGACCATGGAGAAGTCCTTGATCAACATCGGGCCGCCCGGGTGAGCGAAGCTGACGTTGTCGAGCACCATTACCTGCTTGCCGGACTTATCAGCGGTATCCAGCTGAATGTTGGCCTTGCCGGTGCGCTCGCGGCGTTCGCTGCGTTCGACGCGCAATTCTTTCAGCGCGCGGACGCGGCCTTCGTTACGGGTGCGTCGTGCCTTGATGCCTTGACGGATCCAAACTTCTTCCTGGGCCAGACGCTTATCGAACAGCGCGTTGGCGGTTTCTTCCGCCGCAAGTGCCGCTTCCTTGTGCACCAGGAAGCTGGCGTAGTCGCCGTTCCAGTCGATCAGGCCACCGCGATCCAGTTCGAGGATGCGCGTGGCGAGGTTCTGCAGGAAGGACCGGTCGTGCGTAATGAACAGCACGGCACCCTGAAAATCCTTGAGTGCTTCTTCGAGCCAGGCAATTGCACCGATGTCCAGGTGGTTGGTGGGCTCGTCGAGCAGCAGCAGGTCGGGCTCGGACACCAGCGCCTGGGCCAGCAGTACACGGCGACGCCAGCCGCCGGAAAGTTCGGCCAGGGTTTTGTCGGCGGGCAACTGCAGGCGGCTCAAGGTGCTGTCGACCAGTTGCTGCAAGCGCCAGCCGTCACGGGCTTCGAGGTCTTGCTGGACGTGCATCAGTTTGTCCAGGTCCTCGGCGGTGACGATGTTCTGGCTCAGGTGGTGGTATTCGGCGAGCAAAGCGCCAACGCCATCAAGGCCTTCAGCCACGACGTCGAACACAGTACGTTCGTCGGCCACCGGCAATTCCTGGGGCAATTCGCCGATTTTCAGACCGGGCGCACGCCAGACGCTGCCGTCATCGGGCTTTTGCACGCCTTTGACCAGCTTGAGCATGCTGGATTTACCAGTGCCATTGCGACCGATGATGCAGACCCGCTCACCACGGGCGATCTGCCACGACACCTTGTCTAATAACGGCATGGCGCCGAACGCAAGGGACACATCGCTGAATTTGAGCAGGGTCATGAGCTTCTCCAAAAACCGGGCGCGCATTCTACCTGAGATACCCGATCCATGTGGGCATTGGATGTCAGATGTGGCGCCCTTGGTCCAAATAACAGTATTTATACGGGGTGTTTGTTTCTATCAGTGACCGTCGATGCCACGACGCTTCAACAGGCGCTGGCAAACCGCTAAGCTAGCGGCACTTTTCACGATTCATCTGCACGGAAGTCTCATGCGCAGTCGTTTGTTCAGTCTTTTGTCCTGCCTGCTTCTGTCGGCGACCGCCGCCCAGTCTGTCCAAGCGGTCGACCTTTCCCAACAACGCCAGTATTACGATGAAGCCAAGCGTGCGCTGGCCAAAGGGGATGCCGGCCCTTACCGGATGTACGGCGCGGCGCTGGCCGATTATCCCCTTGAGCCGTATCTCGCTTACGACGAGCTGACCGCCCGCCTCAACACGGCGAGCAATCAGGAAGTCGAAAAATTCTTCGCTGACCACGGTGACCTGCCTCAGGCCAACTACATGAAGCTGCGCTGGCTGCGCTTGCTGGCTTCCCGTGGTGACTGGCAACCGTTTGTCGAGCACTACGATCCTAAAAACAACTTCGTCGAACTGGACTGCCTGTATGGCCAGTACCAGCTGGGTCATAACTTGCGTAGCGAAGGTTATGCCAACGCCGAGAAGCTGTGGATGACCGGCAAGACTCTGCCCGCCGCCTGCGATGCGTTTTTCGCTCAGTGGGCTGCTGACGGTCAACTCACTGAACAGAAACGCTGGCAGCGCGCCAAACTGGCTGCCCAGACCCGCAACTATGCGCTGGCCAATCAACTGGTCAACAGCCTGAACTCTCTCGCGCCTCAGGGTCGTCTGCTGATCGCCGTGGCGCAAAAACCGGAGATGGTCAACAACCGGGCACAATTCCTGCCAGCCGACGAGGCGATGTCCGACGTGGTCGGCCTGGGCCTGCGTCGCCTTGCCAAGCAAGACCCCCAGCGCGCGCTGGAGCTGCTGGACGCTTACGCTCCTACACTGCGTTTCTCCCATGAAGAACAGGTACAGATCGCCAAGGAAATCGGCCTGACCCTGGCCCGCAGCTACGACGGCCGCGCGCTGGAGGTGATGACCAAATACGACCCGGACCTGCGCGACGACACCGTGACCGAATGGCGCCTGCGCTTGCTGCTGCGTCTGGGCCGCTGGGAGGATGCTTACGAGCTGACTCGCCGCCTGCCACAAACCTTGGCAACCACCAATCGCTGGCGCTATTGGCAGGCACGCTCACTGGAACTGGCGCAGCCCAACAGTCAGCTGTTGCCCGCGCTATACAAGGGTGTGGCAAAGGAGCGTGATTTTTACGGTTTCCTCGCGGCTGATCGTATTCAGACCCCCTACCAACTGAACAACAAGCCGCTGATGCTCAGCCAGGCCACCGTCAACAAGGTGCGCAATACGCCGGGCGTGCGCCGGGCGCTGGAGTTTTACCAGCGCGGGCAGATCGTCGACGGTCGACGCGAGTGGTACCACGTCACGCGCCGCTTCAATCGCGATGAAATGGTCGCTCAGGCCAAGCTGGCCTACGACATGAAGTGGTATTTCCCGGCGATTCGCACCATCAGTCAGGCGCAGTATTGGGACGACCTGGATATCCGCTTCCCGATGGCCCACCGCGACACTCTGGTCCGCGAAGCGCAAGTGCGCGGACTGCATTCAAGCTGGGTGTTCGCGATCACGCGTCAGGAAAGCGCGTTCATGGACGACGCACGCTCCGGCGTGGGCGCCAGTGGTCTGATGCAATTGATGCCGGCCACGGCCAAAGAGACCGCACGCAAATTCAGTATCCCACTGGCGTCCCCTGCCCAGGTGTTGGACCCGGACAAGAACATCCAGTTAGGTGCGGCTTATCTGAGCCAGGTTCACAGCCAGTTCAACGGCAATCGGGTGTTGGCTTCAGCGGCCTATAACGCGGGTCCTGGGCGGGTACGCCAGTGGCTTCGCGGCGCCAACCACCTGGCGTTCGATGTGTGGGTAGAAAGCATTCCGTTCGACGAAACCCGTCAGTACGTTCAGAACGTGCTGTCTTATGCCGTGATCTACGGCCAGAAGCTCAATGCACCGCAGCCACTGGTGGATTGGCACGAACGGTTTTTTGATGATTTGTAACGTGATCCTGTAGGAGCGAACTGGTTCGCGAGGCGATACACCTGACACACCGTATCGCTCCGCTCGCCAACAAGTTGGCTCCTACAGAAACCGCGTTCCCGCGATCCCGGGCTGCACGCTATTCAAGCACCTCGACCGGCATTCCCACTTCAAGCACGCCGGGTCCGTCACTGACCACGTTCTGCCCAAACCAGATATTCCCTTCCCACTCGCGATAGGTCTTGAGCGTCGTCAGCGGTTCGCGGTCTTCGGTGCGTTGACCGGTGGCCGGGTCAATGGTGGTAAGGATGCATCGCGCACAGCCGACGAGTAGCCGGAACTCCATCTCACCGATGCGGATACGTTTCCAGCCGTCCTCGGCGAAGGCTTCTGCGCCCTCCACCACCAGATTCGGCCTGAAGCGCAGCATCTCCTGCTGGCGGCCGATCTTGCCGGATAAATCGTCCACCGATGCCTGACCAATCAGCAGCAACGGAAAACCATCGGCAAAGCTGACGCGGTCATTGATCTCGCCAAATCCGCTGGGTAACCAGCGCGCTCGCTCCGCTGGCATATGCACCATGCGCGTCGGCTTGCCGATGAAGTCACTGACCCAGCGCGCCGCTTCATCACCTGCGTCCGGTACGCGGAAGGAGTCGCGCCAGACCGTAATCCCGCGCAGGTTCGCTTCGACGTCTTCCGGCACCGACACCTCCAGCGCTTCATGGCCTGGCGCCGATAACGTCACGCCGCCCGCTTCATTCCAGAGCACAGACAGCTGCGACATTTGCGGCAGCGCACGCTGGGTAAAAAACCGGCCATTGCTCTCGTCCACCAACATCCAGCGTCGATCCCCCGCCAACCCCAACTGATCGAAACTCGCCTTTTGCAACGATTCGGCTTTACAGGACTTGAGGGGGTACCGATACAACGCGCTGAGCTGTGGCATGAACGCTTCCTTCTTGCGAGCGATAAAGGCGCCACTTTATACGAGGCGATGTCCGGCCACAGCCATACAGATACAAAAAAAAAGCCCCCGCGACCGGCACGTAGCCGGTCACGAGGGCTGGAAAAGCTGATTATTTGTTATCGAGCATCAGGCGCTCGCGCACCACGTCCACCAGTTTGTCCGGCTGGAATTTGGAGAGGAAGTTGTCGCACCCGACTTTCTTGACCATGGACTCGTTGAAGCTGCCCGACAGCGAAGTGTGCAACACCACATAGAGCCCCCGCAGGCGCGGGTCATTACGGATTTCAGTGGTCAGGCGGTAGCCGTCCATTTCCGGCATTTCCGCGTCGGTGAAGACCATTAGCAGCTTGTCGGTCATGACCTCGCCGGTATCGGCCCAAGCCTTGAGCATGTTCAATGCCTTGAGGCCGTCGCGGGCAACGTGCATCTTCACCCCCAGTTGCCCAAGCGTTTCGCGCAACTGCGCCAAGGCCACGTTGGAGTCGTCGACCAGCAACACTTCACGTCCGCGCGCGCGCTCCAGAACCGGGTCTTCGAGCTTCTCGCGGGAGACCTTGGCGCTGTACGGGACGATTTCGGCCAGCACCTTCTCAACGTCGATGATTTCAACCAACTGATCATCGACCTTGCTGATGGCCGTCAGGTAATGCTGGCGACCTGCGCTGGTGGGCGGCGGCAAAATGGCTTCCCAGTTCATGTTGACGATGCGGTCCACGCCACCGACCAAAAACGCCTGCACGGAACGGTTGTACTCAGTGACGATGATCGTGCTGGACGGGCTCGGCACCAACGGACGCATACCGATGGCTTGCGACAGGTCAATGACTGGCAGGGTCTGGCCGCGCAGATTGACCACGCCGCAGACAAAGGGGTGCCGCTGGGGCATCAGCGTGAGCTTGGGCAGTTGAAGTACTTCCTGAACCTTGAACACGTTGATCGCAAACAGCTGCCGGCCGGCCAAGCGAAACATGAGAATTTCCAGGCGGTTCTCACCCACCAATTGTGTGCGTTGATCTACGGTGTCGAGAATGCCAGCCATCTGTTGCTCCTGGAGCAAGGTTCATATTGATTCCACTAACACGCTATCGGCACGGTCCCGCCAGACCTTAATCGCAAATGGAAGCATCTGCTGGCACGCACCTAGGGGTACCCCTGAGCCACCCTCGGGACAAACCTGATATTCGTAGTTCCTAATAGCCATTACTGTGACGCCATTCTCACTGAACGAATGGAGTCAGGTTCGTGGTCGTGCTCAAGGAAATCCCCGAACCGTTCAACCTGTCTGCGGTTGCGCTCCGATCGCAACAGCGCAGCTGGCCGCCTAAAGCCGATCCGGTCACAACTTGTCCGAACGATCGGAAACAATCAGAAACGCCCTACATACATTCCGTTGCGTTCGACACTAATTTGATGCCTCTCGCCACGCGCGACCTTCGATCGCCGTACATGGACAGTGGAGATTACGCATGCTGAACGGCAATGAGTGGCATCAGCTACACAGTGAGTTTCTCAGTGATGCCCAGGCATTACTGACTCGTTCGGATGAATGCCTGGCACATTTGGAGTTGATCAGCGATGACAAGGATGCCATCGAATGCCTGCTTGACTCCCTGCAGAAAATAGCCGGCGAAGCAGACAAGGCCAGCGTCGCCCCCCTCGCCAGCTTCGCCCGCCAGCTACGCTATTTGCTGTACTTTGCCCACGCCGCCGGGCGCATCCATGCCAAGGCGCTGGAATCCCTGCGAAGCTGCTTTTCGTTGCTGGCCTGGCAGGTTGAACTGATCGATCCGCACTCGGGCCAGTTGTTGATGGATGATGAAGAACAGCAACAATTGCTTGAACACTTTGGCTGCTGCTCGGGTATCGGAGCCCTTGAGGCCAGCCCGGTCCATCCGGTGAGATGGGCACCTTCGGGCGCCTTGCAGTCACGGCCCGCCGGTACGTCCGCAGGGGGCCGCACACGCCACACCACCGGCTTTTAAATGAACAGGGTTATTAGGCAGCTGGCTGCTCATCAAGCCGAGTCACCAGCCCCCACGGGGCATCCGCTTATCGAACTGTCGGACAATACAGCGCTTAATAGGTCGGGTATTTGAGGTAACATCGGCGCCCGCCAAATAGACACTCGATGGCTACATTTCCTATGCACGCCAGCAACAAACCCTTCAAGTTATGGCCGCCGAGCACGAAAAATGCCTGGCGGCTGGCTGCTGTACTCAGTGTCGGCGCGATGGCGTGCGACGCAGCGCTGTATCTGGCGGCAAGCGCGCTACCGCTGAGCTTGCTGACGCTCAATCTGCTGGCATTCCTGAGTGTCTGGTACGCGCAGAGGCGGCTGGGACGCTCAATCCAGTTTCAGCCGCAGGAACTGGCAGATCACATGCTTCAGGTTCAAGAAACCGAACGCCATCGGCTCAGCCGCGAACTGCATGACGACATTGGCCAGATGCTGACTGCGGCCAAGCTGCAAAGCGATTGGTTGCAACGACGAATACCCGAACAGCTACAGCCCAACTGGGTCACCCTCAACAGCACCCTGGACGAGACGCTGGCGAAGGTGCGCGATGTTTCGGCCATTCTCAACCCCCGGCAATTGACGAGCATGGGTCTGGAGGCCAGCCTGCGTGCGCATCTGCTGCGCACCCTGGCCGATACGCAGATGTTGTGGAGCCTGGAATGCCAGCAACGTCTGTCCGGCATTCCGGAGGAGATGGCCGTTGCAGCGTTTCGCATTACCCAGGAAGCGGTGACCAATATCTTGCGCCACGCCCACGCCAATAACCTGGTGGTGCGACTGCAGCGTCGCGCCGATGGCTTGGCCTTGAGCATTTGCGATGATGGACGCGGCTTTGCGCCCGCGCTCAATCCTGCCGAACAGGGCCAGCGTGGCATGGCGGGTATGTCGGAGCGGGCAGCGTTGATTGGCGGCACGTTCAGCATCCACAGTGCGCCCGGCGAAGGCACCCACATTCAGGCGTTATTTCCTTGGGCACCCCGCGCCCGGGAACGCGCTGACATAAGCAAGCATTCATGATCTGCAATCTTCTGTTAGTCGACGACCACGCACTGATCAGGGCGGGCGTGCGCGCGCTGGTCTCGGATATTCCCGGCTACGCGGTGATTGGCGAGGCGGCTCATGGCGAGCAATTGCTGGAACTCACCCAAGACCTCAAGCCGGACATCATCCTGCTCGACATTTCGATGAGAGACGGCAACGGCCTCGATGCACTGGAACGGCTGAACAAGGCCCTGCCCGATACGAGGGTGCTGATCCTGTCGATGCACACTGAGCCGCATATCATCATGCGGGCCCTTGAGGGAGGCGCCCATGGCTACCTGCTCAAGGATGCGACGGCCACTGAAATCGAGCAGGCGCTGGACGCGTTGCGCAATGGCGAGCGCTACCTGAGCCCCGCCATCGCTCATACCGTGATCAATCAGGCACTCCACGGCGCTCAAGCGGCCAAGGTCGAGCCGGTGGAAACCCACAACCTCACGGCTCGCCAGTTGGAGATTCTGCGCCTGGTGGTGCGCGGTAAATCCACCCGGGAAATAGCCAGCGGCTTGAGCCTGAGTATCAAGACCGTTGAAACCCACAGGTCGCAGATCATGAAACGCCTTCAGATCTACGACGTCGCCGGGCTGGTGCTGTTCTGCGTACGCGAGCAGATCATCAGTCTGGACGATTGAGTCGCGCCGATTGACTCAACAGCGGCGAATGCGATGGCAGGTGTATGCGCAGTGCAGCCGGCCTGATTTCGAACCGCAGTTTCTCGCCGCGCAGCGGTTCGCCGTCCAGATTGATATCCAGCCCCTCGGTGGACGTGAGCTCGACCCAGGGCAGGCGGGCCCGGATAAACAGGTTTTCAAACCCGAGACCGCCTTCAAGCAGGCTTTTCAGGGTGCCGACCACTTCCTGGGGCGCAGGCAAAATGCTGATGTCCAGCAAACCATCGTCAGCCAGCGCCGTGGGGCACAAGGGATGACCGCCGCCTGCTTGACGACCGTTGCCGATGCCCAATGCCAGCAGATCGCCCTTCCAGTGGAAATCCGGGCCGGTGAGTTCGCCATATGCGGCCCGCAGTTCGCTAAAGCGTGACAAGCCGGTGAACAGATACGCGGCGCCACCGAGAATTTTTTTCAGGTCTTCGGAAGTGTTGGCGGTCACCTGACTGCCAAAACCGCCGGTGGCCATGTTCAGGAACAGGTGCCCGTCCACATCGCCGATGTCGACCGGGTGCGCAGGCACATCCAGCAGATCCAGGGCTTTTTCGACTTCCAGCGGCACTCCGGCCGAGCGCGCGAAATCGTTGGCAGTGCCAAGCGGCAATATCGTCAGGCTGGCGTCAGCTTCGGCCAGCGCCAAGGCTTCGGAGATGTCGCGCAATGTGCCGTCGCCGCCGCCAGCAATGATTTGTTTATGGCCATCAGCCAAGGCTTCCTTCACCAGCCGTTGCGCATCGCCCGCTTCCCACGTCACCCGCACATCCAGCTGCCAACCGCGCTGGCGCTTTTTTTCCACCGCGCTGCGCACTTCCTCGTTAAGCGCCTGCTTACCGTGAAGAATCAAAATAGCCCTGCGCTCTGTCATGTCTGTCCCTCTTAGCTGTCCGGTTCAATGCAAGCCGATTCAATGCGAGAGAGTTTGACCGCATGCGTGTAGGAAAAAGCCAGACGTTATTCAAAAAACTTTTGCCCCACGCGAAGCGACAGACGGCACAGGCGCAAATTGCCTCGCGCAGACAAATACCGTGAATCAGCGCAAAGGCCCGACTTGAAGCCTTTGACTACCATCATTGGCGGCTGTAGTACTGCCTTGCACCTATTACGCTGGATGCTGCGACTACCCATTTGCAGTGCATTTCAGTCAGAAGTGGGCGTTGGAACGCGTTGTGCTGTTAAAAAAATGATTCCGAGAGGGTTCGGGGCATTGAAATATTTCGCAAGAATGTGCTTAATCGACAAATTATTGGCTTAAACGGGATTCTTAGGCTAAAAAGTCATTTTATTGACTTTTGATAACAAAATTGCCGAATTCAACAGCCAATCATGCATTCACGGATTGAAGAAATGAGGATGTCTGTATGCGGTTGCGCCGGATCAACAAGCCTTTGCCGAGCCGTGCTGTCTTGAATGACGGTGGGGATCTTGAGCGTATTCAACATGGGTCCATCTGCTTCGATCTTTACACTCTCTCCAGCACTGCCAGTGCAGTGCGTATTTTTCGCGAGGCTATACGATGGGCACCCTGATTCCCTGCATTATTGCTGGCGGCGCCGGCACCCGACTATGGCCTGTTTCCCGTGAGGCCATGCCTAAACCTTTCATGCGGCTTCCAGACGGTGAAAGCCTTCTGCAGAAAACGTTCATGCGCGCCACCGGGCTGCCCGATGTCGAAAGCCTGCTGACGGTGACCAATCGGGAAGTTTATTTCCGCACCGTCGACGACTACCGTTTGCTCAACAAAAGCAAAGTGCAGCTGGACTTCCTGCTTGAACCGTTCGGTCGCAATACTGCCGCGGCCGTGGCGGCAGCCGCGTTGCACGTTCAGTCGCGCTACGGCTCCGATGCACAATTGCTGATCCTGCCCGCCGATCACCTGATCGAAGACCTCCAAGCGTTCAGTGCCGCCGTTGAAAGTGCCCGCGCCCTGGCTGAGGAAGGCTGGCTGGTGACGTTCGGCTTGAAACCGACCAAACCTGAAACCGGATTCGGTTACATCGAAAAGGGCCAGTCGCTCAACGGCCAGGCGTTTCAGGTGGCTCGTTTTGTTGAGAAACCCAACGCCCAGACCGCCGAGGAATATGTCAGCGGCGGGCTGCACCTGTGGAATGGGGGAATGTTTTGCATGCGGGTCGACGTGCTGCTCAGTGAAATGGACATTCACGCGCCCGATGTACTGGCGGCCGTCCAGCATTGCCTGGCGCAATGCACGAGCAAAGAAGGCAAGAACGAACTGCAGATGGAGCTCGACAGCACCAGTTTCGCCCTCGTCCCGGACATCTCGATTGACTACGCGTTGATGGAGCGCTCGCAGAAAGTAGCGGTCGTGCCTTGTGAGCTGGGCTGGAGCGACATCGGTTCGTGGCAGGCCATCCGCGAACTGACCCTCGGCGACGAACGAGGCAATCAGTGCAACGGCCAGACCGTGCTGCACGACGTCACCAACTGCTACATCGATTCGCCAAAACGCCTGGTCGGCGCGGTGGGCCTGGACAACCTGATCATCATCGACACCCCGGACGCGCTGCTGATTGCCGACGCTTCGCGCACCCAGGAAGTCAAAGTCATCGCCCAGGAACTCAAGCGTCAGGGTCATCCGGCGTATCTGTTGCACAACACCGTCACCCGCCCTTGGGGCACCTACACCGTGCTCGAAGAAGGCAAGCGCTTCAAGATCAAGCGCATCGTGGTCAAGCCCCAGGGATCGCTGTCGCTGCAAATGCACCACCACCGCAGCGAACACTGGATTGTCGTCAGCGGCATGGCGCTGGTCAGCAATAACGATCGCGAGTTCATGCTCGACACCAACGAATCGACCTTCATCAAGCCGGGGCATACCCACCGCCTGATCAATCCGGGCGTGATTGATCTGGTGATGATCGAGGTGCAAAGCGGCGAATACCTTGGTGAAGACGACATTGTGCGCTTCACCGATATATATGGCCGCGTACCGGATGCCGTCAAAGCCTGAGGTGACAAGCTGACGGGCCGGATATTCACGCTGCAATGGCGATCTGGCCCGCAAGGGAGTGATGTTGATGCCTTACAGGAGTTGGGGACCCATCAAACGCGCGCTGCTCATTGGCGCGCTGTCACTTTGCACAGCCAATGCATGGGCCGAGACCATCCTGCGGGCGCCCCGAGAGGTGAACTGGCAGGATTATCTGGGCATCAACGTGCAATTCGACGCGTTCACTCCGGACGTCTATCAGAAACAGATGACCCGGCTCGATCAACTGGGTCTGAGCTGGGTGCGCTGGACGCTCAATTGGCCAAACCTGGAGCCGGCCAAAGGCGAGTACAACCTGGCGGCACTCGACGCTGCGATGAGCGCAGCCCGTCCTCATCACTACAACATGCTTGCCTATCTGACCGGGTCCGCCGAGTTCGTCAGTAGCGCACCGGCAGGCGCCAGCAACAGCGATCAGTACCCGCCCGAGGATTTCAACCTTTTTGCCGAACGCATGACCGCGCTCAGCCAGTATTACCCCGACGTCGACAGCTGGCAGGTATGGAATGAGCCGAACATTACCTGGCTGCCGATGGCTGATCCGAAGGCCTATTACAGCCTTCTGACCCTGACCGCGACGGCCATCCGCGATGCAGTGCCCGACAAAAACGTCGTCACCGCGGGCATGGCCTATTACGGCCAGTTGCTGGGCAGCACCGGCAATCTACTGCGCAGCATGCTGGACATGGGTCTGGCCGATCAGAACATCGTGGCCGCCTACCACCCCTACTCCGACTATCCAGAAGGCGACTCGCTGCAAGACCGGGATTTCCTGCTGCGCGCCAACGAAATGAACAGTCTGCTGCACACCGCAGGAGTCAAGAACGTGTGGGCCACCGAGTGGGGATGGTCCAGCTACGGCGGGCCGCTGCCGACGCAACAAGCCGCCGGGCTGCAAAATCAGGCCAGTTACACACTGCGACGTCTGGCGCTGATGAGTGCGCTGGATTATCAGCGGATTTTTCTGTTCAGCCTCAGCGACATCAGTCGCCCGGTCAGCCCCAGGGAGCGCAGCTATGGCCTGCTTGACCTCAAGGGCGAACCCAAACCTGTGTATCACGCACTGCAAAACTTCCTGCGGATCACCGGCCCGACGTTGCGTCCCGACACGCTGCCGCTGGTAGTTTCGGTCCCCGAAGATTTGTACGCCGTGCCATGGACGCGCCCGGACGGCTCCCACGTATTGATGGCCTGGAGCGAAAGTCGCGCGCACCTGAACATTCCCGGCATCAAGACTGCCACGCTTTATGACCCGCTAACCGGCGGTCACAGCGTTCTCGCCGACGCGATGGGGGTGGACGTGCCGCTCAAACCGACGTTGCAAATCCTGGTTTGGCAACCTTAATTAACGCCGGTAGCCACAGGGAAGAGTCACACTGATCGGCCAGCGCCAGCGTCGCTGTATCGATCGGTTCAGGATTTAGATGGTTTTTCAAGCTTTGTGACGCGCTGCTGCAAGCGCAAAATCATGCTCGCGTACTTGTGCGGTACTTGTGCGGTCAGTGCGTAATTGCCCGACACCTCACTGGATTGGTTCAGGGATCTAAGCACGTTGTTTTAACCCCTGACATGCTCAATAAACCGTACAACTGCAGGCGCTTTTTCATAGCGCCGGTGGATCAGCGACAGATAGGACGAGGGCTGACAATCGTCGATGCGCCGGTACACGACGTTGGGCAGGCGGATGTGATCGACCACCGACTCCGGCACCACCGCGATGCCCTGCCCCAGGCTGACCAACGCCACCACTGACACCAGCCCACCCGGCTGCGGGCCCAGGGCTGGAGCGAAACCGCCGTGGGCCGCGACCGCCAGCGTTCCGGAAATCTGCTCAGGCAGAACGAAGGTTTCGCGCTGTAAATGCACTGCGTTGATGGTCTTGAGTTTGCACAGCCATGAGCTGTCCGGCAGCGCGAGGGCGAAACCTTCAGTCAGCAGTTTCACAGCGTCAAGGCTGTCGGGCAGGGTCATGGGCGAGCGGATGTAACCGACGTCCAGCCGGCCTTCTTCAATCAGTCGCGGCAACGCGGGCATGAGATGTTCGGTGAGGGTGAAATCAACGTCAGGGAAACGCTGGCGAAACTGCCCGACCTGGCGCTGCAGGACCCCGGAAAACACCGCCGACGCCACATAGCCCAACTCAATGCGCCCCGCTTCGCCACGGCCGGCACGCTGGACATTGAGGGTCGCTGACTCGAACTGCCGCACCGCCAGATCCGCTTCGATCTGCAACGCCCGGCCTGCATCGGTCAGCCGAACTTCGCGCTGCTCGCGGACAAACAATCGCGTGCCCAAAGCGGTTTCCAGGTCCTGAATCTGTCGGGTCAGGGTGGGAGGAGCGATGCCCAACTGCTCAGCCGCACGGGTGAAATGCAAGTGCGTGGCAACAGCCAGGAAGTAGCGAAAATGGCGGATTTCCATGACGTTATTAGCTCAAAGGTAATGAAGTGACGGTGCTCAGGTAATAAAGCATATGCCATGTGGGGATAGTCTGTGTTCTCCGTTTAGCCCAGATCTGTAGGAGCTGACGAGCTGCCGAAGGCTGCGATTGCGGTGTGTCCGGGAAACCGTATCGCAGCCTTCGGCAGCTCGTCAGCTCCTACAAAGACCGATGATTAGCCGAGACCTAACATGTCCGCTCAAGCAAAACACCCCAGCCCACGCATGACCTTGCTCACGGCCTCCGGCGTGTGTGCGTTGATCGTGCTCGACACCAATATCGTGGCCGTCACCCTGCCCTGCATCGCGCGTGACTTGAGCGCTGGTTTTGCCGATATCGAATGGGTCGTCAGCGCCTACATGCTGGCGTTCGCCGCTCTGCTGTTGCCCGCTGGCAGCCTGGCAGATCGTTTTGGTCGCAAGAAAATGCTGCTGTGCGGGCTGGTGTTGTTCATCGTCGCGTCCATCGGCTGCGGGGCGGCGCCAAACATCCTTTTGCTGGACCTGGCCCGCGCAGTGAAAGGCGTTGGCGCGGCGCTGTTATTGACCTCGGCGCTGGCAACGATCGGTCATGTATTCCACGACGAAACCGAACGCGCCAAGGCCTGGGCGTTCTGGGGGGCGTGCATGGGCGTAGCAATGACCGCAGCGCCTACCGTGGGCGGCCTGATCGCGGAGCTGGTGGGGTGGCGCTGGATTTTCTACCTCAATGTACCGGTGGGCGGCGTTTTGCTGTGGGCCGTGATGCGTAATATCGGCGAATCGCGAAACGAACATTCCGCGCGCCTCGATCCATGGGGCAGTCTGTTTTTCAGCGCGAGCCTTTTGTGCCTGATGTGGGGCCTGATCGAAGCCAACCGGATCGGCTGGGAAAACCCGTTGACGTTTACTCGCCTGGTCGGCGGCGCTGCGCTGTTGGGGTTGTTCGTGCTCGCTGAACAGTTGCAACGCAGGCCTATGGTCGATTTGCAGCTGTTTCGCTATCCGCGCTTTATCGGCGCGCTGCTGGGCATGTTCGCCTACGCCGGCTGCGCTCAGGTGATGATGACGTTGCTGCCGTTTTACCTGCAAAACGGCCTGGGATTCAGTGCCATTGGCTCGGGCCTGGGCATGCTCCCGTTCGCGATCACCATGCTGCTGCTTCCCCGATTGGGGCCTCGGCTGGCACGTCATTTGTCACCGGCGGCGATGATGGCCCTAGGGTTGAGTCTGGTCGGCGCCGGTAATCTGCTGTGTGCCTGGGCAACCGTCCTGGGCGGTTACCCGGCGTTCGCTGTGGCCATGGCGGTAACCGGCGCAGGTGCAGGGCTGCTCAACGGCGACACCCAGAAAAACATCATGGCCTGCGTGCCGCGCGAACGCACCGGCATGGCCTCAGGCCTGAGCACGACGATGCGTTTCAGTTCGATCATGCTCGCCATCGGTGTATACGGTGCACTGCTTGCCAGCCACACCTTGCGTGTGCTGAACGGAAGTCTGGCAAACGTAGCACCGCAGTGGATGGACAGTGCCGAACGCCTGGCCTCGCGGGTCGTCGCCGGTGACATGTCGGCCGCACTGCAACCGCTGGATGCTCATGCGCGTCTGATCATCGAGCCGCTGGCGCAGCAGGCGTTTGTCTCAGGCTTCGGATCGGTATTGTGGGTGGCGGGGCTGAGCGCGTTGGCGGCGGCAATGATCGTCGGCCTATTAATGCGCAACCCGATTCCGGCGATGCAGCTCAACGTCGCTGCGCGTTAGTCCCCCTTTAAATTGCGGCGCAAGCAGCTTGGTGCAAGGGAGCTTGGCGGGAGGGAGCTTGCTCGCGAGAGGCCGGTACATCCAAGCATCTTCGGTGCGGCTAATAACACTTCGCGAGCAAGCTCCCTCCCACGGATTTGCTTGCCATTCGTTTTATTTTCAGGGGACAGGGAATAACCCTGCCCCGGCTTCGTCATACGGGCTCAAGAAAGTAACCCGCCCTCAAATGAAGAGAAGCCCATCATGAAACTGATCCTGAAAACCACACTCACCGCCCTCACCCTGGCCGCCCTCGGCAGCTTCGCCTCCGTTGCCAGCGCCGACATGAAAAGCATGCCTCCGGTGCAGGATTACACCTACGGCAGCAAGCTCGACATCGCCAAAGTCACCCACACCCCGATGCTTAATTTCTGCGGCGTGCGGCCGGTGGAAATGAGCTACGTGGACCACTCGGGCACAGCCCATATCGTGCGTTATGAGGTCAACGGAAATGCTTGCCTGGGCGACAATTGAGGCCGGGTGAGCGTGCCGATGGTCGGCTCCCGCGATGCTTGGAGCCCCCATTAAAAAAGCTTCGCGGGCAAGTCGCAATGCCGCCCATTCGCTCCAACAGGTTTCAGCGTTGTCTTGGGACTTACGCAGCGCAGTTCAATTGGCAGCCAACTGCCAAACCCGCGCCAGATCCCGCGCCCGGTCATGCAGCAACTTCGCCGCATCGCGACAGGCCTGCTCCAGCGTCATCGGCCCGCTGGTCAACGCGAAAGCGGCGCTGATGCCATGCTCGTACAGGTCGGCATAGCCCTCGCCCAACGTCCCGGCCAGCACAATCACCGGCACGCCCGTACGTTGAGCGATGCGGGCCACACCAAACGGCGTTTTGCCGCGCAGGGTTTGCGCGTCGAAACGGCCTTCCCCAGTGATCACGAGATGAGCGCCCTCTAACGCCTCTGCAAGCCCGGTAAGATCTGCGACCACTTCGACGCCAGGGCGAAACGACGCATTCAGATAAGCCTTGGCCGCAAAGCCCATTCCGCCCGCCGCACCGCAACCTGGGTGGTCGCGCTCGTCTTTGCCCAGCGCCTTGGCCGACTGATCGGCAAAATGCCCCAGCGCTGCATCCAGCGCCAGCACCTGCTCGGGGGATGCGCCTTTCTGCGGTCCGAAGATATGCGACGCCCCGTTGAGGCCGCACAGAGGGTTGTCGACATCGGCGGCGACTTCGAACTGCACGTCGCGCAAACGCTTGTCCAGATCGCCCAGCTCAATGCGCGCCACATTGGTCAGCGCCAGCCCGCCGGGTGTTAGCGCTTGGCCGTTTTCGTCCAAAAAGCGCGCGCCCAGGGCTGAGAGCATGCCGGTGCCAGCGTCGTTGGTGGCGCTACCGCCGATAGCCAGGATGATCCGTTGTGCCCCGGCGTCCAGTGCGGCGCGAATCAGCTCGCCGGTGCCCTGAGTGCTGGTGATCGTGGCGTCGCGCTGTGCCAGGGTCAGCAACTGCAAACCACTGGCCATGGCCATTTCGATGATCGCGGTACGCGTGTCGGGCAGCCAGCCCCATTGGGCGTCGAGTGGTTGACCCAGCGGCCCGCTGACGTGAGTCGTCATCCACTGGCCGCCGCACGCTGCCAACACCGCTTCGATGGTGCCCTCGCCGCCATCAGCCATAGGGCACTCGACCAGCTCTGCGTCTGGCCAGACATCGGTCAGGCCGCTGGCAATGGCCTGAGCGACGGCTTGGGCACTGAGGCTGTCCTTGAAGGAATCCGGCGCGATGACGATTTTCATGATTGTTCTCCTTGTTCGATGCCCGATGTTCGCATTGTTGGCCGCGTTTGCCCCGTGCCCTCTGCACAAGGGCGTGTGATCCCGGTTGGTCATTCGAACAAAACCGACCTCTAAAGCCGCAGGCTTCCGCTGATTCTGAGCACAATGGCTCACTTTGTGGGAGCGGACCTGTCCGCGAATGCTATCGATCAGGCGCAATGAATGTGTGGGCTGTACCGACCCTTCGCGGGCAAGCGCGCTCCTACAAAGTTTGGGGCTTGGCGCAGGTATTTGCAGCTGCTGAGATTAGCTGTAGGAGCGCTCTTGCCCGCGAATGCTATCGATCAGGCGCAATGGATGTGTTGGCTGTACCGACCCCTCGCGGGCAAGCGCGCTCCTACAGGGTTGGTGTCTGATTTGCAGTGCGCGGGGTCATTTCCAGGCCCAGGTACAGGCGCAGCAGATCATCGGTGCAGTACGGATCGCACCCGCTGACTTCGGCAATTTTCTCCAGCCGGTAGCGCAGGCTGTTGCGGTGTATGCCCAATGCGTCAGCGCAAGCCTGACTTTCGCCGCTGTAATCGAACCAGCAACGCAACGTGTCCAGCAACTGCGTTTGCGCGGCCAGAGTCTGGATCGGCTCGGCGACACGACCTGCCAGCCAGTCGTGCCGATACCGCCAGAACAGCACCGGCAGGCGATGGGTTTCAAGACGCAGCAGTTTTTGTTGCGGTTTGATGTGGCGTGCGTAATCCAGAAGATCCCTGGCAGCGAGACAGGCCTGGCGCAAGCTTGTCAGGTCAGGCGTTTGCTCGACAGTGCCCATGCGCGCGATCGACCAGCCTTGTTCGTCGAATTGCTCCAACAACAGCGCATCCTCCCGCTCCCTGCCCGCCGCGCGACACCAGTACAACAGCGACGGCTCGCAAGCCACGCACCAACTGTTGGCATACCGGCCCATCAGCCAAGTGGCGATTTTTTCGCTGTCGGCAGCATTGCCCGCCACCTCGATCAACACCGCCTGACGCGGCAACTGCGGCTGCAACCCCAGCTTTTCGGCCTCATCGACCAAGCTGTCCGTGCCGTCACCGAGCAACAGCCGTGACAATAAATCTTCGCTGCGTTGCTGCCGCCACTGCTGATCCGCCTGCTGGCGACGATGCTCCATCAGCATCTCGGCGGTCATCTTCACCAGTTCGGCGTAGACGCGCACGTCATCGGGCTCCCCGGTAATGCCCAGCACGCCCACCAACTTGTTTTCGAGCAACAACGGCAGATTCACTCCGGGCCGCACGCCGTTCAGCTGCCTGGCGGTATGGGAATCTATCTCCACCACCCGGCTATTAGCCAACACCAACTGCGCCCCCTCGTGCCGCGTATACAAACGGTCGGCCTCGCCACTGCCGATGATGATCCCCAGATAGTCCATGACATTGACGTTGCACGGCAAAATAGCCATCGCCCGGTCAACGATATCCTGCGCCAGCGCGTGATCAAGGGCGAACATGGGGAAGGTCCAGCAAGAGCGGTGCGAAGATAGGCATGGGGAGGCACGTTTTGGTTTTTATTGGATGGGTGGAAGCATGCCTGAATCTACGCCAAGAGCCCAACTTCCCGCGATACCAACACACGCGTGACCAGTGGGAGGGAGCTTGCTCGCGAAAGGTGGCAAGACTAACAAGGCATTAGCGCCTGACAATACCTATCGCGAGCAAGCTCCCTCCTACACGTGTAGCTGGCAAGACCGCACTCAACCTCCAGACAAATGCCGCTTCTCAATCGCCTTCACCGACGTCACGCCGAGCAGGCCCATGTCGCGGCTGATTTCGCCGGTGATCAGTTGTAACGCGTGGGCAACGCCCGTTTGGCCGGCGATGGCGGCGGCGTAGTTGAAAGGGCGGCCGATGAGCACGGCGTCGGCGCCCAATGCCAGCGCTTTGAGGACGTCAGTGCCGCGGCGCACGCCGCTGTCGAGCAGGAGGGTCATGCCGTCTGCCACATCGACGATTTCCGGCAGTACCAACAGCGGCGCCACACTTGCGTCCAGCTGTCGGCCGCCGTGGTTGGAGACGACCACGCCGTCGATTCCAAGATTTTTACAGCGCAGCACATCTGGCGCGTTGAGCACGCCCTTGATCACCATCGGTCCGTTCCACTGCTTGCGGATCGAGGCCAGGTGCTCCCAATGCAGATGCCCACGGTCGGAAAAGTCTCGCACCACGCTGGACGACAGCACCGGCGCGCCGCGGGTGGCGTAGTTGTTTTCGAAGTGGGGCATACCGTGTTTGAAAATCGTTTTCAGGAACGTGCCGAGCAACCAGCGCGGATGGGTCACCCCTTGCCAGGCCAGGGCAGCGCTGGGCCGCAGCGGCGTCGAAAATCCTGCACGGATATTGTTTTCTCGGTTGCCGGACACCGGCGTATCAACGGTGATCACCAGGGTTTGCACCTTCGCCCTGGCGACTCGCGCGATCAAGGCATCTATCTGTTCCTGCTTGCCCGGCAGGTACGCTTGAAACCAGGTGCGCGGTGCGGCTTCGATCACCTCCTCCAGCCGAATCAGCGAAGACCCGCTCATGATGCACGGCACGTTTGCTTCGGCCGCCGCCTGCGCCATGATCAGGTCGCCGCGATAGCTGGTGAGCGCCGAAATGCCCATCGGCGCGATCCCGACCGGCGAGCTGTAGCGATGGCCGAACAGCTCGACACCGGTATCACGCCTGGATACGTCCACCAGCACATCGGGCTTGAAACCATAGCGCGCGAAAGAGCGGCGATTGGCGTCCAGCGAATGGCCGTCCTCGACTGCACCCGAGACGTAGGCAAACAGCGGTTTGGGCAGTATTTTGCGAGCGCCCTCCTCAAAATCGTGAAGGGACAGATAGCGGTGCAGAGAATCTGACACGAGGTGTCTCCAGGCCAACTTTATGTGGGCGGCGAGCCACAGGATGGGCTCGCAGTGCCGACTGTACCCAGTTACCGGTCAGCAAAAAAGCCAACAAGCTCGGCAGAATCATTTTGCGCGCAGCCACTCTCACACCTGAAGCCCGCTGTTTGCTGCGCTTTCAGAGGCGCACGATGACAGCCCATCTCATTGACAGGAGCGCTCCGAACCTTGGCAAAAAACCGCTTGGCTCTTCTACTGCCATTGTTTGCCCTGCAAGCGTGCGCCTCGACCAGCCCGCCACTTGGGCAGTCCAGTTTTGCCCAATACCGCCAGCAAACCATCGAGTGGATGCAGCAGCACCGCACCTTCCAGACCGACGATCACGCTGTCGAGCTTGAGTGGAACGCGCCCCACGAATGGCGGCCCGCCGGCAAACCGAAAAGCGGAATTCTGCTGGTACACGGGCTTGGTGATTCGCCGTGGTCGTTCAATGATGTGGGCACCACCCTCGCCGCCCAAGGCTTTCTGGTGCGCACGGTGTTGCTGCCGGGGCACGGCACGCAGCCTTCGGACATGCTCGATGTCACGCTCAAACAGTGGCAGCAGGTGGTGCGCGAACAGACGCAGATTCTGGCGCGCGAGGTGCCGAAGGTGTATCTGGGCGGGTTCTCGACAGGCGTCAATCTGGTGCTCGATTACGCCTATGAACACGATGACATCGCCGGGCTGGTGCTGTTTTCTCCGGCGTTTCGTCCGGAAAACACCTACGCCTGGGTGACCCAATACATCGGCTGGTTCAAGCCTTGGCTGGCCAAACCCAATGACGGCATCCGACCGATGCAGACGCCGGTTCGGTACCTGAACGTGCCCACCAATGGTTTTGCGCAGTTCTACCGCAGCGCGTTGATGGCCCAGGCACGCTTGAAGCAGCGCACCTACGACAAACCGGTGTTCGTGGCGATCACCCAGCATGATTCGGTACTGAACACCGCCTACGTGCTGGACAATTTCAACCAACGCTTCAGCCATCCGGCCAGCCGTCTGATCTGGTATGGCGACAATCCGGCGCCTGCCGCGAAAACCCCACGGGTGCTGGTGCGCAACGATTACATGCCGCAGTACCGCATCGCTCAGTTCTCGCACATGGGCCTGATGTTTTCTCCCGATAACCCCCTGTACGGCAAGGACGGCACCCAGCGTATTTGCTGGAACGGTCAGGAGACGGCCGACATGCACAAATGCCTGAATGGCGAACAGGTCTGGTATTCGGACTGGGGTCATCGGGAACCGGGCAAAGTGTTTGCGCGACTGACCTTCAACCCGTATTACGACTGGCAGTCCCAGGTGATGGTGCAGGTGCTGGGCGATGCGGGGGCGTTGGTCAAGACGCCGGAACACGTTGCGCCGTGATCTGTAGGAGCGAACTTGTTCGCGAGGTGGGTGCACCGTTGGGACATGTTCAGCGCCGATAAACCGCCTCGCGAACAAGTTCGCTCCTACAGAAGACTTTGGACGCCACAGCAATCTGATATAAGTCCAAATCCCGTGGGAGCGGACCTGTCCGCGAAGAGGCCTATAAATCCCACACATTTGCAGCGCCTGACCGATTGCATTCGCGGACAGGTCCGCTCCCACAAAATCCGTGCCCGTCTGCAGTGCCGATACACCGCCTCGCGAACACGTTCGCTCCTGCAGGAATGCGGGATCACTCCACCGGCGCAAGGCGCTCGCGGCTGTTACTCAGATGCGTCCACATGGCTGCCCTCGCCGCGTCCGGGTCCTGGCGGCGGATGGCGCTGAGGATGGCCTCGTGTTCGAGGTTGGCAAGATAGGCGTGCCGCGTCAGGTTGGCCCCAGCCCGCTCGCTGGTGGCGATGCTGCTGCGCGGGATGATGGTCGCGCCTAAGTGCTGCATGATCTCGACGAAATATGGGTTGCCGGTAGCTTCGGCAATCAGCCGATGGAAGCGCTTGTCGGGCTCCACGCAACTGTCTTCTTTGGCAAGCAGGTCCTGATAATCGTCCAGTGCCTGGCGCATCGCAGTCAGGTGCTCGTGGGTGCGACGCATGGCCGCCAGCGCCACCGCCTGGGTTTCCAGCCCCATGCGCAATTCGATGATATGGCGCACGCTGAACGCCGTTTCCACCTTCAAATGCAGGCCACTTTGCTCTGCACGCTGGAGCACAAACGTGCCTTTGCCCTGATGGGTTTCCACCAGCCCCGACGCCTGCAATTTGGAAATCGCCTCGCGCACCACCGTGCGGCTGACACCGTACTGGCCGACGATTTCGCTCTCGGACGGCAACTTGTCCCCCGGCGCGATCTTGCCCATGAGAATGCGTTGGCTGAGATCAGTGACCAGATCGGTCGCCAGGCTGTGGACGCGTCGTTTGGGGATCAGGTTTTGGGTGGGGTCTTGCATGGAGTCGGCTCCGAAAGCCTGGGTCGAGAAGCGGCGAGCATATCACCCAGCACATGAGCGACCGGATCTTGCCTTCTCGAACTTGTCTTTTTAAACGGGTTTGCTGTCAGACAACGATCAGAATTCAACTCTCCCCCACCACCCCTCAAGCATGGCACCCCCTGAATACGAGCCTTGAACCCAGACCATCCCGCTCATTGAACTTGTATGACAGGTACAAAATAAACCCGATGAAATAACCTGGATATCCAGCAAATTCAGTTGCCACACAGCACTTAACTTGTATGATGACTGGCAACAGGGCAATGACCCTCGTTACACACACCCCAAGCTACAACCCGCATAAAAATAATCAGTGGGAGTCAACAAAAGTGAACGCATCCTCTACCGGGGCGCATGACAGCCCGGATTCCGTCCTGCAATCGGCGGTCTCTAAAGTCAAACGCCACATTCTTCCGCTGTTTGTCATCATGTTCATCGTCAACTACATCGACCGGGTCAACATCGGTTTCGTGCGTAGTCACATGGAACACGATCTGGGCATCGGTGCCGCCGCTTACGGTTTCGGCGCCGGGCTGTTCTTCATCGCTTACGCGCTGTTCGAAGTCCCCTCCAACATCCTCATGCAGAAAGTCGGTGCGCGCATCTGGCTGACCCGGATCATGTTTACCTGGGGCATCGTCGCTGCGTGCATGGCCTTCATCCAGACTGAAACCCACTTCTATATCCTGCGTTTTCTGCTGGGTGTGGCTGAAGCTGGCTTCTTCCCCGGTGTGATCTATTACTTCACCCGCTGGTTGCCTGGCGTTGAGCGCGGCAAGGCCATCGCAATCTTCCTCAGCGGTTCGGCGTTTGCCTCGGTCATCTCCGGTCCGTTGTCCGGCCTGTTGCTGCAAATCGAAGGCTTCGGGATGCATGGCTGGCAGTGGATGTACCTCATCGAAGGCCTGTTCTCAGTATTCCTGTGCGTCTTCGTCTGGTTCTGGCTGGATTCAAAACCCCAAGACGCCAAGTGGATGAATCAGGCTGAAAAAGACGCCCTGACAAAGGCCATCGACGACGAACAAGCGGCTCGTGAAGCAGCGAGCCCAGTGAAGCTGTCCATCGGCAAGCTGCTCAAAGACCGGCAGATTCTGATGTTCTGCCTGATGTACTTCTTCATTCAGCTGACCATCTACGCCGCCACCTTCTGGCTGCCGAGCATCATCAAGAAAATGGGCGATCTCTCGGACATCCAGGTTGGCCTGTTCAACTCGATCCCCTGGTTCATCGCCATCGTCGCCATGTACGGGTTCGCCTCGCTGTCGGCCAAGTGGAAGCATCAACAAGCCTGGGTGGCCGGCGCTCTGTTGATCGCTGCAGCCGGGATGTTCATGTCCACCATTGGCGGGCCGATATTCGCCTTCATCGCCATCTGTTTTGCGGCCATGGGTTTCAAGTCTGCCTCGTCGCTGTTCTGGCCGATCCCTCAGGGTTATCTGGATGCGCGGATTGCCGCCGGGGTGATTGCGCTGATCAACTCGGTGGGCAACCTGGGCGGCTTCGTCGCCCCGACAACCTTCGGTTTGCTGGAGCAACACACCGGATCGATCCAGGGCGGGCTGTATGGCCTGACTGCTACGTCGATCATCGCCGCGGTGCTGGTGTTCTTCGTTCGCACCACCAAAAAGCACGACCCTGCGCCGGTCGCTTCGGGAACTCCGACCACCGCGCACCCTTGATTTCCGACCATTGATTGAGCTGTCAAAGCACCAAGCCAAGGATTAAACAATGAGCACTCAAAACAATCAGCACACCGGCAACGCCCCAGTCATCACTGATTTGCAGATCGTGCCGGTGGCCGGTCACGACGACATGCTGCTTAACCTGAGCGGCGCCCACGGCCCTTACTTCACTCGCAACATCGTGATCATCAAGGACAACGCCGGGCACACCGGCGTCGGCGAAATTCCCGGTGGCGAGCGAATTCGCCAGACCCTGGAAGACGCCCGCTCGCTGGTGGTCGGTAAGACCATCGGCACGTACCAGAAGATTCTCAACGATGTACGTCACGCCTTCGCCGAGCGGGATTCCGGCGGCCGTGGCCTGCAGACTTTTGACCTGCGCATCACCATTCACGCAGTCACCGGTCTTGAAGCCGCCCTGCTCGACTTGCTGGGCCAGCACCTTGAAGTGCCGGTTGCCGCCCTGCTCGGCGAAGGCCAGCAGCGTGACGAAGTGAAGATGCTTGGGTATCTGTTCTATGTCGGCGATCAGAAGAAAACCAACCTGGCCTACCGCACCGAAGAAGACGCCGACAACGACTGGTTCCGCGTACGTCACGAAGAAGCCCTGACCCCGGAAACGGTGGTGCGGCTGGCAGAAGCTGCGCATCAGCGTTATGGCTTCGAGGACTTCAAACTCAAGGGCGGCGTGCTCAGCGGCGATGCGGAAATCGAAGCAGTGACCGCGCTGGCCGAACGCTTCCCGAAAGCGCGCATTACCCTGGACCCCAACGGCGCATGGTCGTTGAAAGAAGCCATCCGCCTGTGCCGCGATCAGCACAAGGTGCTGGCCTACGCCGAAGATCCGTGCGGCGCTGAAAACGGTTACTCCGGCCGCGAAGTCATGGCCGAGTTCCGCCGCGCCACCGGCCTGCGCACCGCCACCAACATGATCGCCACCGACTGGCGTGAAATGGGCCACGCGATCCAGCTGCAATCGGTAGACATCCCGCTGGCCGACCCGCACTTCTGGACCATGCAGGGTTCAGTGCGAGTGGCGCAGATGTGCAACGAATGGGGCCTGACCTGGGGTTCACATTCCAATAACCACTTCGATATCTCGCTGGCGATGTTCACCCACGTGGCGGCTGCTGCGCCGGGCGACATCACCGCCATCGACACCCACTGGATCTGGCAGGACGGCCAGCGCCTGACAAAAGAGCCGCTGCAAATCGTCGGCGGTAACGTGCAGGTGCCGAAGAAACCGGGCCTGGGCGTTGAGCTGGACATGGACCAGGTGGCCAAAGCTCACGAGCTGTACAAAGGCATGGGCTTGGGCGCGCGGGACGATGCGGCCGCGATGCAGTTCCTGATTCCGGACTGGAAGTTCAACAACAAGGCGCCGTGTTTGGTGCGTTAAGCACGGAGCTTCAAACCTCAAGCTTCAAGCTTCAAGCTGCAAGTTAAAGGCACAGGGCCCTGACTCCGGCGCTTGTAGCCTGCAGCTCGCAGCCCAACATTCTTGCCACTTGGCGACCGGCGCGTAACCCCTTGCGCGCCGTTTTTCTTTGCGCTGTCGCTGCATGCTAATGTGCCCGCATGTCCCTGCCGCGAAGCCTGCCATGCCCCTCCTTTCCCAGACTCACCCTCGCCTTTCCATCGCAGTTGCCTTGGGCGTGGCGACGGGTATCGCTTGTGCTTTTCTCGCCCCGCACATCACGTTGATCACCAAATGTCTGATCGCCTGGAACGTTGGCGTGTGGATTTATCTGGTGCTGATCATGCTGCGTACCTCGCGCTCCAAGGCTGAAGACGTCAAACGCATTGCCGAGATCGAAGACGAAAACGCAGGGCTGGTGCTGATGATGGTGTGCGTGGCGGCGATTGCCAGTCTGGCAGCCATCGTTCTTGAGTTATCGGGCGCGAAAGCCATGCAGCCGGGGGACAAGGCGCTGCATTACGCGTTTACCGGCCTTACGATCGTTGGCTCATGGCTAATCACGGGGGTGATTTTCAGCCTGCATTACGCGCGGCTGTTTTATACCTGGCGCGGCAAAGAACCCGCGCTGCGCTTCGCCGATGGCGAGCTGAACCCCGATTATTGGGACTTTCTGTACTTCTCTTTCACCCTCAGCGTCGCCGTGCAGACCTCTGATGTCGGTGTCGCCACCCGCGCGCTGCGCAAAGTGGTGCTGGCGCAATCGTTGATCGGGTTTGTGTTCAATACAGCCATTCTTGGCTTCTCGATCAATATCGCGGCCGGATTGTTTGGCTGAAGCGAGGCGTGTTCTGCGGGGGGAAAATCACATGAAATCTCCATGCACCCTGTTCCACTGACCCAGGCCGGGGCGTAGTGTGGGCGCCACAAATCCAATGTCTTGTTTGAATGAGGCCTCTCCCAAATGACTCAGGCTGCTCCTGTGAAAATCGCAGTAATCGATGACTGGCAATCGGTGGCCAGCGACGTAGTGGACTGGTCCGCGCTGGACGCCATCGGCGAAGTGAGTTTCCTGCATGAATTCCCTGCGGACACTGCAGCCATGGTCGCGCGGCTAAAGGATTTCGAAGTGATCTGCGTGATGCGCGAACGTACGATTTTCGATGAGGCGCTGCTCAGCCAATTGCCGAAACTCAAATTGCTGGTCACCGGCGGCATGCGCAATGCCGCGCTGGACCTGGCAGCGACCAAGCGCCTGGGCATTCAAGTGGCCGGCACCGAGAGCTACAAGTTCGCTGCGCCGGAACTGACCTGGGCT
Organism: Pseudomonas corni; assembly: GCF_057128765.1. Lineage (NCBI taxonomy): Bacteria > Pseudomonadati > Pseudomonadota > Gammaproteobacteria > Pseudomonadales > Pseudomonadaceae > Pseudomonas > Pseudomonas corni. The sequence continues at coordinate 256,543 of NZ_JBSKHW010000008.1, forward strand.
CTGATCATGGGCGTGACCCGCAATATCGTCGATGAGGCCAACTCCCTGCGCGCCGGCAATTGGCAGATCGGCATTGGCAGCGATCTGTATGGCAAGACGCTGGGCATCGTCGGGTTGGGCAGCATCGGGCAGAAGATTGCCAAATACGGCCAGGCGTTCGACATGAAGGTCATCGCCTGGAGCGAAAACCTTACCGCCGAACGTGCTGCCGAGCATGGCGTGACCTACGTCAGCAAGGCCGAGCTGTTCGAGCAGTCGGATGTGGTTTCGGTGAACCTGGTGCTCAGTGATCGTAGCCGGGGGCTGGTGGACGCCGAGTCGCTGAACCGGATGAAGCCGACGGCATATCTGGTTAACACGGCGCGCGGTCCGATTGTCGATGAAGACGCGTTGGTGCAAGTGCTCAAGCAGAAGAAAATCGCTGGCGCAGGGCTGGATGTGTATGGCCAGGAACCGCTGCCAGCCGATCATCCGTTCCGTTCACTGCCCAATTTGCTCGCCACGCCCCATGTGGGCTACGTGACCGAGAACAATTACCGGATGTTCTTTAGCCAGATGATTGAAGACATACAGGCGTGGCACGCGGGGTCGCCGATTCGGTTGTTTGGCTGACTGGGTCGATCCACCGTGGGAGCGGACCTGTCCGCGAAGGCGATGTTCCAGACGCTGAAAATGTATCGAATGTACGTAAGTCTTCGCGGACAGATCCGCTCCCACAAGTGCCGCGCCGACACCAAGAATTTTCATCAAGGACTTTAGATGACGACCCCATCCCTCCCCCTCCAACGCTCGGACCCGCGCTGCGCCTTGCTGGTCATCGACATGCAATACGACTTCCTCCCCGGCGGTGCGCTGGCGGTGGCCGATGGCGATTCGGTGGTGCCGTTGATCAATCGCCTGGGCGCGCAATTTCGCAACGTGGTGATCACGCAGGACTGGCACCCGGCAGGCCACATTTCCTTCGCGTCGACCCATGCCGGGCGTGCGCCGTTCGACAGCATCGCCCTGCCCTACGGCCCGCAAACTTTGTGGCCGGACCACTGCGTGCAAGCCACCCATGGCGCTGACCTGCACGCCGACCTGCACCTGCCCCATGCGCAGTTGATTCTGCGCAAGGGCTGCAATATCGGAATCGACAGCTACTCGGCGTTCATCGAAGGTGATCGCACGACCCACACGGGGCTGGCGGGGTATCTGAAAGAGAGAGGCATCGACAGCGTGTTTGTGGTCGGTCTGGCGCTTGATTTCTGCGTGGCCTGGTCGGCACTGGATGCGCGCACGGCGGGGTTCAATACCTGGGTGATCGAGGATGCCTGCCGGGCGATTGATCTGGAGGGGTCGCTGGATAAAGCATGGGCCCAGATGCTGGCGGCGGGGGTTGGTCGGGTTGATAGCACAAAAATGCTGAGCCCTCCCCTGTAGGAGCCAACTTGTTGGCGAGACGTTCTTAGGCGTACACATGATCACGTCTCGCGAATAAATTCGCTCCTACAGAGGTTTCGCTCGAAGAGTAATCAGCGCTTACCAAAGGCGAAATCAGTCAGGTTCGCGCCTGCATCCGATACCGTACCCATTCATCTGGCAGCTCGGCGTCAATGGACTTAAGGGGTCCGTCCCCTTTTTTCGGGGGAGTATTAGAAAAAGTGTCGTAGCCCAGGTCGGTTTCGCCGTTGCAGGAACCGTATTATCTAAAGCTCAGGCCATGTGCGTCGGTCATGCACGGAAATGCTATGTAGGCTTGCCCATACGACTAATAGCCGTATATCCATAGCTCTTCAAAAACATGTTCCACATCAAATTCATCTAACAGATTTTCAAAGTCATCCTGAGTATCGGGCAATAACAATCCAATTCCATCTAAATTGTCAACCTTGACATAGGCTGCCCAAGCGACTTGCATCCTAGAGTTTCTTATCAACTCAGAAGCTGTTATCCCCGGCCATAATTTATTTAAGTATTTCCCGTGAAAACTAGAGTTGCATGACATAGCAGAGATTATTCCCGCTTCATCGTAGTAAATGGTTAGCATACCCTCATTTATCACTGTACAGCTTAGCCTTTGGATAGCCTAGAAACGACGACATCAATCTGCTCGCCGATAGCTACCCCGCCTAGAGAATACTTAGGAACTATCTTCGTGCTGATATCCATGATTTGCACCTACGTAGGTGCGTTCATCAGAATTCCGTCGAGGAAGACGGGGCTGTCAACTATCTTTTCATACTTGGTGAAGCCTGTAGGTCCTATTCGTCCTTGCACCTCTCCGTTTCGGTATACTTCCCAATAGCTTGCCTGATGCAGTCCGCCCCCTGGACGATAATCTAATACATCCACTTCTGGAGGCCTGACGTTGAAGTGTGGATCACCTCCTCGTCTCGCGTTAGCTTTTTCATGACCTAGGCTGTGTTCCTGGATGATGATTGATTTGTTTATTCTATTTGTAGTAGTACTGCCGCGCTTTGATGATTTTGCTATTTTGCATTAAAAATTTCTGTCTCTTTTTATGTGGATTGATGCTCTATTCGTTATCGCTTCTAATTACTCACCAGGCCTTTAGTTCCTCTATAGATTTAAGTGCGCAATAATCAACGCCCATGGCCTTTGCATGAAATTTTATTTTCTCTTTGGTTGCTACGTCAAAAAACGCCAGATGGAGCCCTCCAGTATTGATTTCTATTTTTCCCAAGAAAAATTCGCACTTGTTCGCAACTAAACTTGATATTACCGATGCTGGGATTTTTCCGTCTTCAGAGATGGATTGTAATAATGGCTTTACAAGTATTGATTTCTCGTCGGTTTCTTTTCTGTATTTTCTTCGAAGATTTTTTATTGCCTCAGCTTGATGGTAGCTAGATAATTCATACTCCAGTTCTTTTGCATATATTTGATCCTTTATTAAAAAAAGCCCGTTCCCTAGCGGTATTTTTGCATCAAGGAGTTTTTGACGAGTATTATTCCAATAAAGAAGCGGTTCAAAAATACTGGTGAGTAAAGTTTTAGCCATGGCCGTATCAAAACCATAGGGTCCGTACCCGTCTGGGTTTACATTGTACTGGTAACAAATGCAATATCCCTCAGGTAATGCTGGCTCTGTCGAAGATATCTCGACTACATAATTTTTCTCTAGCGGATACTCTATGATTCGTTCCATATTTTCCTACCAAACAAATACAATTTTTTCGCCTTTCGGATTTGTGGCGTGGATGTGTCCAGAGTCATGATGTTTTGGCACGTTGGGTTTGCCCGCATCAGGATGGCCATCTGGGTGCTCGAAATAACCATTTTTCCCGGGATGCGGAAGTTCTCTACCCAGCTTTTTAGTTCCTCTGGTCTTCATCGCAATCCAGTTTTTACCTCTGCTGTCATCAAAGAGGTCATTAATCGGGATGTTTTTCCCGCCTAAAGAAGTCCTTGGTACTTGCGCATAATTTTTTGCTAGGGCGTACGCATGTCGTCGGCTTCGCGCCTTGATAACGACACAACTCCACCCCCAAGGATCAATCCATCCCACCGGGTTAGGCGCATATTGGTACAGATTGATCCCGCCCGACAAGCCGATCGGGTCGGGGGTGGTGAAGCGGCCGATGTCGGGGTCGTAGTAGCGGAAGGTGTTGTAGTGCAGGCCGGTTTCGCGGTCCAGGTATTGGCCCTGGAAGCGCAGGTTTTGATGGATGCCGTAGCCCAGGTCGCGGGTTTCCTGGAGGGCGTGGCCCCATATCTCGAAGGTCGCGCTCCACACGGTTTCGCCGTCGCTGCCGGTGAGCCGTTCGGGCAGGCCGTTGACGTCGTTGTGGTAGTAGCGGGTGATCGAGTGGGTGCCCTGGCTTTCGACCCGGGCCAGTGGTTCGTAGCCGTCGTCGGCGTACACGTAAAGCGTGGTGCGGCCATAGCGCTGTTCTTGCAGCAGGCGCAGGCCTTCCCAGATGAAGGCGATATTTTCGAGTTCGTAGCCTTCCGGGGCGTGTTCGGTTTTGCCGATGCGCCGGCCGAGCGGGTCGTAGGTCATGCGCACGACGTTGCCGTTCTGGCCCTTCACTTCGATCAGCCGGTGTTCGGCGTCGTAGGCGAAGGTTTGCCGGCCGCGTTGGCGGCAGTGTTTTTCGATCATTCGCCCGAAGCCGTCATAACGGTAGGACGTGTCCCGATACCTCAACAGCTGGTTGTGGACCACCGGCGGGGTGCTGTTTTTCGGGCCGTCGAGCAGGTTCGCGGCGGGGTCGTAGGCCAGGGTTTC
>NZ_JBSKHW010000009.1:0-141228 GCF_057128765.1 Pseudomonas corni
CTATATCGCGGGCAAGCGCGCTCCTACAGATCTCGCGTCAGAACTGAATTTCAGCGGCGATGCGCATCCGGTGTGGGAGCGGATCTGTGTCAGACCTCTATTTCGGTAACGCCCAGACCTGTTGTAGGAGCGCGCTTGCCCGCGAAAGCAATCTGCAAGGCGCTGAAGATGCGTCGGATGTACCGGCCTATATCGCGGGCAAGCGCGCTCCTACAGATATCGCGTCAGATCTGAATTTCAGGGGCGCTGCGCATCCAGTGTGGGAGCGGACCTGTCCGCGAAGAGGTCGGGATGTTCAACGCAGCTTCAGCGCCTGACCCATAGCCTTCGTGACAAGTCCGCTCCCACTGAATCTGTGTTGAATCAGTAATTCGCAAATTCACCCAATCACCACGCAATAGGCTGGTCGTCCCACGCCCAGAAAGTGCCGGTGTCTGCCGGGCCGTGACGGCCGACCAGGTCGATGATGCATTGCGCAGCGAAGGCGGGGGTGAACAGTTGCTCGGCTGGCACATTGGCCTGAAAAGGTTGCGACAGCTGCGTGTCGGTGGTGCCGGGGTGTAGCGTCAGCACGGTGGAAGCAGGGTTCAGGCGCTTGAGTTCGATGCTGGCGGTGTGCAGCAGTTGATTAAGCGCCGCCTTGCTCGCTCGATAGCTGTACCAACCGCCAAGACGGTTGTCACCGATGGACCCCACCCTGGCCGACAGTGCCGCGAAGGTCGACGGTTGCTTGCGCAGTAGCGGCAACAGGTATTTGAGCAACAGCACGGGGGCAAAGGTATTGGTTGAGAAGCTTGCCTGAAGGCTGGCCAGGTCCAGTTGCGTCAGACCTTTTTCCGCCCGAGCGCCGTCCTGATGCAGGATGCCCAGGGTGCTGATGACCAGATGCAGGTGCTCGCACGTGGCGCTGATTTCTTGGGCGAGGGCCGCAAGCGCAGGCTCCTGGCGTACGTCGCAATCGATCAGCGTCAGTCGCGGGCCATATTGCCGGGCGAGCCTTGAAAGCTCATTCGATGTGCTGGCCTGACGCGAAGCGGCCCATAACTGGCCGACGTCATCGCGCTTCAATAACAGTTCACACAATGCCAGGCCGATACCCTGGCTGGCCCCGCAGATCAATACGCTGGCGTTGCCGGGCAGATCAGGAATCAGACTCATAAGACACCTCGCAAAAGAGTGATCGCAGTATGGCAGGCGCTCGAATCTGCGCACGTGGCGGTCTGCACCGTCGCACTGCAGCCCCTGATGTCCCTGGCTAATGCATCCTCAGCCTCGGGTTCGCGTCAGTAGACCACGCTGAACCCGCCACACCAGATAACAGGCCACAAGGGTGGTGGCGACCAGGCAATACCCGACCACGTCGAAGTGCTGCAATTTGCCGTCGGCACCGATCACTACGATGTGCCCGGCCAGCAGCGAGGCAAAGCCGCCTGACAACTGTTGAATTGCCGCGCTGACGGCGTTGAACGCGCCGCGATGGGAGGCCTCCGGAACTCCCGCGACCATGGCCTGGAAGGGGATCAGCCTGGAGAAAATGCCCACGAACAACACAGCATTTACCACGATGACCCAAGGCAACGGCACGTCGGACAGATGCGTGTAAATGGTCACCATGATGATGGTCAGCGCGCTGCCGAGGTAGAACACCGGCAACTTGCCGAAAGCATCGCTGGCCCGGCCTATCAAAGGCCCGGTCACAATCGTGCACAGTCCGGTGAGCAGATACACCGTAGGCAAGCTGGCAATATCGATGCCCAGATTATTGACGGTGAAGGCGCTGCCGAACGGCATCAGCATATAGCCGCCAGTGGTCAGCAGCGCAGTGGCGGCGAAGGCAGCCCAGTGGCGACGCGTTGCCAGCGTGGTGAACAGATGTCTGAAGGCGGTGTGTTCCTGGCGGGTCGCCAGATGGTCGACCACTGGACGCATCGCCATCACAATCACCAATCCGCCGGCGGCGCCCATGGCTGCCAACAACAAAAAGGGTGCATGCCAGCCCCAGTGATTGGCCAGAAACAGCCCCACCGGCAGGCCGAGCACCTGGCTGGCGGCGAAGGCTGTCTGGATCACACCCATGACGCGGCCGCGCGATTGTGGTGCGAACAAATCGGCGGCGATGGCCAGGACGATGGAGCCGATCACCCCGGCGAAGATGCCAGTGACCACCCGTGCCAGCAGCAGGGTCTCAAAGCTGTCGGCCAGGCCGCACCAGAGCGTGCCGATGACGAAGCCAGTGTAGAAAAACAGCAGCAGCTTTTTGCGATCGAAGCGATCGGCGAAACCTGCGGTGAGCAGACCGGACAGCCCTGCGCTGAAGGCATAGGCGCTGACCACCAGGCCGAACTGACGGGCCGACATGCTCAGCGCCGGCATGATCATCGCGCCCAGCGGCGCCATGAGCATGAAGTCGATGATGACGGCGAACTGCAAGGTGGCCAGAAGGCCGACGACGAATTTCTGATAACGGCTGAAGGGCGTCAAAACGGGTACGTCGGAAGTCATCAATGGGCTCGGGCAGGAATTGGCAGGTAAGGATCTCGACGGTTTAATCTCTCTCTCAATCCAGTCGACGGCAAAGATAGGCCTGAGTCTGGTACGGAAACTCGATAGTCTCGCGACCGCTCAGGGCAGGGTGGGTGGCAATCAGCTCGCGCAGTTGCCGTGTGACGATGGCTTTTTCAGCGGGGGGCAGTGCGGCAATAAAGCTCACCGAAAGGAATCGGTTCATGATCACGGTCTCGGCATTGCCTGAGTGGGTATAGCGGAAGGTGCTCAGTTCAGGCTGCGCGAAACAATCGCCGTTGAAAGGCACGCGCCAGTTGCCGGTGTGAAAGCGCGGGGTGTCGCCCTCAAAGGGGGTGATGATGCGGGTGATCTCGGCGACCCAGTCGACAGACTCGTCACGCACGTTCCAGATCAGACCAAGGCGACCACCGGGCTTGAGAACGCGATGAATCTCGGCCAGTGCGGCCTCGTCGGCAAACCAGTGGAACGCCTGTGCGCAGACCACAGCGTCAGCGCTTGCAGCGGCAAGGGGCAGCGATTGGGCGGTGCCGTCGACGATGGTGGTGTCGGGGAAAGCCTTTTCGAATTCCTCGCGCATGGCTTGCACCGGCTCTACAGCGGTCAGGTGCCGGGTCAACGGCGTGAGCAATCGGGTGAACTTGCCGGTTCCCGCCCCCAGATCTACCACGCAAGCCTCAGCATCGACGCCCAATGTGTGCCGCAGCCAAAGGTCGAGTGCTTGCGGATAATCCGGGCGACCCTGGGTGTAGGCGCCCGCTTGCGTCGAAAATCCCACCTGAGCAGCTGTATGAATGACTGACATTGTCGGCGATCTTCTTCGTTAAAAAAGTGGCCGGCGCATTATGCGGCAAATTCACAGAAGCTGATCGGCTGTCAGTTGTTGTCGTCAGGTCTTTTTCAAAAACTAACGATCAGACTTAAAAGGCGGCGAGGGCCGAGGCTGTTTTTTCCGCCAACGCGCCATCGTCGGGCGATGCCCCTCCTGCTACACCGACGGCACCTGCCAATTGGCCGTTAACCACAACAGGAATGCCCCCCTCTACGGGTAACATGTCCGGCAGATTCTGAAAGCCCGGGTGCCCTTGAACGATTTGCTGCTCAAGCATTTTGGTTGAATACCCATAAAGCGCCGCTGCTCGCGCTTTGCCGATAGCGGCCTGAACCATTCCGCTGGCGATCCCGTCAGCTCGCTCCAGATAAATCAGCTGCCCGCCGTCATCCACCACGCAGATCACCAAGGGCGGATGCCCCTTTGGAGCTGACTGCGCAGCAGACGAAATCACAGCTTTTGCGGATTCCAGTGTAATGAGGGGCTTCGTCGCCGAAGATTGAGCAAACGCAAAACAGGGAACGAGAAACGAGAATGCGAAGACCGGCCAATTTTTTTTCGATGTCATGCTGCGCTCGCATAGAGGAAATAATCCAGGTGCTGGCATTCTCTCAAGGCTGCGGCTTTCGTTGTTTCCAATATCCAGCGGATTAGCGTCGAGATTATCGATAGATTACCCGCCAATTTGTCTGGGAAAGGGAGATGCCTGAGGAATGGGGCGATTCTCCACGCCTCGCAGAGTGACTGTGTGATCAGCTGTGGATCGGTGTCGCCGCTAGATCGGACAATCATTCATTGGCGTGTTCGCTTTACGCATAGGACAATGGAGCAAGTTTTTACAACAGTCTGAATCGCACACTTTTACTCGACGGCTTAATTCAAAACGGGAGTGGCCTCGGATGGACACCAGGGCACTGACGATCTTCTTGAAGTTATCCGAGCTGGGCAGCTTGACGCGTGCCTCATTGGCCCTGGAGCTGACTAACTCGACAGTCAGCCGACAATTGGCGCAACTGGAAACGGAATGCGGGGGCAAACTGTTTTTTCGTAATGGCCGCGGCGTCATCCTGACACCGCTGGGAGAGTGCGTTCTTCCCCACGCGAAGGCGATTCTGTCCGGGGTCGAACGGCTGCAGCGTGACTCTGCAGGCATGGCAGGCGTACCCACCGGCGTGGTCAGAATCGGGATGATGCCCGCGCTGGCACCATTACTGGTACCGCAGCTTTACGCACGGGTCGCGGAGCGTTATCCGCGCGTCACACTCAGTGTGTCGGAGGGTTATAGCAGCCAGTTGGACGAGATGCTGGCGGACGGTTCCATCGATTTGGCAATCATCTTCCAATACGGCAGATCGACCCGGGTCGGAAGAGATTTCCTCGCACCAGTCGACTCTTGGCTGGTAGCTGGCCCAGGTGTGTTGGCTGCTCACGAAGCGCCCATTGCCTTCGAAAAAATGGCACGTCATCCGTTGGCATTGCCACCGTTGCCCAATAACCTGCGCGTCACTCTGGCCCGTCAGGCTGAGCAGCGGGGCATTGATCTCAACGTGGTCATCGAAATCAGCTCGTTCATGGCCCTGCTGGAATTGCTCGGACAAGGACAGTGTCTGGCCATCCTTCCTTATTTCTCCGTCCGCAAGAAGCTGGCCAATGGTGAGTTGTCCGGAGTACCCATTGCCGAACCTTCCATCGCAAGGTCGATGGTACTGGCCACTACATCATTCGTACCGGCAAGCCTTGCCGTGCGCGAAGTGTCACGGATATTGCGCGAACTGGTGATGGAAGAGCGGGACAACATGCTGCTCAGTGCCGATCCGTTGTAACTGCTGCACCGGATGTTGCGTCTGAAGCGTAAGCGGTCGCGTTGTTCGCGTTTCGCAAACAGTCATTTCGCCGAGAATGGCCTTGTGAGGCAAGGGGGGGCACCTTAACGTCTGGCCACTCAACACAAAAATAAAAGGCCAGAACGATGCATTCCTTTATTTACCAAGGCACGCCGACGCGGGTAGTTTTCGGTGCGGGCAAACTCTCCAGTCTGAGCGACGAAATTCAGCGGCTTGGTGCCCGTCGTGCCCTGATCCTTACCACCCCTGAGCAACAGGAACTTGGCGAGCAGGTCGCCCGTCTGCTGGGTGATCGCAGTTCCGGCGTGTATTCCAGAGCGGTGATGCACGTCCCACTTGAAACTGCTCAGGCCGCCCGCCAAGAGGCCGTGCGTCGCGAAGCGGATTGCTGCGTGGCGGTGGGCGGCGGTTCGACCATCGGCCTGGGCAAGGCCATCGCCATGGAGAGCGGTTTGCCGATTCTGGCCGTGCCCACTACCTATGCCGGATCGGAAATGACGCCGATCTACGGCCTGACCGAAAACCGCCTGAAGAAAACTGGACGCGATCCGCGGGTGCTGCCAAAGACAGTGATCTACGATCCGCAACTGACCCTGACGCTGCCGGTCGCGATGTCGGCCTGCTCAGGCATGAACGCCATGGCCCACGCCATTGAAGCGCTGTATGCAGAAGACGCCAATCCGGTGATCTCGTTGATGGCCGAAGAGTCGATCCGCGCACTGGCCCAGTCACTGCCCAGGATCGTGGATGACCCACACAACGTCGAAGCTCGCAGTCAGGCTTTACAAGGGGCGTGGCTGGCCGGTATCTGCCTGGGTTCGGTCGGCATGGCGATCCACCACAAGCTCTGCCACACCCTGGGCGGCACTTTCAATCTGCCGCACGCTCAGGCCCACGCCATCGTTCTGCCCCATGCCGCGCACTACAACCGCGAAGCCGCGGCCGAGCCGTTGCGCCGTGCAGCGCGGGCTCTGGGTGGTGATCAGGCAGACGACGTCGGGCCGCTGCTGTACGCCCTTAATCGGCGTCTGGGCATCCCCTTGGCCCTGGCCGATGTCGGCTTCCCCGAACATGGCCCTGCCGAAGCTGCGCGCATCGCCTGCGCCAGTCCTTACTACAACCCGAGGTCGTTCGAGCAGGATGCCATTGAGTCTTTGCTGACCCGCGCGTTGAATGGGCACGCCCCGGCCTGAGGGTGTTTGCGCTGATCCACCATTGCCAGAGAATATAAAAATGACTAACGCAGATTTAGCTTCCGAGCGTGAGATCACTGCCCGGGCCGTCAACAGTTTTGCCCATACACCTGATGCGCGCTTACGATTTTTACTGCAGAAACTGGTAGGGCATCTTCACCAGTTTGCCAGCGAAGTGCAGCTCAGCGAGGCCGAGTGGTTCCAGGCGATACGGTTCCTCACCGCCACCGGGCAGAAATGCGACGACGTGGTGCGCCAGGAATTCATCCTGCTTTCCGATGTGCTGGGGCTGTCGATGCTGGTCGATGCCGTTGAGCACCGCAACGGCGCCGAGGCGACCGAGAGTACGGTGTTCGGACCGTTCTATATCGCCGGCATGCCGGATCGCCAATACGGTGAAAACATGGCGCTGATTCCCGGTAGCGCTTCGTTGATCACCGGCCATGTTCGCGACACCGCCGGCAAGCCGCTGGTGGGCGCCACCCTGGATGTCTGGCAGACCGCCGAAAACGGCCAGTACTCGGGGCAGGACGTTACCCAGCCGCACGGCAACCTGCGCGGTCGTTATCACACAGACGCACAAGGGCGCTATGCAATCCGCAGCGTAGTCCCGGTCAGTTATCCGATTCCTACCGATGGCCCCGTGGGTCAGTTGCTTGACGCGACCGGGCGGCATCCGTGGCGCCCCGCGCACCTGCATTTCATGCTCGATGCCCCGGGCCACAAGCGTCTGGTGACGCATGTGTTCAATGACGACGATCCCTATATCGATTCGGACGCGGTGTTCGGTGTCAAAGACTCCCTACGAGTGGTCTATCAGCCACGTGAAGCCAGCGACCCACTGGCGAACGGGTTCGATATCGGCACCGATTTCCACTTGGCGAATTTCGACTTCGTTCTGGAAGCCACGGCGTAGGAGGGCAACGCTATGACACTCGATATCGAGTCTGCCCGGCTGTTGGCACAGTTGGCCGAAACCGGTTTGAAGCCGTTTCATTTGATGGATCCGCCAGAGGCCCGCGAGGTCATGGCGCAGATGCGACCTGTGGAGCAAGGGCCGACCATGCACCGCGTCGAGGATGTGCAACTGGGAGGAGCGCGTCTGCGGGTGCTGAGCCCAGGCGCCTCGGTCCGTGGCGCCATTCTGTACCTGCACGGCGGTGGCTGGGTCCTCGGCGGCATCAATGATTTCGACTATTTCGCTCGCCAATTGGCGCAGCGTACTCAGTGCACTGTGGTGCTGGTCGAGTATCGCCTGGCCCCCGAGTTTCCGTTTCCGGCGGCCATTGATGATGTCGAGCGCGCGGCGCAGTGGCTGGTGGATCGCCGCGCACAACTTGCTGGCGGTGCCGAGGGCACGCTGATCGTCGCCGGCGATAGCGCTGGCGGCAACCTCGCTGCGGTGTTCGCCCAACGCGCGGCTCGGCTGGGTCAGTTGCACTGGACCTTGCAAGTGCTGATCTACCCGGTCACCCAGGCGGATCTCGACGGCCCGGCCTATCAGGACCCGCAACGTCAATTGCTGCTGACCCGCGAAGGCATGCGCTGGTTCTGGGATCACTACCTGGCCGATGCCAGCCAGCGTCAACAAGCCGATGCCTCGCCGCTCGCCGCCACGGACCTGCGCGGCGTGCCACCGGCGGTCGTACTGACCGCGCAGTTCGATGTGCTGCGTGACGAAGGCCAGGCTTACGCCGACCGCCTTACGCAAGCCGGTATCACGGTGGTCGAGCGCTGTTTCAGTGGGCAGATGCACGGCTTCGTGACCATGCCTTTGCTGCGTGCCAGCGGCGATGCGCTGGACTGGCTGCACGAGCAGATCGAACCTTTTTTATCGCCCGTTTGACCCCTCGCTGACGATCAACGACTCCTGACAAAAAGAACAAGAGGTTTACCATGAGCGCCTTCAATACCACTGTACCCTCCATCGATTGTGATGATGAAACCCTGCGCGACCACCTGCAGGGTGCCGATATTCCCACCTTGCTGATGACGGTCGCACACCTCACTGGCGACCTCTCAGCACTGGATCCCGCCTGGAAACCCGTGGTCGCCATGGGCGTGGCGGTCAGCGGCATGGCCCCTGAAACAGAAGCCCAGGTTCGCGAATTCTGCCTGCAGCGCCTAGTGGCTTTTCGTGACAGCGGTCGGCGTGTGCCCGGAAGGCCTACCAGCGACCAGTTGCACACGTTGGGCACTTGGTTGATGGGGCCGGTCATTGAACCGTATCTGCCACTGATCGCCGAGGAAGCCGTCACCGCCGAGGAAGACCTGCGTACCCCGCGCTGGCATAAGGACCATATTGCCCCTAACCGTGACTTCAAGGTTGTCATCATCGGTGCGGGTGAGAGCGGCATGATCGCCGCCCTTCGCTTCAAGCAGGCCGGTGTGCCCTTTGTAGTCTACGAAAAAGGCGATGATGTCGGGGGCACATGGCGGGAGAACACTTACCCCGGTTGCCGCGTCGACATCCATAGCTTTTTCTATAGTTTCTCTTTTGCACGGCATATCTGGGACGACTGTTTTGCGCCCGCGCCGCAGGTCTTCGCCTACATGCAGGCGGTGGCCCGGGAAAAAGGTCTGTACGAGCATATCCAGTTCAACACAGAAGTCAGCGATGCCCATTGGGATGAAGCAACGCAGCGCTGGCAGCTGCTGTGTCGTAACAGCGCCGGGCAGGTCCGGGTAGACAGCAACGTCGTGGTGTTTGCCGTAGGGCAATTGAATCGGCCGATGATTCCGGCAATTCCCGGTATCGACACGTTCGAAGGGCCGACCTTTCACTCGGCGCAGTGGGACCACAGCATCGACTGGAGCGGCAAGCGTGTCGGGGTGATCGGCACGGGGGCCAGCGCGACCCAGTTCATTCCTCAGCTCGCCGGGACAGCTGCCGATCTGAAGGTGTTTGCGCGCACCACCAACTGGCTGCTGCCGACCCCTGATCTGCATGGTAAGAACTCCGACAGCTGCAAGTGGCTGCTTGCCAATCTGCCCCATTACAGCCTGTGGAACCGGGTAGCCATGGCGATGCCGCAGGGTGTCGGCTTCCTGGAAGACGTGATGGTGGATGTCGATTATCCACCGACCGAAGTCGCGGTGTCGGCACGCAACGAGCAACTGCGCCAGGATATCAGTGCCTGGATGGATCCGCAGTTCGCCGACCGACCGGATTTGCGAGACGTGTTGGTGCCTGACTCGCCCGTAGGTGGCAAGCGCATCGTGCGCGACAACGGCACCTGGATCTCGACGCTCAAGCGCGACAACGTCAGCATGATTCGCCAGCCTATCGAGGCCATCACGCCCAAGGGGATCTGCTGTATAGACGGCACCGAGCACGAGTTCGACCTGATCGTTTATGGCACCGGGTTTCATGCCTCCAGGTTCCTCATGCCGATCAACATAACCGGACGTGGCGGCGTGAACCTGCACGACGTGTGGAAGGGTGACGACGCGCGCGCCTATCTGGGCATGACGGTGCCTGAATTTCCCAACATGTTCTGCATGTACGGGCCTAATACCAGCCTGGTGGTGTACAGCACCATCATTCAGTTTTCGGAGTTGACCGCTAAATACATCGTCGATGCAGTGAGGCTACTGCTCGAAGGCGGGCACCAGAGCATGCAGGTCAAAGAGCCGGTGTTCGAAACCTATAACCAGCGTATCGACCAGGCCAACCTGCTGCGCGCCTGGGGCTTCTCCAAGGTCAACAGCTGGTACAAGAACAGCAAAGGGCGGGTCACGCAGAACTTCCCTTTCAACGCCGTAGAGTTCTGGCACCGGACCCATGAGGTCGAGCCCACCGACTACCATCTTTCCTGACCGCTGCGCTGGCGGCAACACAGGCACAGCCTTACCATGCAACGGCGGCTGTGCCTGATCGACCCGATGAGGCCGCCGATAACTACAAGAAGAGAGAGATCATGGATCGTCTACTCAGTACAGAAGCATTCGTGCGCGTGGCGCAGACCGGCAGCTTCGCCAAGGCTGCCGAGCAGTTGGGCGTGACCCGTTCAGTCATCACCCACCGTGTGCAGCAGCTCGAGACGTTCATCAATTCGCCGCTGTTCCACCGTAGCACCCGTCATGTGCGTCTATCGGACATTGGCGAAGCGTATTTTCAGGAATGCGCCGACATGGTCGCGGGCTTTCACGGCCTGACCGAGAAAATGCGCCATCAGCGTTCCAACCTCACCGGTCAATTGCGCTTACAAGTACTGCAAGGATTTGCAATCGACCACATGGGTCCGATGCTGGCGGATTTCACTGCGATGTACCCTGAGATCGAGCTTGATGTGGTGGTCACCGATCGCGTGGTCGAGCCGATCGAGGAAGGCTTCGACATCGCCTTCCAGATGTTCCCGCCACACGCCGAGCGCTTGGTAGTGCGCAAGCTGTTTACTTTGCATCGGGTCTTCTGTGCATCACCGCAGTATCTGAGTGACCAAGGCATTCCGGAGCATCCTGTGCACCTCAAGGATCATCGCGTCGCTTTGTTCAGTTCTTATCCGTCGCGCAATCGCTGGCAATTTTCTCGCGGGGACGAGTGCGTCGAGCTGACGCTACACGGGCAGATGCGCTCAAGTTCCATCCACTTGTTGCGCGATTACGCATTAAGCAGTGCGGGTATCACTTGCCTGCCAACCCTGATTGCCAGCGACGATTTCATCAGCGGGCGCCTGGTACCGATCCTTACCGACTATCGCCTGTCTTCTTTTGATTTCGCTGCCGTGTACCCCGAAACCCAGCGACGGGCTTTGCGGGTGCGAACACTGATCGACTTTCTGATCGAGCGCATCGGCGAAGTACCGCAATGGGATCAACGCCTGCTTGATCGCGGCATAGTGCTTCACTGACGCACTTCGTAATAGCGGCCTACCAGGGATTTGGAGTCGAAGGCGTCGTTCCATCTTGTGATGCCGGTCGAAAGTCTTCGATTGATCTCGGTGATCGTCGCATCGATATCCACGCTGCGAAGTGTATAGCGCACAGCGTAAGTCGGCAGAACATAGCCACTGGCTGAGAAGGTGGTCTGCAGCTTGAAACGCTGGGCCGAAACGAAGCCTGGGTTGCGTAATACGTCCGGCAGATGAGTGTGTTCGTACCATTCGTTGTATTCGGCATCACGGCCCGCAACCGCGTTGGACAGCACGATGAGTTCGTAGTCAATGGCGCCTTGTGCAGTGACCGCCTGGGCACCGGGAACATCCTTGGCGAGCAGGCGTTTGCCGATGGAACGATAGGTGCCTGCTACCCCTTCAGTGCGTAGCGGTGCGGCGGCATCTGTCGAGCATTCGATAAGACCTTCTGGCAGGCCAGGCGTCGGTACAAGATCACGACGCAAGACAAGAGTGGGGTTGGATGAGGCTGTACAAGGCCCGGTTACCGAGGGCTGGTCTGTGAAGTTCAGCACAGTGAGCGACTGCTCGGAGGCGTTACTGGTACAGGCCGTTAAACTCATCAAC
Source organism: Pseudomonas corni (assembly GCF_057128765.1). Lineage (NCBI taxonomy): Bacteria > Pseudomonadati > Pseudomonadota > Gammaproteobacteria > Pseudomonadales > Pseudomonadaceae > Pseudomonas > Pseudomonas corni. The sequence continues at coordinate 11,855 of NZ_JBSKHW010000009.1, forward strand.
AGGGGTAGCGCGCCGAGAGTCATCCGTTGCAATGGGTTCATAGCCAATAGCCTTTTTTGTTATCGGGGAAGTTATTGAGATGGGGAACTTGATTCAGAGGCGTCGCCCACAAGGGTTTGCATTGGCTTTCCAAGTGGGTCAGCAATGTCTTTCATTGTATTTAGTCTCACTGACCTGACTTAACTACGTTCTCTTCTGAATATCTGATGCCGTCGCGATGAGATTGTGGAGCGTCACTGACGACGGGATGGCCCTGTGGTGAAAGGGGTTTGTCGAGCTCGCGGCCACGTGTTTCCGGCATGAATAACAACGCAATGATCGCCACTACATAGCCAGTTGCGCAGAGCACTTCAATGGCCCAGTTCAGCGAAGTGTAGTTTGCGAGAATAGCCACCAGCATTACCGAAAAAGCGCCCACCAACTTGCCGAAGTTGTAAGTGAAGCCCATCCCGGCGGCCCTGACCTCGGTCGGAAACTGCTCACTGAGGTAGGGACCCACAGCGGCGAACATGCCGTTGACGGTAAATCCAATGGGGAAACCCAAAGCCAGAAATACCAGCGGGTCAGTGGGCATCATCGTATAAAGCGCTGTCAGGATCATGCTGGCGACACTGAACGAGATCAGGCAAGGGCGACGTCCGAACCGATCGCACGCGTAAGCGCACCCTGCAAACCCTGCGAATGCTCCCAGGCTGACAATGATGGTGGCAGTAACCACATCGTGGGGGGTCATGGCGCGTGACTGGATCAATAACGTCGGCATCCAGGAAACGAGCGAATAACTTGCCGATTGCAAACCACACAGCAGGATGCTGGCCAATAAAGTGCTGCGCAACACACCACGCTGGAAGATGGCGCCGATGCGCACCGGGGTTGTTTTCGACCTCACCCCGCGCATTTGGGTGAACAGTTCAGGTTCGGCGACACCGCGAACGATCCACAGCACCAGCGCGGCGGGGATCACACTGAACCAGAACGCAAAACGCCATGCCGTGTCAGCGGGAAAAAAAGCAACGATCCCCATGGTCACTACGGACGCCAATGCAAGGCCAATGGAATAACCGCTTTGCACCAGGCCCAGTGCCTTGCCCCTATTCTTCGGGGCAATGACCTCAGCCATCAAGGCTGCGCCAATCGCCCATTCGGCACCAAAGCCGATACCTTGCAAGGCACGGCAAAAGAGCAGTTGGCCATATGTTTGCGCAAAGCCCGCAACGATCCCCATCACCGTAAACCAGATGATCGTGATTGCCAGCATGCGAACACGGCCATATCGATCACTTAATATGCCACCGACCCATCCTCCAACAGCAGAAGACAACAGGGCAGCAGTTGCAATGGATCCAGCATCGGATTTACTAAGATGAAGGGCCAGCATCAAGCTGGGCATGATGAAGTTAAATACTTGAAGATCGAAAGTATCCAGCGCCCATCCTGAAAAGCATGCCCAGAATGTTCGACGTTCCTTCGGCGTACCCGTTTTATACCAGTCAACCATGTTATTCATATTGTATGGTCTCGTACCGAGCAAGGTCATTGAATGACCTCGCTACTTATTATTGTGAGAGACGGGTCGGTTAGTTCATTACGTCATGCCGCCGCACACCGCCAGCGTCTGGCCGTTGACGTAGGCCGCCTGGTCAGAGGCGAGGAAGGCGATGACATTTGCAACATCGACTGACGTAGCGATGCGGCGTAACGGAATGGTCTTGATGCGCTCATCCAGCACGTGCGGGGGAATGCGCCGGCCCATGGGAGTGTCGACAATGCCCGGGGAAACCGCATTAACGCGGATCGAAGTGCCTGCCAATGCCTTGGCCAGGCTTTTGGTAAGGTTCTCGATTGCTGCTTTGGACGCTGCGTAATCGACTACCGTACTGCCGATCCGTCCCGAGACCGAGCTGACGTTGACAATCGCGCCAGGTATTTCCCGCTGTTTGAGATGTCTGGCGAACGCACGACTGGCGAGAAACACCGCTCTGACATTGACATTGAAGTTACTGTCAAAACCGTTCACGTCGATATCGAACAAGTCTTGAGGCTGATACCAGCCGGCGCAATTGACCAGGATTACGGATTCAGGATACGAGGCCAATAACGCATCGAAGCGTTCCTCGATATCCGGATTGCGCAGATCCATTTCGACAAGATCAGGCAGGTTATCCGGGTTGTTGTAGTCGATTTGCACAACACTGTACCCATCCGCTGCAAACCGCTGGACCACTGAGCGGCCGATGCCACCCGTTGCGCCGGTCACGATGGCAGTCTTCATTTTGCGCTCTCCTATATATTTATTTTTTCTACGGCCGCTAAGGAGCAATGCCTTGGCATGCCATCCGCATTTCAGACTCAGGGCGTTTGTTCTTTGGCCATGCACGCCCCGAGGCCTTCAAGCGCGAGACCGTAGCCAAGCAACTCGTGCATCTTGCGCTTGATGTCGTGGGTCAGCAGGACGCGAGCGTATCGCCGGATCAGGCGAGGGCGCTGCAGTAACTGGCGCGCCAACGCCCAGGCCCTAGGCAATACCAGCTCGGGCGCGAGAACTTCGCTGATCAAGCCGTAGTCCAGCGCCTGTTGGGCATCCAGTACCTGACCCGTCAGCAGAAAGTAACGGCCACGGTTCAGCCCCAATAGCGCTGGGAACACTATGTGCACACCATCCCCCGGGACCAGGCCGCCGTTCACGTGAGCCGAATCCTGGAAGGTGGCGGTGTCGGAGGCGATAACGATGTCGCTTAACAGGGGAATCTCGGCATGGCGGGTAGTCGGACCATTGACGGCGGCGATGACCGGGACTTCTATGTTCAGCAGGTTCCCCAAGAGGTGTTTACCCTCCCAGTAAATGCCGTCCCATTGCTGCGGGGTCAGCGGCTCCTTGACATGGCGATGGCCGCCTGGCGGCAGTGCGGGCCCGCAGAACGCATCCCCGGTGCCGGTGAGAATGACGACTTCGTTGTCCCAATCCCGGGAAATCTCGAGAAAGGCCTGCTCGAACTCGCGGTGTGGGCCCAGCCCCCATTGAAACGGCGTTCCGTTGGTATGGAAGCGCACTTCGAGGATGCCGTCTTCGCGGCGCATTTTGATGCATTCGAAACGCTCCGAATACTCGCTGAACTGGCTCATGGCTTCGCGTTCCCCTGTAAAAAACCGGCGAGGGCTGCATTGAATGCGGCCGGATTTTCAACGTTCGAGATGTGCGCGGCTTCGATCTCCAAGTAGCGCGCGCCGGGTATGAGCGTTGCCACTTCCATCACTCCTTCCGGCGGTGCAGCCTGGTCCAGCGCGCCGCCGATCACCAGTGTTGGAACGTGAACCCCTGGCAGGGTTTCCCGGAAATTCGCAAGTTCGATTGCCGCGCACGCGCCGGCATAACCCACTGGCGGAGTCAGTACAAAACCCTGATGAATGGCTTGAACAGCAGCAGGGGACGTCTGGGCGAAATGCGGGGAAAAGAAGCGCGCCATGACCCCGTCAACGATGGCCTGCATGCCGTCGCGCAAAACCAGGTTGGCGCGGTCATGCCAGAAAACAGGAGACGCGGTAACGGCCGCGATATTGCAGATCCCGACACTGTGCAGACGCTTTGGCGCGTGCACCGCTAGCCATTGTGCGACGAATCCGCCCAGCGACAAGCCGCAGAAATGCACTCGCTCCAGTTGAAGATGATCGAGCAACGCGGTCACGTCTTCGCCCAGATCGTCCAGCGAGTAGGGCCCCTGCGGCGCACTGGACTGGCCGTGCCCGCGTGTGTCGTAGCGCAGGATGCGAAACTGACTGCCAAGCGCGTCTACCTGCCCGCGCCACATATCCAGCGTTGTGCCCAGCGAGTTGGAGAGCATCAGAACGGGGGCGTCGGGACCCGCTTCACTGTGCAAGTCGTAAAACGTAGTGATGTTTTTCGAGTGGAATATCGGCATGGTTTAAGAGTTCGCACTGAAGAGTAAGTAAGGCGTTGGTCGCCAAACACGACCAGGCCGCTTTAGGGACCGGCGAAGGCAGGGCCGGCTCAGGTGCTGTCTAGCAAGGACGTGTGCTGGCAAAAGATTCGCGTGCCTCAAGACGATCAAGGAGGTGCCTCAGCCCTGGAAAGTCGATCGGCCAGGAATGATCCGGGAAGCGAAAGGCGAGCCAGCCCAAGGTGACGCCTACCGTCAAGTCTGCGAACGTCAGCGTGTCACCGATGAAATGTTGGCGATTGCCCAGCTCTCTGCCAAGCGCCTGAACGCCGTTGTTGAGTTTCTTTGTCTGGCGAGTGATCCAGGCAGGATCCCGGGCGCCCTCGGGACGCTGGACATTTTCCCAGCGCATTAGAATGCCGGCGTCGAGCACGCCGTCAGCCAGTGCTTCGATGCGCTTGACCTGCACCCGTGACACAGCGTCTGCCGGGAACAGAGCAGGCGTCGGCGAAATCGCTTCGAGATAATCGACAATGACCGAGGAGTCGTAAAAGGGTTCGAGATCCGATGTCATCAGACACGGAATCTTGCCGAGGGGATTGCGGGTGTACACCGTCGAGTCTGGATCAATCACATCCACTTCCTCGAACTGATAGGCCATGTTTTTTTCTGCCAGGGCGACCCGCACTTTTCGAACATAGGGGCTTGGCTTGGATCCGAGCAAAACGGGTAGGTTGTTCAATTCCGTCTCCAGTCTTTTTTATAGTGCTGCGTGAGGCAGCAGGTTTGTGGAGTGATGTTGGCAACTGCCTGCGGGCTGCGCAATCGTGCTTCCTGACTAGCAGGTTTGCACTTTATGCAAAACGGGGATTTTTGAGCGGGGGCGGGGGCGGGTGCGGGATAAGTGGAGTGCCTCGTCGCAGCTGACGAGTTTGTGCTGACAGCAACCGAGCAGACAGCGCACGCAGTAACGGCAATCAGGCAGTCAGGGACGCGCTGTAGACACGGACGTCATTTTTACTTTTTGCTTTTCAGGTGCTTCATGAACTGGACGAAATGAGGCCTGAATTCCTCGAATAGCGGGTGGTCCTTGTGTTCCAGCATCACTTCGCTGAACAGCTTCAGGCCAATCGCAAGAGAAGTCGACGTGTCGGGGTCGAAATCCCCTCGCGCACGCATGAGTTCAACGATGTGGAACATGTCGTCATGGTTGCCAACCTCAAAGCTCAACGGATCCCGTGAAACCGGTTGGCCTTTGGTGTCTTCAAGGTGTTCAATCTGAACGCGATAACGATGCTGCTTCATGTGACCATCCCTCCTGATTTAAACGATCGCGATCCTGGCACCTGTTCTCAGCCTATTGCATATGGCTGAACGAATCATCAGTGACTGGTTTGTCCGCCATCGATAATGAATACCTGCCCGGTGGCAAAGGTTGCCATGGGCGAGCACAAGTAAAGCACTGTATTGGCCAGCTCTTCCGGTTTACCTGCACGCCCCATCAACGGTGCAGCCAGTAAATCGTCACGCATGGCAGGATCAGCCAACCAGCGCTCGGTCATGGGCGTTTCCACCAGGCCAGGAGCCAGAGCGTTCACGCGAATTCCCGATTTGGCGTAGTCAATGGCTGCTGCTTTCGTCAGGCCGATGACGGCATGTTTGGCGGCAACGTAGGGCGCCATTCCGGCATCCGCGATGATGCCGGCCACCGAGGCAGTGTTAACGATGACGCCGCCTCCGGCTTTCAACATGTGCTGGATCTGATATTTCAGGCACAGAAATACTCCGCGCACGTCCACCGCCATCACACGGTCGTATACCGCTTCGTCCTGTTCTGCCAATGGCAGGGTAGGCGGCAGAATCCCCGCGTTGTTGAAGGCGCAATGCAAGCCGCCATAAGTCTGTACGGTGATGTCCACCAGTGCGCGAACCTGCGAGGCGTCAGCGACGTTGGTTTTTACAAAAAGCCCGTCGCCGCCTTCTGTATTGATCAGGTCGATGGTTTCCTGGCCCTGATCGCTGACATCGCCTACCACCACTTTCGCGCCGCGTCTGGCGAATGCCAGTGCGGTGGCGCGGCCTATGCCGGTGCTGCCGCCCGTGATCAGGATGACCTGGCCGGTGAAATCAAGAAGCTCGTCATTCATGTTCGCTCAACCCTTTGATGTGTTGGAGAGGTGAATCAGATGCGCGCAGCCGTCGTGAAACCTGGCGACGAGAAACTGATTTCGGTCCTCGACGCGTTATGTTCTGCCAGTAAATCCTGTTCATTTATGGCAATCAGCACCTGTGCAATTCAGCCCTTGGGCCAACCACCGCCCAGCGCCCGATACAGTTGCACGCGATCGAGCGCAGCTTGCGTTGCGCTGTCGACCAGATCACTTTGCGTAGCCAGCAATGCCCGCTGCACGCCCAGTACGTTGATGAAGTCCACGGCGCCCTGGCTGTAGCGATCCCGCGCGGTGCTCAGGGCGATGGTGTTTTGGCGCACGGCCTCGTCCAGCGCGGTGTAGTGCTGTTTTTCGGCCGCGTAGTCGGTCATCGCATTGTCGACTTCATGCCAGGCGCCCAGCACGGTCCGCTGATAATTGATCGCCGCTTCCTGCTCCTGGCGCTTGCGCAGTTCCAGAGTGCCGGTCAAACGGCCACCCTGGAATATAGGCAGATAAAAGCTTGGGCCGTAGGACCACGCGCGAGAATTCCAGTTACCGAAATTGGAACCGTCCAGAGCTTGCGATCCGATACTCGCGCCCAGGCTGATACGTGGGTAGAAATCGGCCTGTGCTACACCGATGGCGGCGGTCGCGCGGTGCAGCGCGGCCTCGCTTTGTTGAATGTCCGGGCGGCGCTGGGCCAGCTCCGAAGGCAGGCCGACCGGGACGTCAGGCGCCGGGTTCGGAATGGCTTTGGGTTCGATCAGTTCTGCATGCAGGGCACGAGGCGCCTCGCCTAGCAAGAAACTCAGGGCGTTGATCAAGCGCTCCTGCTGCGCGCCCAGCACGGGCAGCACAGCTTCAATGGTTGCCACCTGCGCCGCCGAGTTGGCCGTGTCGAGGTTGGTGGTGACGCCATTGTCAAAACGGGTCTTGGTCAACTGATAACTCTGCCGGGCGATTTCCAGGTTTTGCCGAGCGACTGCCAGCTTCGCCTGTACACCGCGCAAACGAATGTAGTCCGATGCTGTTTCGGCGCTGATGCTTAGCAGCACACCGTCACGTTGCGCACGGGTCAGCTCGACGTCGGCGTCAGCGGCCTCGACACTGCGGCGTACATGGCCCCAGAGGTCGACTTCCCAACTGGCATCGACGGCGCTGCTCCACAATTCGAATGGCGCATTGCCCTCAAGGTTGGACTCATCGAGGATGCCAACCGAACTGTTGCGCGCACGTTTGTAAGCGCCATTGGCACTGATGCCGGGCAACTGCTCACTGCCGGTGACCTGACGCATCAGCCTGCTTTGCTCAAGGCTGTTGCTGGCCGTGCGCACGTCAAGGTTGGCTTCTGCTGCGCGCCCTACCAGTGCCGTCAGCTGTGCGTCTCCCAACTGCTGCCACCACTGGCTGTCGATTTTGCCTGCCAGGGTCGCGCCTGGTTGCACAGCGCCTTGCCAGGTCGCGGGGAGATCAGGGCGCGGCGCCTGAAAGTCCGGGCCGACAGAGCATGCGCCCAAGGCGGCCATGGCCATGAACAATAGAGTGCGCTTCATCTCAATGCCCCTTGGTGGTATCGATGGTCGCGACCACCGACATGCCAATGCGCAATAGATCAAGGTCGGTCTGATCCTGCTCGAAGATGATTTTCACCGGGATTCGCTGCACGACTTTGGTGAAGTTACCGGTTGCGTTATCCGGGGCAATCTCGGAGAAGGACACGCCAGTGGCTGGCGCGACGCTTTCGATGTGTCCTTTGAAACTGTGATCCGGAATGCTGTCGACATGCAGCTCTACTTCCTGGTGCGGCACCATATGCGCCAGTTGGGTTTCACGGAAGTTGGCCACCACAAATGCCTGGTGCAGTGGTACCACGGCCATCAGCGGTTGCCCTTGCGAGACATAGGCACCGACGCGCACTGAACGCTGACCGACCATGCCATCCTGCGGTGCAGTGATTTTGGTGTAGGAAACGTTCAGGTCAGCCTGATTCAACGCCGCCTGATCCTTGGACAATTCTGCTTTGGCCACTTCTAGCTGCGCCTTGAGCACGTCCAGGGTTTTGGTCGCGGCAACCCGGGAGGCTTCATCGCGGTCGCGGGAGGCTTGCCAGCCCTGCAAATCGGCCTCGGCTTTCTGGTGTTCCTGCTGGGTGCCCGCGCCGGCGTTTGACAGGTTCAGGTAGCGCTGTTCGTTGGACTGCGCAAACTTCAGGGAGGCGGCCGTGGCGCGAGTGGTTGCCGCCGTCTGCTCGATAACCGCTGCCTGGCGTTCGATGCTCGCCTGCAGATTCAACAGCTGTGCCTTGGCCGCCGACACGGTGGCAGCGGCGGATGCCTGAGCGACTACAAAATCCCGATCATCGAGTTCTGCCAGTGCTTGACCGGCCTTGACTGATTGGTTGTCCTCCACCAGCACTTTAGTGATCTGCCCTGGCAGGCGTGCGGAAATCAGCACTGAGTCGGCCCTGACATAAGCGTCATCAGTGCTTTGAATAGCGCTGGTCGAGAGGATTCGATAGCCGGTGTAGACGGCGCAGATAACGACAGCCGTGCATACCAGGCTGATGGCGGTTCTATGTTGTTTCATGGCGATACCGGAGGTTGCGGTGGATAGGCGCGTTTGGGCACGGTCAGTAGAACGATAAGCAGAACGGCGATAACGCCCAGCAGCGCCAGGTAGGCGTCGCTGAAGCTCAGCACGAAGGCTTGTCGCTGAACGCGTTCCGAAACGGACGCGAGGGTTTGATTCTGGAACAGCGGGCTGAGGGCCTGATGACCTGCGCCCAGGCTGTCGAGCAGGGTGTTGGAGTGCAGATGCTCGCGATGAGTAATCAGGTTTTCCAGCGCTGAAGCGCCGACCACTGAAAACAGCCCGCGCATGGTGTTGACCATCGAGGAGGCAAACGGCCCCTCCATGGGCGCGATGACACCAGTGGCGTTCATCAGCAGCGGTACCACGATCATCGGCTGGGCAAACGCATGAAGGATCTGCAGTGCGTAGAAGTCTTCGCGAACCCACCCGCTGGTCAGCATCGATCCGCCGACGCAGGCGATGGCCATCAACGCTAATCCGGCGCCGATGACGTAGCGCGAATCCACCCAGTTACGATTGATCACAAACGCCACCAACGGCGCCAGGACCAGTTGGGGGACGGCAATCATCAACGCTGTTGGCATGGTTTGCAGATACCGATAACCCTGGATTTCTGTCAGGTAAGCGGAGGGGATGGCACCGCCGGCCAGTGACAGCACCAGGAACAGGCAGAGGGTGACGATGCCGTAGGCGAAATTGCGCCGTTCCAGCAACTGCAATTTGAACAAGGGGAGCGGGTGGAACCATTCGTTGAGCAAAAACAGCGGCAACGTGGTAACAGCGCCCAGCAACATGAAGGCAATCAGAGGAGAGTTGAGCCAGTCGAGGCGCTCGCCTTGGGTCAGGGCCACCACCAGCATCGAAATTCCGCTGACCCCAAGCAGTGCTCCGCGCCAGTCCGCCTGTTTGAAGCGCTCCAGGCGTAGCGGATCCTGCGGCAGGCCGTACGCGATAAACCCTGCACCGATCAGGCAGGACGGCACGATTTGCCAGAACACCATTCGCCAATCGCCGCCCTCGGTCCACAGTGCAGCCAGTGGCGTGGCGAGGTTCGGCCCGAAGGTTGCTGTCAGCGCGTAGGCCGACAGTCCATAGAGTTTGGCATGCCAGGGCAGGAAGCGCAGGGCAGCGGTCATTAGCAGCGGCGGCAAAGCGCCCCCCGCCAGACCTTGCAGCACGCGTAGGGTGACCAGGCTTTCGAAATTAGGTGCGAACGGGATGAGGATGCCGAACGCGGTGAAGGCGCACGTGACCACAATGGCGTAGCGGCGAATCGAGAAGGTCATCGCCAGCCAGGGCGACAACAGCATGGCGCTGACTTCGGCGGCGGCATAGGCGGTGCTGATCCACGTACCTTGGTCGTGACTCAGGCCGAAAATACCTAGAATATCCACCAGCACGGTTTCGGTGACCCGGTCGTTGATGCCGGAGGTCAGTGCGGCGAGCAGAACGCCGACCAGACCAATGGCCAAGCGCAAGCCAAAAGGTGCCGAAGCAGGGGGAGAAATGGGTGCTGACAATGGAGAATTCCTGTTGCTGCAAAAGATAGATAACCTGATATGCGGTACACTGTACCAACTATCAATACTCTGGACAATGCCATGACGAGTGCTGAATCTGATCGAAGCGGCGTCGGGGTCATCGCCCGCGCGGCAGCGATCCTGCGAACACTGGAGGACGAACCCACGGGTTTGAGCCTCGGAGCCATCGCTAAAAAGAGTGGATTACCGCGTTCTACCGTTCAGCGGATGGTCGACGCGCTGGCTCAGGAAGAGCTTTTGGAAGTCCACGGGCCGGGCGGCGTTTGCCTGGGCCCTGCGTTAATGCGTCTGGCGTCACATAGCCATATCGACATCACGCAAAAAGCCCGGCCGTACCTGGAGGAGTTATCGCGAGTCACCGGTGAGACGGCGGTATTGATCGGGGCGAGCGGGGCCGAGGTCCTGATCCTGCACTCGGTGGTGTCGCCGAATGCGTTACGGGTCGCCCCGGTGGCGGGTAATTTTCTGAGCATCTATGCCACGGCGGGGGGCAAGATCCTGCTCTCGACGATGCGTGAAGAGGCGATGTTGACCATGCTCGGCAGCGAGCTCGAACGCCTGACGCCCAAGACGCCGACGCTTGCGCAGTTGCTGGTCCAGCTTGAACAGATCAGACAGGACGGATTCGCCTTCGACTTCGACGAGCACACCTTGGGCGTCGGCGCGATTGCCGTCGGGCTGCAGACACCCCAGGGCCAGTACGCGATTGATGTGGTGGGGCCGGTATGGCGAATGGAAGAGTCGATCGACAGCATCAAGGCCGCGCTGACCACCTGCCAGCGAGACCTGACTGACGCCATGCGCAGCATTGTCTGAAGGCGGCGCAGCTCACTTGGCAGGCGATAACGGGAAGGCGTTATTTCTTCAGCGCCTTGGCCTCTGCGGCCAGGCACTCAAGGGCGAACTGTTCGGTGTACGTCATCTGGATGGGCGTGGTTTCGCCCTTGACGGTCCTTTCGCCTTCGAGAATGTAGCGGATGCGTTTGTCGGTGACGCCGATACGTTTGGCAATCCAAGAAGGCGTCTGGCCAATGCGCGAAATCAGCTTGTCGGCGTATTCGGTGGAAGGGTTGTAGAACTCTGCGTTGGGTGTCATGTGGCGTCCGGATTCAGGTGAGTCGTGATGCGTTAGGGGCTTGTGCGGACACGGTGCGCCAAATATCCGATTGTGTCGCGATCTCAATGGTTCTGCGCAAAAGGGAGGGACCGTCGCGCAGTGATCGTGGCAGTTTCCGGCTGCCGGAATCAAGCCTGCTGCATCAAGCCTGCTGCATCAAGACCCACTGCCCTCGGCAACGTAGGGCGACACCATCTTTCGAGGATCGACGATACGGTCAAATTGCGCTTCGTCTACAAACCCCAGTTGCAGCGCCGCAGCCTTGAGCGTCAGGTCGTTGTCCATGGCGTGATGGGCGATCTGCGACGCCTTGTCGTAGCCGATCACCGGCGCCAGGGCCGTGACCAGCATCAGCGATCGTTCGACGCTCTGCTGGATTTTCTTCAGATTGGGCTCGGTGCCCTCAATCAGAAACCGCCTGAAGTTAACGCAGCCATCGGTCATCAAGGTGATCGAGTGGGTGACGTTGAAGATGATCAGGGGCTTGTAGACGTTCATTTCCAGATACCCGCCAGCGCCACCGAAACCCACCGCGACATCGTTGGCCATGACCTGTACCGCCAGCATGGTCAGTGCCTCGCACTGCGTCGGATTGACCTTGCCCGGCATGATGGATGAGCCCGGTTCGTTTTCCGGGATGATCAGCTCGGCAAAGCCTGCCCGTGGGCCGCAGGCCATCAGGCGGATGTCGTTGGCGATCTTGTACAGCGAAACCGCTAGCGTGCGCAGCGTACCCGAGAGCTGCACCAGTGCGTCGTGGGCGCCCTGAACGGCGAACTTGTTGGGCGCGGTGATGAAGGGCAGGCCGGTCAACTGCGCGATATTGGCCGCCGCCGTTTCAGCGAAACCGGGGGCCGAGTTGATCCCCGTGCCGACGGCCGTGCCCCCCAGCGCCAGCTGATAAACGCCCTTGAGCGCGTAATCGATGCGCTCCAGATCATCCGACAGCATGCCAGCGTAGCCCGACCACTCCTGGCCGAGGGTCAGCGGCGTGGCGTCCTGCATGTGTGTGCGACCAATCTTGACGATGTCTTTCCAGGCCCTTGCCTTGGCACCGATCGCATCACGCAGGGCCGTGACGGCGGGCATCAGGCGCTCACTCACGTTAACCGCCGCTGCTATGCACATCGCCGAAGGGAAGCTGTCGTTGGACGACTGCGCCATGTTCACATGATCGTTGGGATGCACCGGCGCCTTGCTGCCCAGTTCCGTGCCCGCCAGTTGGCAGCAACGGTTGGAAATCACCTCATTGACGTTCATGTTGAATTGAGTGCCGCTGCCGGTCATCCAGACGTGCAGCGGAAACATGTCCCGGTGCTCACCGGCAAGTATCTCGTCGCAGACCTGAACGATGAGTTGGCAGGGCTCTTCGTCCAGGCGTTTGCCAGTGTGGTTGGCCAGCGCTGCGGCTTTTTTGAGGGTCGCGTAGGCGGTGATCATTTCTCGCGGCATCAGGTCGCTACCGATGCTGAAGTGCTCCAGCGACCGTTGCGTCTGCGCACCCCAGAGCTTATCGGCCGGCACACTGACCGGCCCCAGGCTGTCATGTTCGATACGAACGTCTGTCATCTTCGTCTCCTGTTAGGTAAGCGTCTTTCAGGGCGTCCTGCATCGGGCTCAGACGTTTTCCAGCTTGAGCACTTGCGCCGTCTCGGCCCGCGTTGCGCGGCAGGCTTCGGCGTCGTGCTTGAGGTCAATTCCATAGGTGGGGAAAAGCACCTTGAGCCTGGACATCCAGCTTTCGTCCGTCAGCTGGGCGGCGAAGCATTTGTGCAGCACTTCAACCGCGATGTAGGCGGCGGTGGATGCGCCGGGGGAGGCGCCGAGCAACGCAACGATGGAGTTGTCTTGGGCGCCGATCAATTCGGTGCCGAACTCCAGCACGCCGGTGCGCTCCTTGTCCGGCCGGATGATCTGCACCCGTTGTCCGGCGACGGCCTCCCGCCATTGGTGGCGCTGGGCGGTGGGGAAAAACTCACGCAGCATCGCGAACTGGCTGGCTGAAGTCTGCAACACCTGGCCGATCAGGTATTCGCTCAGTTGCCAGTCGTCTCGCGCCACCGCCAGCAGAGGCAGCACGTTGCCGGGCTTGATCGAGGCAAACAGATCGGTCAGCGACCCATGTTTGAGAAACTTGCTGGAGAATCCCGCATACGGCCCGAACAACAGCGAGCGTTTGCCATCGATAATCCGGGTGTCGAGATGGGGCACTGACATGGGCGGTGAACCGTGCGCCGCCTTGCCGTAGACCTTGGCCTGATGCCGGGCGCTGACCTCTTCGGCGTCGCAGCGCAGCCAGATACCGCTGACGGGAAATCCGCCATAGCCATGACCCTCCGGGATGCCCGATTTTTGCAGCAAAGTAATCGAAGCGCCGCCCGCACCGATAAACACGAATTTCGCTGAAATGCTCTGTTTGCTGTGGACCAGGGTGTCCTCGATAGTGACCCTCCAGCGGCCGTCTGCCTCGCGCACCAGATCGGTGACGTGGTGTTTGTAATGCACGGAAAACCCTGGCTGGGCTTTCAATTGATCAACCAGCAAATGGGTCAGTGCGCCGTAATCGACATCCGTTCCGGTGACGATACGGGTGGCGGCCACCGGCTGGTCGGCAGGGCGACCTTCCATGATCAGCGGTGCCCAATTGGCGATGACTTCGCGGTCCTCGCTGTACTCCATGCCGCGATAGCAATGGTGCGCAGACATGGCCTTGAAGCGGGCGCGCAGGAACTCGACGTTCTCCTGGCCCCAGACGGCGCTCATGTGCGGGCAGGGGTGAATGAAGGCGCGCGGGTCCGGAATCGCACCTTTGCCGACCAGAAACGACCACAGTTGCCGGGACAGATCGAATTCAGTATTGACCTCAAGGGCCTTGGTGATATCGATGCTGCCATCGGGCAATTGCGGGGTGTAGTTCATCTCGCAATTGGCCGCATGGCCGGTCCCGGCGTTGTTCCAGGCCTGAGAGCTTTCCATGGCGCAATCCTCGAGGGTTTCGCACATGGCCATGCTCAGCGAGGGGTCGAGTTCCTTGAGCACAGTGCCCAGGGTGGCGCTCATGATGCCGGCACCGATCAGCAGGACATCGGTTCGTTCAGGCATTACGGTCATGTTCATGACTCCCTTCTGGTGGGCGGGGTGATGTTGCTGACACGTTAGGCAAGCCGCTGCCAGGGCGATTGAACAGCTGTGCTATTTGGGTCGAGGGGTTGCGGGGCGGATCGCTAGTGGGTGAAAAGCGTCACCAGCACGGCAATCGTTGCGACCGAAAGCACCGTTGAGATCAGGATGCTGCCGGCAGTGGTGCTGGCGTCACGGCCATACATGTTGGCGAGCATGTAGGGGCCGGTGCCGGTGGGCAGCGCCGCGACGACCACGGCGATGGCAGTCACGGCGGGCGTCAGGTTAAACACGAACGTCGCGGCCGCCCAGGTGATCGCGGGTTGGCCGACCAGCTTCAGGCCCACCAGACTGGACAGCTTTGGCCAGTGAAATTGGCCTTTGGCGCCGGCGATGAACGCCCCCAGAGATACCAGCGCGCAAGGACTGGCAGCGCTGGCGAGCAAGGTCAGAAAGCGGTTGGGGCCTTGAGGCAATGGCGGCGCGACCACCGCATAGATCAGCCCCAGCGCCGGGGCCAGCAGCATCGGGTTTTTCGCCAGGGAAATACCGACCTTTTTTGCGATGCCCCAGAGGCTCGCGCGGGGCTGCAAGCCTACTTCCACCAGCAGCACCGCAACGCCGAACAGCACGCTGACGGTGGTGAGGGACGCAATGGTCACGAGGGGCAAGCTGTCCGGGCCGAACGCGGCCACGCACAGCGGAAAGCCGATAAAACCGACGTTGGCGTAACCACCGTTGAGCCCGTCCAGGCTGGCATCGGCCAGATGAGCGGACTGGCGATGCCGAACATACACAGTTACCCCGAAGGTGATCGCGCAGCCCAAGGCAAACGCGGCAGTGAATCCGGGATGGTCAAGGTCATGCCATTTGGCAGTGGCCATGATTTGAAAGAGCAAGGCCGGCATGCCCAGATACACGACAAACCGGTTCAGCTCGGAGGCGGCAGTCGGCCCTAGAAACTCATAGTGCCGGGCAGCCCAGCCCGCGCCCACCAATGCAAAGATCGGCAGTACCACAGAAAACAGAACATTCATGAGCGCAGGCCCTGGCGGTAAATCATTGAAAGGCTCTTTGCTTCAAGAGCCGTTGGCGGGGAGGATCAGCCTTTCCAGGGCTCCAGGAACTTCATCAGCAGCCTGTTGACCTCTTCAGGCTGTTCTTCCTGAGGCAGGTGGCCGCATTGTTCGATGGCGTGGGTTTCCAGGTCGTCGGCCATCTCGGCCCAGACTTTGGGCATGTCGAACAGCTTGCCGACGGACAGGAAATCAGCGCCCCACAACGACATGGTCGGCACCGAAATCTTGACGTCACCGTCTTCCAGATCCTGGGCGACATCGGTGGCGTTGGCGCGGTAGTCGGACATCGCGCCGCGCACAGCGCCGGGTGCCTGATAGGCCTTGACGTACGTGTCGAAGGCTTCACCGGTAATCGCCTGCGGGTCGTGGCACCAGTCGGAGAAGAAATGCCGCAGCCAGATGTGCTCGCGGCCGGCAATCAACGCTTCCGGCAGGTCCGGCACCAGATGGAACAGGAAGAACCAGTAGGCTTTGGCGATCTTGGCGTCCAGGTCACGGGCGACGATGCGCGTAGGGACGTTATCCATCACCACCAACCGATCCAGCAAGTCCGGGAAGTCCTTGGAAAACCGCGTCGCCACCCGTGCGCCACGGTCGTGGCCGACCAGCGCAATCTTGGGAATGTCCAGTTCGCGCATCAGCTCTCGAATGTCCAGCGCCATGTTGCGTTTGTCATAACCGCTGGCCGGTTTGTCGGTCTCGCCATAGCCGCGCAGGTCCGGAACGATGACCCGGTAGCGCTCGGCGAGCACCGGGATCTGGAACCGCCAGGCATAACCGGTTTCCGGGAAGCCGTGGAGCAGGATTACCGGTGGGCCTTCGCCCGCCTCGACAATGTGTTGGCGGATGCCATTGGCGTTGATCGAATAGCTTTTCAACTTGGTCATAGAGACTCCTGAGGGGGATGTGCTGCTGTGATTTGAATTCAACGGTCAGTGATCGAATCTGGCCTCCATGGCACCGGCGTGCACCGTCATGCCTTGGCCACGCTGATCGTCTGCGGACAGGGTTTTACGAATCTGCCTGACCTCTTGTGCCGAGACGCTGGTGCCGCTGTTGCCCCACGACTGACGAATGAAGCTCGCCACGGCGGCTACTTCGTCGTCCGTCAGACGCCACCCAAAAGCCGGCATGCTGTAGGCGGTCGGTGCCGTTTGTGTGGCTTGCACGGTGTTGCCGGTCAGGATGATCTGGATGACCGAGTCAGGCGCGGAGTCGTTCAGCACGCTGTTTTGAGCCAACCCCGGAAAGGTCTTCGGATAGCCATTGCCTGTACTGCGGTGACACGCCATGCAGTTGTCGGCGTAGACCTGCGCGCCAGGACTGTCCAGTTCCAGGTTGTGCAGCTTGCGTGCGGTACTGCCGTCATCCTGTGTCGCGAAAGCCTGATCAGGGTGTTTCGGCGTCAGGCTTTTCAGGTAGCGGGCGATGGCGGTCAAGTCGTCATCGGACATGTATTGCATGCTGTGGCCGACTACCTCGCTCATGCCGCCGAACGCTGCGGTATGGTCGTTGCGCCCGGTTTTCAGGAATTCGACGATGTCCTGTTCCTGCCAGCGGCCCAGACCTGTGACCCGGCTGCCGCGAAGGTCCTTGGGCACCCAGCCTTCGATAGGCGCACCGCCGGAAAGAAACAACGCATCGCTCTGGTTGCTCAGGGCTTTCTCCTGCAAGGTCAGCGCGCGCGGCGTGTGGCAACTGCCACAATGCCCGAGACCTTCGACCAGATACGCGCCCCGGCTGATGACCGGATCGGCCTGTGTGGTGGCGCTGCCCTGGACCGGTGCCGGTGCGAACAGCCAACGCCAGGACGCCAGCGGGAAACGCATCGACAGCGGCCAGGGGATGTCGCTGTCCTTGTTGGGCTGATCCACTGCCGGAACGCCTTTCATGAAATAGGCATACAGCGCTTTCATGTCTTCTTCGGTGACTTTGGCGTAGGACGGGTAGGGCATGGCGGGGTACAGCGTGGCGCCGTCCTGGCGCACGCCTTTGCGCACCGCGTCATCGAACTGCTTGAACGAATACCCACCGATACCGGTGGTAGGGTCCGGCGTGATGTTGGTGGAGTAGACCGTGCCGATAGGCGTGCCCAGTGGCAATCCACCGGTGAATGCCTGTCCGCCTTTGGCGGTATGACAGGCGACGCAGTCACCGGCCCGTGCGATGTATGCCCCGCGAGCGATCAGGGTCTCGTCTTCGCTGGCGGCCCAGGCCGACACCGTGGCGCCCATGCACAGCGCAAGGAGCAAAGTGTTGCCCATCGCGCGCTTCATGCCTGCACCATCGGGCCGGGGTTGGCCAGGTAGCGTTTCTTGATGTGATCCACCGACCAATAGGTGAGGGCAGCGACCAGGCCGGTGGGGTTATACCCCAGGTTCTGCGGAAAAGCGCAGGCCCCCATGACGAACAGGTTGTGCACATCCCAGCTTTGCAGGTAGCGGTTCACCACGCTGTTGCTTGGGTTGTCACCCATGATCGCGCCGCCGGTGGTGTGAGTGCTCTGGTAGGCGCGGGTGTCGAAGTGACTGCCGGACTGACGCAGGTTGACTTGCACCTCGCCGCCCACGGCCTTGCCGATTTTCGTCGCGCCGTCGATGGCGTGCTTGATCATCGCAAACTCGTTTTCATGCCAGTCGAAGGTCATGCGCAGCAGCGGCTGCCCGTGGGCGTCTTTGTAGGTCGGGTCCAGGCTCAAGTAGGTGTCGCGGTACGACATCACCGAACCCTGGGCATAGATCGGCAGCGTTTGCTGATAATCCTCCTGCACGCTGGCCTTCCAGCCCTTGCCCCAATTGGGCCCGTCTTTGAGGGCTTTGCTTTGCTGGATCGGCCGACCGCCCGTGCGCAGGTGATACACGCTGGCGCCGCCGATGAAACCCAGTGGCCCGTGATCGAAATTATCGCCGTTGTAATCATCCAGCGCCGAGCCTGCGGCTCCCGTGCCGATATAAGGATTGAGCTGCGTGCCTTTGGGCATCAGCACATTCACGCTGCTGTTCATGTGGTACGCGTAGTTTTTGCCGACTACGCCTTCGCCAGACACCGGGTCATAGGGTCGGCCAATATTGGAGAGCAAGAGCAAGCGCACGTTGTGCATCTGGAACGCGCACAGGAGCACCATCTTCGCGGGCTGGAATACTTCCTGGCCCTGGGGATCTATATAGGTGACGCCGGTCGCCAGTTTGCCGCTGGAATCGGTGTTGACCTTCAACACATGGGAGCGGCTTTTGAGGGTGAAGTTTTTCTTCTGACGCAGTGCTGGCAGGATCGAAGTCTGCGGCGAGGCCTTGGAGTACATGTAGCAGCCGTAGCCTTCACAAAAACCACAGAAATTACACGGGCCCAGGCGCACGCCGTATCGGTTGGTGTAGGGCGAGGAAGCATTGGCGGCGGGCACCGGAAAAGCTTTCATGCCCAGCTCGGCGGCGGCCTTGGAAAATACCTGAGCGCCATAGATCGATTGCAGCGGCGGCAGCGGATAACCGGCACTGCGCGGCGCTTCCCAGCGATTGCCGCCGGTCAGTATCTGGCCGTTGATATTCCCCGCCTCGCCGGACACGGCGGCGACATCTTCCCACTGCGCAAAATAGGGCTCCAGCTCTTGGTAGCTGACGGGGTAATCCTGAATCGTCATCTCTTTGGCGATGAATTTTTCGCCGTAGCGCTCCTGGTAATGACTGCGGATTCGCAAGTCCTGGGTGAATGCTCGCCATGACATGCCGTTCCAGTGAAAGCCCGCGCCGCCGACGCCATTGCCCAGCAGAAAGGCCCCGTGTTGCCGGTAGGGCACGGCGGTCTGATTGGCCGAGTGGCGAATGGTCACGGTTTCCTTGGACAAATCCTGCAGCAGCTTGCCCCTCACGCTGTAGGCCAGCTCGTCGATTACGTTGGGGTAGTTGGCCGTCTGGGGCGTGTCTTGCATGTCGCCACGTTCGAGGGCGATGATTTCCAGCCCTTCGTTGGCCAGCTCCATCGCCATGATTGCGCCGGTCCATCCGAAGCCGACGATGACCACGTCTACAGCAGGTTTTTCTAAGGCCATGGGTTCAGCTCCTGCGCCCGTCGATGGACACTGAGCCCAGGGGGTAGCGCTCATTGGGGTGGTCGATCCAGTCCATGAAGTCCGCCCGCGCACCGGGGAATCCGATCATTTTCCAGCCCGCCATTTTCTTGTTGCCGCCGTAGATCGGGTCGGCGAAATAGCCTTCCTTGGTGTTCTTCAGCAGTTGGGTAAAAAACAGATTGGCGCTCATGTCTTCCATCGCGATGCCGCCCGCTTCGAGTTGGCGCAGCACCTTGATTTGACTGTCGCTGTCCAGCTCGGCAAACGGTTTGCCGAAGGCTTTTTGGCACGCCTTGTCACACGCCTTGATCCCGGACCGATAAATGTCTCGTGGCGTCAGACGTTGCTGATAACCGAACTCCGGCGCCACGTCCGGCACAAAGGGGCCTTGCATGTACCACAGCGCACCGTGGGCATAGGGCGTCTCCATTTGCCGGTCGATGAACTCCGGAATCCCGCACTCGATAGCGCCGGGGCCCAACTCGTCTTCAGGGACCAGTTGCGCGGTAGCAGCATTGATGAACGCCCATTCGGGCGCCGTGAAATAGCGGGGCGTAAACGCCGGGCCAGCGTCCGGCTGTGTCGCTTCCTTGCCGGTCGCTGTAGCCGAGAAGACGGACTGAGGGGCGAGGCTCATCACGGGAATGAGCGTGAGGCCCGCTTGCAGGAAAGAACGTCGAGACGGTTTCTGAGACATGGTGGCTCCGGCAACAAAGGCTGCATCACGGTGGTAGGTCTGCTGCAGTGTTCAGTCTTGCCAGGCAAGAACCTGCTGGTGCTGATTGCCCAGTCCTTCAATGCCCAGGGTGATGACGTCGCCGGGTTTGAGAAACACCGAAGGTTTCTGGCCCAGGCCAACCCCGGCGGGGGTGCCGGTTGCAATCACATCGCCGGCTTCAAGCTGATAGAACTGCGAGACGTAACTGACGATCTGCGGCACGTCGAACACCAGGTTGTGGGTGTTGCCGTTCTGATAGCGATGACCGTTCACTTCCAGCCAGATCGAGCGTTCACCGATGTCGGGTACTTCGTCGGCAGTGACCAGCCATGGGCCGATGGGCGCAAATCCTGGAAAGCTCTTGCCCTTGGTCCACTGGCCGCCGCGATCCATCTGATAGGAGCGTTCACTCAGGTCGTTGACCACGCAAAACCCGGCAACATGCTCCAGAGCGTTGGCAGGCTCGATATACAGACCACCACGCCCGATGACGATGCCCAGCTCGACTTCCCAATCGCCCTTTTCGGCGTTGCGCGGCAGCATCACCGGATCGTTGGCGCCGGTGGGGCGGGCGCCCTTGAGGAAGATGGTAGGTTCGGCGGGTAACGGCAGACCCACCTCAGCGGCATGGTCGGTGTAGTTGAGGCCGATGCAGATGACTTTACCGATCGTACTCACCGGCGGGCCGAGCCGGACATCCTGATTTTCCAGTAGCGGCAGCGTCTGGACATCGATATCCGCCAGACTGGCCAGGCCAGAAGCCGACAACGTTCCAGGGGCGATGTCGTCGATGTGGCCGCTCAGATCACGCAGACGTCCCTCGCTGTCCACCATGCCTGGGCGCTCCTGGCCTTGGGTTCCATATCGGACAAGTTTCATGATTTTTACCTTCTCAATGCAGGTCAAGTAGCAGCGGTTAACTGCCGCTATCTGTTTAAACGCCCTCACGTTCGGGGGGCATGCAGCGACACTCAGCTGTTCTGGCAGCCGTAAGCTTCAACGGTGTATTCAAGGTCGTGGGTAACACCTTTGTGATCGACATACACCATGTGCGCCTCGACCAGTCCGCACACTTTGTTGGTGTCCTGTGCGGTGGTCATGCTGATGACTTTGTCGATGTCCAAGTGCTCGGAGTATGTGTATTGCTCGACGTCGGGGGCTGTTACGTTTGTGACATTTCCGTTGGCCGAGGCGAACACGCTGACCATCATGAGTGCGGCAAAGAGTGAAGTTTTCATCGTTGGTATTCCTGAAGTGAGAAAGGGCTGAACAGTGGGTTGGAAGTAACGTTGCGGGTCGTTTGCTTCTGGAACCGATTCTGTTCGCCTTCAGGTTTTTGCAGAAATACTGACGAGCAATGCCGGGGATCATCGGCACTGATGTCTGGAACGACGAGGTGTTGTGCGCGCAAAAAAAAGCCGCCCGAACATACTCGGGCGGCCGTTGCGCGATGAGGGTCAGGCTTGCAGGAAGGCCAGCAGATCCTCGTTCAGCTGATCGGCGTGGGTGGTCGGGAATGCATGGGGCGCGCCTTCGTAAATCTTCAGGCTGCAGTCAGCGATCATCTCCGTTGCCAGCTTGACCGTTGCTTCAAACGGCGCCACCACATCACCGCCTCCGTGGAGCACAAGGGTCGGTACGTCGATCTTGTCCATGTCGGCCCGGAAGTCGGTTTCGGAGAACGCGGTCACGCAGTCGATGGTCGATTTGAGTGAGGCGAGCATCGCTTTGGTCACGGTATGAGTGAAGATCGCTTGAGAGACTTTCTGGCCGATGTCCGTGCCGTAGAACATCGGATTGAAGTCAGTCATGAACTGCGCGCGGTCCTTGAGAATGGCGCCTTTCATGCCATCGAACACGGCCTTGTCCACGCCCTGTGGATGGTCGACGCTTTTGATGAAAGCAGGTACGACCGCGCCCAGCAATGCCAGCTTCGCGACCCTGGAGCTGCCATGGCGAGCAATGTAGCGTGTGACGTCGCCGCCGCCCATGGAGAAGCCCACAAGGGTGACGTCGCTCAGGTTCAGGTGCTCGATCAGCTGATGAATGTCGTCGGCGAAGGTGTCGTAGTCGTAACCTTCCCATGGCTGGTCGGAGCGGCCAAAACCCCGGCGATCGTAAGCGATGGCGCGGTAGCCGCGAGAGGCCAGATAGTGCATTTGCGCCTCCCACATATCGCCATCCAGCGGCCAGCCGTGGCTGAACAATACCGGCTTGCCTTGCCCCCAGTCGTTGTAATAGATCTTGGTGCCGTCAGTGGTGGTAAAAGCGCTCATGGTGTTCTCCGCAATGGACAGGATCAGAGGTGAATCTCACCCGAGCCTATGCGGTCTGCCTGAAGCCGTATTGAATGTGCGTGCTCTGAGGTCTGACATGGGTTTTCGATTCAGTGCGCCAGCGTGTAAAAGCCCTTGAACACAGGTGATTACGCCAGGCGCTTGTGCCAGTCGCCACCATGAGTCTTCTGGCATTCCTCCTCGGAGTCGAATTGGATGATGTGCACTGAAACCTTCGTATTGATGCCCGCCTCGATCAACGCAAGGCCTGTCAGCTCAATAATTCGCGCTTTTGCAGTCGTCTGGGCAAGTACCTTGTCAGCCAGGGTTTCGAACACCCACGTCACCTTCAACGTTTGCGCCAGCGCGTTCAGATCAGCGGTGTGGGTCAGCCATGTGAAGCCTTTGATTTCAGCTTTGGCGGTCTCGCAGGCTTCGGTCAGCGTTTTCACTAAAAGGCGCTCGACGCGCGCAAGTTCACGTTTGCCTGGGGGCATTGCAGTTCCTGTGAAATTGAAAATAGGACGGTTTTGCCCGCGGGGTAACGGCGCGACCTGATCGGGGCAGCGCCTTGCCCACATCAGGCAGTTCGATACTCGACGGTCAGGTGACTTATTTCGTGAACCGGTTTGAGACGCTCACGAATGCTCTCGGCGTTTGCCGTAGCCTGGCCAGTGACGCTGACGATTACAGCGTGCGCCTGCGGGCCTACCCGCCAGACGTGCAAGTCTGTGATTGTTGCATCGCCGGACTTCTCAACCAGCTCGCGGATTTCCCCGGCTACGTGCTCATCCGTTTGATCGAGCAGCACGCCGCACGTGACGATTATCAAGCTCCATGCCCAGCGCGCGATGACGATGGCACCGACGATTCCCATTACAGGATCCAGCCATACCCATCCCAGGTATCGGCCGGCAAGTAGTGCAACGATGGCCAACACGGATGTGAGCGCGTCCGCTATGACGTGGACGTAGGCGGATTTCAGGTTGTTGTCGTTTCCGTGATGGGCATGGTCGTGATCAGAATGCCCATGACTATGTCCATGCCCCAGCAGCAGGGCGCTCACGACGTTGACCATCAGACCGACAATAGCGATGAGCGTGGCAGTGCCGAATTGAACCTCTGTTGGCTGCATGAGGCGCATGACTGACTCAATACCGATTGCCAGCGAGACCATCCCGAGAATGAGCGCCGATGCAAATCCGCCCAGATCTCCCACTTTCCCGGTGCCAAAGCTATAGCGCTGGCTAAAGGCGTGGCGTTTGGCATAGGCGTAAGCAGCCGCTGCAATGCCCAATGCGCCTGCGTGGGTGGCCATGTGGAAACCATCGGCAAGCAGCGCCATTGAACCGGTGACGTAACCGGCGGTGATTTCGCCAATCATCATCACCACGGTCAACGCTACGACCCAAAGGGTGCGCTTGGCGTTTTCCTCGTGGGCAGAGCCGAGGAATACATGGTGGTGCGTGTGATCAATAGTGCTGTGGGGGCTGTTCATGATTTGCACCTGTCGTCACTTGGAATAGCGGCGGATGGCTTCAAGGAGCTCTTCGACGCCCTTGTTGCGTGCCTCTTCGCTGAGCGAGGGGCTGGCTACATGCTCTCGGGCGTGTTCCTCAATGATTTCTTCCATCAGTCCATTCATCGCGCCTCGCGTAGCAGCGACCAGATGCAATGTTTTTGCACAGTCGAGATCCGATTCCAGTGCCCGCTCAACGGCTTGAATTTGTCCTGCGATGCGTTTTACGCGTTTGAGAAGACTGTCTTTGTTCGACGATACGTGACCCATGTGAATACCCCCAATGCCGATGTCGGATGCATCATAGGGATACCCCCTATCCCTATGCAAATACCGTCTGGCAGAAGTGGTGATCTGAAGGGAGAGATGAGCTGGCGAACGGGGATTCGCAGCACTGCAGCATGGGGCCAATTGCGGCCCAGAGGCAGGCTATGGATCACTCGCCTTGAGCCCGAACCCAGTCGAGGGTTTCATCCAGCGATCGCTGGAATCGCTCCAGCAGAATGTCGATCTCTTCGGGGTTGATGATCAGCGGGGGACACAACGCGATGCTGTCGCCTATGCCCCTGACGATCAGAGCGTTCTGCTGCGCGCGTTCGGTGAAGTGCTTGCCTAACTGCCCAAGACTTCTGAATGGGGCCCTGGTGTCTTTATCAGCGACCAATTCCACCGCTGCTATCAGTCCGCAACCCCGTACTTGCCCCACCAGGGGCGACAGCGCCAGGCGCTGCAGCCCGGCATGCAGGCGCAGCCCCATCGCGGCGGCATGCTCGATTAAGCCGTCCTGTTCGATGATATTGATGTTGGCCAGGGCCACGGCGGTTGCTACCGGGTGGCCGCTGCCGGTGAAACCGGTTCCCAGCACGCCCTTGGTGTGACTCTGGTCAGCGATGGCGCCGTATAAGTGCTCGTTGATCAGCACAGCCGCAATTGGCTGATAAGAGGAGGACAGTTGCTTGGACAGGATCATCGCGTCGGGGGTGATGCCAAACGTCTCGCAGCCGAAGCGCTTGCCGGTGCGGCCGAATCCGCAGATCACCTCGTCGGCAACGATCAGGATTGCGTGGCGACGACAGACCTGTTGAATCCGCGCCCAATAGCTGGCCGGCGGTACGATGACGCCGCCGGCGCCCATCAGCGGTTCGGCGACAAAAGCGGCAATGGTTTCAGGCCCTTCGCGAACGATCAGTTGTTCAAGCTCGACGGCCAGACGCTCGGCAAACTGTTCTTGGCTTTCCCCTTGGCGGCCGTGGCGATAGAAGTGCGGTGTGCCAACATGGAAGAAACCCGGCAGCGGCAAGTCGAAGCCGCTGTGCACGCTCGACAGCCCGGTCAGGCTGGCGCTCAGGGCAGTCACACCGTGATAGCCGCCCAGATGGCTGATGATTTTCTTGCGCCGGGGCTGGCCGATGGCGTTGTTGCGGTACCAGATGAGCTTGATCAGTACGTCATTGGCTTCCGATCCTGAGTTGGTGAAGTACACCTTGCTCATGGGCACCGGCGCCAGTTCAATCAGACGTTCGGCCAGGGCAATGCTCGCCGGGTGCGATTTATGCCCGAACGTGTGATAGAAGGGCAGCGTTTTCAGCTGCTGGCAGGCGGCGTCCACCAAACGCTTTTCGTTGAAACCCAAGGCCACGCTCCACAATCCCGACATCGCTTCGAGATAACGTTTGCCCTGGTCATCGATGACGAAAACGCCGTCACCGCTCTGGATAATCAACGGCCCCTGCGCTTCATGAGCACGCGCGTCGGCGAAGGAGTGCAGCTGAAAACGCACATCTGTGATGGCGAGCGAATCAGTCAAGCCCGGCATTGTCAGCTCCTCGATCAACCACGTAGACGGTCCGGGTGGCGGTCAATCCAGTTCCAGAACACGAGCAAGCTCGATGTAGTCCAGGCTCCACAGCGTGCCTCCGCCCATTTTCTGGTTATGCATGGAGCGAAATCCCGTCAGCTGCTGGCCGCGTTTGCTCAGGGTACGCGCCATCTCCAGCGGGATGGCGAACGGGTAGGCTTCTTCGGGCACCAGCCAGCCAGGGCAGAACGCCAGGGTCAGGGCGCGCCGCGGACGGTTGGAGACGTTGGCGCCACCCCCGTGGACGATCTTCCCCGAGAAAATCATCGCATCGCCTTTCTCCATGACGGCGGCAATGCTGGGCGTGTCCTCCATGCGCTGGCGATCGTTGTAATCGGGCCAGCTATTGCTGCCGGGAATCACCCGGGTGGCGCCCATCTCTTCGGTGTAGTCGGAAATGGCGATGATGCAGTTGCACATAACCTCAGGTCCGGCCGGGCCCAGGTTACGAAACACCGGGTAGTTCTCCAGATCCCTGTGCAGGAACTGCGCCTTTTCTCCCGGCTGTATTTCGATGATCTGCGCAGCATTCATCCAATAGGCGTCGCTGGTTTCCAGCATCAGCGTGTCGATGTACGAAAGCATGACCGGGTGATCCAGCATCTCCTCCCGGAATGTCTTGCTGCGCCGCACCAGTTGCGTAATCCGTTTGGTTTTCTTGCCCGCAAACTCTTGCATCCACTCAGGACCATCGTGCCCTTCATGCCAGGTCTGGACGATAGGGTCCATCTCGGCATTGAAGCGATCGACCTGGGCTGTGAACAGGCCCTTGATGATGACGCCGCCGTCTTCATCGATGATCTGTTTGACGATCTGCGGGTCGGTACCTGACGGTACTTCGCGCATCCTGTCGATGGTTGGGGGCTGAGGATGGGTCTGGGTGGCGAGCATCATGTTCTCCAGTCAAGTGGGACGCGTTGCAACTTACGCATGAAGGCAAGGCATAGACCGATGGTAGGACCGGGGTGGAGGGTCAAACAGGTGGATGACGGCCAATTTTGCAGTTTTTGAAGGCCAACCTTTTTGGCTGTCAGGCACAGAACTTTGGCCGCCGCGAACCTGTGCGCGGGCGCAAGCGACCTGCAACATCTGCTGAAAAAGGGCCGCGTCGACGCCGGTTCTTTACTGCCAGGAGATGCTCATGCGTAGCGATATCAGCTTCAAGACAACCGACGGCCTGACGTTGAAAGGCTGGTTTTATGTACCCACTGGCGCCATTGGCCGGCATCCGGCGATTGTCATGGCCCACGGCTTTACCGCCGTTAAAGAACAGTATCTGGACCGTTACGCTGAAGTGTTCGCGCAAAACGGTTTCGCTGTACTGGTCTATGACAACCGCAATTTTGGCGCCAGCGAAGGTCTGCCGCGTCAGGAGGCGGACCCGCAATTACAAGTGCGTGACTATCGCGACGCCATCACTTACGTAAGCAGTCTGGATGCAGTTGATGCGGCGCGGATCGGTATCTGGGGTTCGAGTTACAGCGGTGGTCATGTGCTGCAGGTGGCGGCATTCGACCGTCGAGTCAAGTGTGTGTCGTCCCAGGTCCCGGCCATCAGCGGTTCGGCAGACGTGCGCATGGCCGTGCGTCCTGACTTGATGCCCGGCCTGATCGATGCGTTCGAGTCCGATCGTGCTGCACGTTACGCAGGCGAGGCGCCGCTGCTGATGGATGTGGTGGCCGTGGACCCCAAGGCTGACTGCGCCTTGCCCGGACAGGACTGTTACGACTTCTTCACCCATAGCGGCGACACGGTAGCCCCAGCCTGGCGCAATGAGGTGACGCTCAAAAGCATCGAGCTGCTCAACGAGTATGAACCCGGCTACGCCATCGACCGCATCAGCCCGACACCGCTACAGATCATCGTCGCGACCAGAGACACCGTTACAGTGCCGGATGCCGCGCTCAAGGCCTATGAAAAAGCCCTGCAACCCAAGCATCTGGTACTCCTGAACTGCGGCCACTTCGATCCCTATCTGAGTGAGTTCCAAGCCTCGAGCGGCGCAGCCGTCGAGTGGTTCAAGCTTCATCTGTGACTCAAGCGTTCACCTATAAACCGCTCGCTTACCGGCGCCGGTGTGCTTCTTCCCATTCGGTCCGTTTCAGGTCCGATCTGCCCGTTCCAAGGAATCCACTATGTCCGCCGCAAAATGGCCTGAAAACCACAGTCAATCCAAAGCTCTCTATGACCGCGCCAGCAAAGTCATGCCCGGCGGCATCACCCGCATTCTGCCGTGGCAGGAGCCATTTCCGGTGTATGCCGGCAGCGGTTCGGGTGCTTATGTCACCGATGTCGACGGCACTCGCCGCCTGGACCTGCTGAACAACTTTGCCTCGCTGATCCATGGCCATGCCCATCCGGCAATCGTGGCGGCGATTCAGGATCAGGTCACCAAGGGCACCGCATTTACCCTGCCAACCGAGCTGGAAGTGGTACTGGCCGAAACCATCTGCGCGCGTGCCGAAAGTTTTGAATGGATACGCTTTTCCAACTCCGGCTCAGAAGCGGTGATGTGCGCGATCAAGGCGGCGCGGGCAATCACCGGGCGCTCGAAAATCGTCAAGTGCGAGGGCGTCTATCACGGCTCCTACGATTACGCCGAAGTCAGTCTTGACTCGTCGCCGGAAAACTGGGGTGATGACCCCAAGTCCGTCGGCTATTCCAAGGGCGTGCCCGAAGGCGTGAAGAATGACGTGGTGGTGATCCCGTTCAACGATGTGCAAGCGGCCGAGCGCATCATCCTGGCAAACCGCGATGCCATCGCTGCGATCCTCATCGACCCGGCCCCCAGCTACTTCGGTTTCGTGCCGGTGTCAGAGGCATTCATCACGATGATTCGCCGCGTGTCGACCGAGATCGGCGCGGTGTTCATTCTGGACGAGGTGATCACCTTCCGCGTCCACAGTGGTGGGGCGCAGACCCGTTTCAACATCAAGCCGGATCTGACCGTGCTGGCCAAAATCATCGGCGGTGGTTTTCCGGTGGGCGCTGTGGCCGGTTTGCGCAAGTTCATGCAGGTGTTCGACCACCGGGAAGGCAAACCACTGTTGCCCTGGAGCGGCACGTTTACCGCCAATCCGATCACCATGACCGCCGGCAAGGTGTGCCTGGACCTCTACACACAGGCCGAGTCCGATCGCCTGGACGTGCTGGGTGATCGGCTGCGTGCCGGTATCACCGAGGCATTTGCCAACGCCAGCTTCCCGGGCCAGGTCACGGGTTTTTCTTCCATGTTCATGGTCTTTGGTCACCAGCGCGAGATTCGCGATTACCGCAGTGGCTATTCCGACAAGCAAGAGTCCAGGTGGGTGACTCGTTTGCAGCGCAACCTGGTGCTGGAGGGCTACCACATTGCCAAGACCGGCAAGGCGTTTTTGTCCACCGCCATGACCGAGGCGGACGTCGATGGCTTCATCGCCGCCACCGAGCGCGCTGCGCGCCTGGCGGTTGAAGAGGCTGCCCACGGCTGATTGACGGCAATAAAAAAGCGGCCCTGCCAGTGCAGCGCCGCTTTGTTTAGCCCCCGATTATTGCGCGGTATAAGCGCCGTCAACGGTCAGCAATGAGCCGGTCATCCACTGTGCGTCCTCTGAAGCCAGGAAGGTCACTGCCTTGGCCACGTCCTGAACGTTACCAATGCGCGGCCAGGGCGTGAGGTTTTCCAGCAGGGTCTTGATCTCGGGATTGTCCAGTTCCTGGCGCACCATGGCGGTGGCGAGAAAGCCCGGGCACACGGCATTGACGTTGATCTTGTGGCCGGCGAAGTCCACGGCCAGTTGGCGGGTCAGGTTGTTGACCGCCCCTTTGGAGGCGCAATAGGCCGCTTCCTGCGCCAGACCTACCAGCCCACCGATTGAGGAGATGTTGACGATCTTGCCGCGCGTGCCGGTGTCACTCACTTCTTGCTTCATCATCTGGGTGATCGCGAACTTGCAGCCCAGCCAGGTGCCTTTGGTGTTGACGTTCATGGTCAGGTCGTAATCGGCTTCGGTTTCTTCGACGATGGTCTTGAGTTCGACGGCAACGCCGGCATTGTTGATCATGATGTCCAGACGTCCGAATCGCTCGACGGCGGCCTGCACCAGCGCTTCCATGTCGGCATAACGGGAGACGTCAGCTTTGACAAAAATAGCCTCGCCGCCGTTGTCGCGGATCCGTTGATCGGTGTCGATGTGCAGGTCTGTTTCAAAGCCTTCCGGCCGGGCCTTTCGGGACAGGTCCGAGCACACCAGATGCGCGCCTTCGGCGGCCAGCGCCAGGGCAATGGCGCGGCCATTGCCTGAGCTAGAACCGGTGACAATGGCTATTTTATTGTTGAATCGCATTGGGTCGCCTCCATCGGCAAGCAGGGTTCAGTCGTGGGCATTTGCCCGATTCAGGTGTCGCGCCCTGAAGTCTAAAAACGCTCTGAAGGCGTTAACAGGTGCAAAAGGGACAGCGAGGGGCCGCTGCGGATGTGTGCCGCAGAAAGGCAGGCGCAGTCAGGCGGATGAGCTGACGCTGGCGGCAATGAACTGCGCGGCCTGGGTGAGCAGCGCGCGCCCGGTCGCGATTTTGCCGGCGCTGGTGAGCAGGCCATGGGCGTGGCGCGGCAGGTGATGATGAATCACCCTGGTGCCGGCCCGTGCCGCGGCTGCGGCATACGCAATGCCTTCGTCAGCGAGTGGGTCATGTCCAACAGTGAGGATAAAAAGATCCGGCTGGACCCGGCCTTCGGCATGCAACAGCGGAGAAAGCCGGGCATCGCCGAGGTCCTGATCCGGCAGCAGGTATTGTTCTCGAAACCAGTACATCGAAGCTGCCGTCAGCGCAAAGCCTTGGGTTAACCGGTGATAGGACGCGTGACTGGCGGTCAGGTCAGTGACGGGATAGAACAGGACCTGAGCCTTGAAATCGATGCCTTCAACCCGATATGCGGGGTGATTGGCCAGTACCGTTGCCATGTTGCCGCCTGCGCTGTCGCCTGCGACCACCACACGGGTCAAGTCCAGTCGCAGATCGTCAGCGTTGTCTCGGATAAACCGCACAGCCGCCAGACAATCATCCAGTGGCACCGGGAAGCGGTGCTCTGGCGCCAGGCGATAGTCGATGGCCACGACGCTTGCACCTGACTGATTGGCCAGGCTGCGGCACAAGGTGTCATGGCTTTGCAGATCGCCGATGACCCAGCCGCCGCCGTGGATGAACACCACCAGCGGCGTCAGCGAGGAGGGCTGACTGCCTGACGGCCGATAGAGACGTACGCTCGCCTTGCCCTGTGCAACCCCGTACTCAAGGGTACGAACCTGGGCCACGGATTGTTCCTCGATGCCATTGGCGGCGCAGGCCGTGAGGTAATTGGCCCGAGCGTCGGCCAGCGGCACGTCCTGGAAAGAGACTTCGCCGTTGGCGCGAAACGCCCGGACCAGCTCCACCGCGTCGACGGCGACCTGATCCAGTGCGACGGTTTGGCTCATGAGCGGGCCTCGCCGTGGTCACCCAGCACATGGTAGTCGTCGGTCTGCCATTGGTTAGCCAGGGCGCGGTATTCGTCCACAGTGCCAGACCAGTTGTTGATCACTTTGCCAGCGGCATTTTTGTACCAGCTGGAGCAGTCGGACGAGAATGCCGAGGACTGCATGTTGGTCTGCAGGGCATCGTTGTAAGCGTTGAACGCATCTTCCTTGACGTCGATCGCTTCACCTGCGAGGGCCTGCACGGCCTGAATGATGTAGCACTGCTGGATTTCCAGCATGGTGATGATCGAGTTGTGATTGAGATTGGTGTTCGGTCCATAAATCATGAACAGGTTGGGGAACCTCGGCACGGTCATTCCCAGATAAGCCTCAGCGCCGTGCTGCCAGCGCTCATGCAGCGTCTGACCGTTAACCCCGATCACCTGCAGGTCGCCCTGAAAAGCCTGGCTTTCAAAACCGGTGCCGAAAATAACGACGTCGAATTCGTGCAGGGTGCCGTTCTTGTCAACGATACCCGAAGGCACGAAGTAATCCACGGCGGCCGTTTCAAGGCTGACGTTGCTGCGCATCAGCGCCGGGTAGTAATCGTCGGAACGCAGGATGCGCTTGCAGGCGAACTCATAGTCAGGGGTGAGTCTGGCGCGCAGTTGCAGATCCGGCACTTGGGCTGCGAGATGATCGCTGGCCATCTTGATGCCTTCCTGCTGAGCTTCGGTGCCATGACGGGTTCGGGCGAAACCGTTCTCGCGAAACGCATGCAGCTGACGACGGCTCTCATGAAACAGGTCAGGTTCAGCGCTGTAGGCGTCCAGTTGATCCTGGGAAAAGACGATCTGATTGCGCGGCATGATCCAGTTGGCGCTGCGCTGGAAAACGGTGAGGTGCGCGGCTTGTCTGGCGACCTCCGGGACATACTGCACGGCACTGGCGGCAGCACCGATACTGGCGACCTTTTTACCGCTCAGCTGCGTATTGTCCGGCCATTGTGCCGAATGGAAGTACTGACCACTGAAGCTGTCCAGGCCGTTGAATGCCGGTATGGCCGGCTTGTTCAACTGACCCCATGCGGGAACGAAAAATCGTCCTTGCAACTGCGCGCCGTCGGCCAGTTCGAAAGCCCAACGCTGCAGACTCTCATCCCAGCGCGCCTGGGTCAGATCGCTGCCAAGCTTGATGTGCTGCAAAAGATCGTAGTGCTCGACCAGGGCGTCCATGTAGGCCAGTAGCTCCTGACGATCGGCGTACATTTTGCTGACCCGCAGGTGTGGATAGAAGCTGTAGCAGTACAGATGTGATTCGGTGTCGCACGCAGCGCCAGGGTAGGCGTTGTCGCGCCATACACCCCCGATCCGCGAGCCGCGTTCGAGGACGATGAAGTTGTCGATGCCTTGCCTCTTCAACTGTGCGGCCATTCCCAGGCCGCCGAAGCCGGCGCCCAGGATCACGATGTCGTAGGATGAATTTGCGGGGGTGGACATGGGCTTTTTCCTTATTGTCGGGCGCTGGGCAGAACGAGGTTGCCGGGGTCAGAGGACTGTTTGTAAAAAGGGCCAGGGCATCGCCCTTGGGCTGGGCGAGGGCCCGTTTGGCGCCAGATTCGGGCGCTACACCGAGTAGCGCGAAAGGGTTTCGCCACCGTCGATTCGCAGCAGCGCGCCGTGGATGTAGCTGGAGCGTTCGGACGCCAGGAACACCGCCAGGTCCGCCACGTCATCGATTTCGCCCCAGCGCTTGAGCGGAATGGTCTCGGCGAAATCGTCGACATAGCCGGGTTGCTCCATGAGGGCGCGGGTGAGGGCGGTCTTGGCATACGTGGGGCAGATGCCGTTGACGCGAATACCTTCGTGGCCATATTCGATCGCCAGGCAGCGCGTCATGTTGGCCTGAGCCGCCTTGGAAATGTTGTAGACCGACTGCCACGGATGACCACCCAGGCCAGCGGTGGAAACCAGGTTGATGATGTTGCCGCCACCGCCCTGGCTGAGGAACGCCTTGATCGCCGCCTGGGCGCCGAAGAAGGTGCCTTTGACGTTCACGTTCAGGCACAGGTCCAGCTCTTGCTCGCTGAACTCATGAATCAGCTTGCCGTCACGGTACACGCCGGCGTTGTTGATCATGATGTCGATGCGGCCGAAGTGCTGAGTCGCCGCTTGCACCAATGCGCTGAGGTCCTGGCTGCGAGTGACATCGCAGTGCTGAAAGATCGACTGGCCGCCTCGCTCGACGATCAGTTGTGCGGTCGTCAGTTCAGGCTGTTCGTCAAAGCCCTTGGGGTTGCTCGCCTCGCTGATATCTCCAATGACCAGTCGAGCGCCTTCAGACGCCAGCTTCAAGGCGATGCCGCGGCCCAGGCCTGTGCTTGCGCCGGTGATAACGACGACTTTTCCGGTCAGATTCATATCCATCGATGGGTGCCTCATGGGGTGACAGTGGATTGGGAAAACCGCCCCGAGCGCTGTGGGTGCAGGCCAGTGGCGTTGGCAGATCGGCTGCGCAGATTAACCGGCTACGGCCATGTTCCTTTCGGCCCGCACGGACGGCGATTGCTGGGGCTGTGCGCCCGTACTTTTTGCGTGGCCGAATCGTGAATATTTACCGCCGTTGTTGAGCACCCGGTACTCGCGCGGCGAGCGCCCGGTCCAGCGTTTGAAGGCATGGCGAAAGTTCGCTGCGTCGCTGTAGTTCAATTGCTCGGAAATGGCTTCGGTGGTCATCGGCGTGTTCAGCAGGTAACGGATCGCCAACTTCTTGCGCACTTCCACCAGCAGGGCGTTGTAGGAGGTGCCCAAGGCGTCCAGGCGGCGGCGCAAGGTGCGCGGCGACAAGTGCAGGCGATTGGCGATGTCCGATAGCGAGGCGATGGATTGTCCTGAACCGAGCAACAGGTTCTGCACTTGATGGCTGAGATCGTATTTCTGGATGACGTCGCGAACCTGGGTCTGGCAAGTGGCCTTGCAGCTGGCATGGGTGATGCTGTTGGCCTGGGCCAGCCTGGCATCGAGCCAGTGGTCAGCGAAGCGAATGGCGGTGCGCTCACAGTTGAAGCGCACGTCCATACCCAGGCTGTTGCGCACACGGTCCTGCTCTTCGAAGGAGGCGTCGATGGCCAGGTCGATGCCTGCGCACTTGAAGCCCAGCCCGAGGATGTCCTGCAACAGGGTGATCAGTTTGGAGATTTCCAGGTAGTACCAGAAACCATTCTGGCCGTTGCTCAGGCCGTATTGATTGCTGAGTTCCAGATGCACGGTCTCTTCATCCTCATGGATGTGCAGACCCAGCTTCAGATTCATCAGCAGGCCGAACTGCGCGGCCACGGCCAGCGCTTCACGCAGGGTAGCGCTGCTGAGAAGGGCGAAGCCGACGATGCCGTAGGAAGTCAGGTGCAGGCGCTTGCCCGTCTCCAGCCCCAGCAGCGGATTATTGCAGCTGTCATGGAAGGCGCTGTGAATCTGCGCGTGCTGGTTGAGCGAGATTCTGCTCTGGGGGTTGTAAAGGTCCGCAAGGCTCAAACCTCCGGCCGCCAGACATTGCCCGAGCTGGTGCTCGTCGCAGCCTGTGACATTGGCCGCAGCGAGGATCTCTGCCATGGAGAAAATCTTGTCGTCGCAGGTAACCGGTGTTGTGTCGATCAGTCCCATCATGCAGCCCTCACAGCGATAATCACGCAAATGGATCGCGCAACAGAGCGCGGTCGAAAGGAGATATCAGCGTCGAATCCAGGTGCGATTCGACGCGTTGGCTTGGGCAGGCCGGGGAGTTCTGCGTGGCGGTAACGCATCGTGTTGCGGTGCGGTGCCGATGTCTGCGCAGAAGCTGATGACAGCAAGTAAAAATCTTGACGTGCGCTGCAAGGCGACGCTTTCACAACGGGTCTTCGACCTCATTTTTATATCTCCTGACCTTTCGGATTCCGGCGTGCGGGACCCTGTTTTTGTTGGTCTATCAGGTAGAAATCGCGTCAGTGCGCAGACCTTCTGAAAAGCGTTTTCGCTTAACTAGGTCGTGTGACCGATTTAATATGGTCGTATGACCTAGGTCAAGCGACAGATGAACGAAATCCATAAAAAAACTCACCCTGGGGTGAGTTTTTTGTGGCGCGGTAGATGGGGTAGCCGATTTATTACGGTCGCTGTGGGGAGAGATGGATGAAGAAGGATTATGCGACGGCAGGCCGGGACCCCGATTCCGGGCAATGTTCCAGGGTTGCGCCGCAATCGCTGCCCAGATAAGTCAGCGGTGCGCCAAGGCTGCTGCACAGTGGCTTGAGCCGCTCGTAAACCCGTCGCGGTCCTGCACACACCAACTCACCACCGGCTGCGCCAAGCCTGTCCCCCTGGCCGGTCAGGCTGATTTCCAGATAATCGATATGCTCGCTTCTGGCCCACTCACCCATTGACCGAGCGCAAGACGCCGCTCGGGTCTGTGAGGTGTTGAAGCTGATCAGCGCCTTGCCGTGAAGGCCGAACGTGGTCTCGGGGCTGCATAGCCTTGCGCTCATCAGCAATTGGTCGGGAAAGCATGTGATCACTACATCACTGCTGTCGACGGCCTGTTCGAGATTGCGCAGCAGTTTGACGCCCTCACAAGGCGCCACCAGGTTACTGCGCAGCGGGTCCAGGCCGGCGACTTCAAATCCATGCGCCGCCAGCGTGCGCGCCAGACTGCTGCCGAAAGAGTCCAGGCCGATGATGGCAATGCGTTGCGGGCGAGCGAGGTTGAGTTCAGTAGTCATGATCGTGGGCTCTGTGGCTGAACGAAATTCAGAGTTGCATGGCGTTGTAGAGGGCGGCGATATCCATTTGACCCATGCCTGCGGTTTGCGCCATTCGGCAGTAGGCCAGATAGGCATCGGTGCTGGCATGGGGCACCTTGGCGCTCACCAGCGCATCAAGCACGATTTCCTGCCCTGCGACGTGAACGTCCACTGAGGCCTGTTCGCCGCCAAAGTCGCCTGCGATGATGCGTTGGGCAGCGGTGTCGATGCCGTCGACCAGCATCTGGGTCATGATTGATGACAGCGTATTGAACGCATCCACCGAAACACCCGCGCAGCTTGCCAGTACGGCGCCTTCGAGCCAGGCGGCGAAGGCCCCGAAATAGAAGGCGTACAGCGCAAGATAGGCCGGGGTGCAGGCTTGCGGATCGACGCCCAGATATTGGGGGTTCCCGGCCAGCAGCGTCAGGGTCTGCTGGTGTGCCTGCCAGGCATGGGGATGGCCGGAATAAAGAATTGCGGTCCTGGCAGCCCCGATGTCTTTGGGGTAGCAAAGAATCCCGGCGTCCAGATATTGCGCATTGTGCTCGTCGGCCCAGCGGGCCAGGCGCGCGACGTCCTCAACGGTGCCGGTACTCATATTGACCAGTGTTCTGCCGCCCATGTCGAAGGTCGGTCCCAGCTCCAGCAGCACGGCTTCGGACGCGACCTTGTCAATCATGCAGATGATGTTCAGATCGCTGGCGAGCAATGCCGATCCCACGTCGCTCGCCAGCGTGGCGCCGGACTGAATTAACGCGGTTGCGCGTTCGGTGCTGCGATTCCACACGGTCACTGCGCAGCCGGATTGCAACAGCGTATGGGCGAGCACCCCACCCATGGCACCAAGGCCCAGAACGCTGACGGAAGGTTTGGCTTGCGGCATAGACTTTTCCTCGGCAAAGAGATGTGACAAACGGCTCGGAAAAGAGCGTGGCGGCAACCCTTCGGATCGCCGCAGACGAGACCGGCTAGACCTTGGCGGGCGTGGTGAAATCCACGGCGGTGCCCAGCCAACCGTCCCAGCGTTTGGTCCAGTACAGATTGTGCAGTTGGGTGGTCATTGCGCCAGGGCCGGCCTTGCCACCCAGCACACGGTCATCGACGCTGTTGATTGGCATCACGCCGCCTGCGGTCGAGGTCAGGAAAGCTTCATCGGCATTGAGCAACTGTTCGACGTGTACGCGCTCGACCTGCAGCGGCAAACCGAGTTCTTGGGCCAGTTCCAGAGTCGTCTGGCGCGTGATGCCTTCCAGACAGCCGGAGTCAGGTGTAAACAGCACGCCGTCCTTGATCAGGAAAATATTCGAACCTGGGGCTTCGGTCAGGTAGCCGTCGGCATCGCACAACACAGACCACTCTTTGTTCGCTGCACGGGCCTCGAACAGCGACAGCTTGAGGTCCATCCAGTGGAAATTCTTGGCGGTCGGGTCAACGGCTTTCGGTGGAATGCGGATGAATTGCTTGCTGACCAGAACATCGATGCCACGGCTGCGTTGTTCGTCATCGGAAATGAACACGTACGGCACGACAAAGGCGTAGAAGCGGTTCTCATAAGCGTGCGGGTTAATACGGTCGCTGCCGTCGGGCATGAAGCCGCGGGTCACGGCCCACCACACGTAAGCCTCTTTGGTGCCAGCCTGCTTGATCAGGTTCTCGAGGATTTCGGTGGTCTGCGCCGGGGTGTAGGGGTTGGTCAGCTGGAACTTGCGACACGCGCTTTCGAAGCGTTTGAGGTGATCCTCAAGGCGGAACAGGTAACCCTTGCTGACGCTGACCACGTCGTAGCAGGCGTCGGCCTGGGTAAAGCCCAGGTCCGCCATCGGGATCGCGGCATTATCCAGGTCGACGTAAGTGCCGTGGATGAAAGCTGAACCGTGACCGTACCTGGGGTCGTGCGCAACCCGCACGTGTGCCGGATCGTTCAACATGATGTGGTCTGCCTGGATGATGCTCATCGCTCGATCTCTCTGCTGTGCGCAAGGGGGCGCCTTGCCTTGGCGATATTGCCGTGGGCCCTATCTTAGGAGGGGCAAGGCCGCCGCCAACAGGTGAGCGGGGGCCAAGTTACCAAGGGGATGCGGCCAGCCGGGCAATGTTGCCTGTGCGTCCGCGCATGTCCGAACCGGCCGTTTTCTTGGCCTGCGATCACCTTTTTTGCCGGGCAACGGATGCCTAAAGTCTTGGCAGCTCCACGCACATTTTTCAGGCGCAATACAAAGGGATCCGGCATGAATCATTCGACTGTGAGTTTTATCGGTCTGGGGCAAATGGGCGCGGCACTGGTGCCGCCTTTTATCCGGGCAGGTCTGCGCGTCACTGTCTGGAATCGCTCGCCAGGCAAAGCCGAACCGCTGGTGGCCCTGGGTGCCAGGGCCGCGGCTGATTTCGCCGACGCAATCAGGGCCTCGGAGCTGATCATCGTTTGCCTGGCCGACTACGCCACAAGCAATGCGCTGTTCCTGCAAGATGACATCGCGGCCTTGCTCAAGGGCAAGACCCTCGTGCAGTTCACCACCGGAGATGCCCGGCAGGCCGAAGCCAGCGCGCAATGGGCGGCGGAAATCGGCGTCGAGTATCTGGACGGCGCGATCATGGATTACCCGACAAGAGTAGGCGGCGCGGACTGCATGCTCTTGGTGTCGGGCGCCGTAAGGGTCTGGAACAGCTGCGCGCAAGTGCTGAAACTGCTGGGCGGACGCATGACGTATGCGGGAGAGAAAGCGGGCTCGGCGAACGTGCTCGATGGCTGTTTGCTGACCCTGTATTACGGCAACACCTTCGCACTCATGCAAAGCGCTGCGATGTTGCAGGCCGAGCAGCTTGATATCAAGGATTTGGCCACGGCCCTAAATGCCTTCAAGCCGGTGATTGAAAGCACCTGGCAGCGCACCATAAGCGCCATTGAACGCCAGGATTACTCAGGGAACGAAGCCTCGATCCAGGTTCACTCGCTGGGTCTGCAGTCGTTGCTCGGGCGGGCCAAGAGCGCCGGGGTTGAGCACAGTCTTCTGGCGTTGTTCTCGGGTTACGTCGATCAGGCGCTGACCAATGGTCACCAGGACCATGAGCTGCCTGCGGCGTTCGAGGTGTTTCGTCGCCGATGAGGCTTCAATGTCCCTCAGGATGACCTCCGCGCACCTGTTGGACCGTGCAGGCACAGTCATAATCGCCCCATGGCCTGACGCCCGCTGGCCCCTTGCGGGGGAACGGCCCTCAATAACAATAATGATTTTCTTGAACACTGCCCTCACTGGTTTCAGGAGCACTTATGCGTGAAGCATCCGGCTTACATTTGTTGGGCGATCATTGTTTTTTGATTGACGAATCCATCGGCGATCTCGATCTGGATCTGGTGAAAAGTCTGGTCGCGCTCGAGTCAGCTGAAAACGTCGGTGACGAAACTCGTCAAGCGACCGGTTCGATCATCGTTTCGGCTGCCGGCTGGTTCATCGCCGGTGTGGTGTTGTGGGCGCTCGTGGGTTTTTACATCTGAGGAGGGCGGGGCCATGAGTCACTCGAATGCAGATGTAAGCAGCCAGATTTCCCGGGAAACCCTTGCCGGTCGATTGCCGGTGCCAGGCGCAGCCAGGCTCTACACCGGCTTTGGTTCGCTGCTCAATGCCTCCGTGGCGTTGGGCGCAGCCAGTTACAACTACTTGTTCGGCGCTTCGGTCGCCGCCGTCGGTAGCACCGCACTGGGCATCGTCGGTTATGTCATCGGTCTGATGATGACCCTGGCGCCGATGTACCTGGCCTCGGGGATGCTCAGCTATCGACACGGCGTCGACCCGGTCGACGCCGCCAAGAGCGCGCTGGGTACTCGCGGGTCATCGCTGCTGCTGTTCATGATCCTGATCACCACACTGGGATGGGGCTTCGTGCTGGTGGCCATGACCGGTCAGGCCGCCGGACGCCTGCAACAGGTGCTGATGAATCCGGGCGGCGGCGTCGATAACACGTTCGTGGCGAGTGTCTCGATCCTGATGCTGGCACTGGTGTGGCTGGCGCTGCGCAAGGGGCCGGCGATGATGGTGCTGATGACGCGCTTTACTTCGCCAGCGGTGCTGATCATTGCCGCGATTCTGCTGTACCTGATTACCCGTGATGTCAGTGTTTCAACGTTGTGGCACACCAATGTCGCGCCGAGCGCCGCCTACACCACGGACCCGCTGCTGCAACTGGCGTACGGTGTGGAGTTCGGTGCCTCCAATGCGCTGACGATCGTGCCGTTTTTTGGCGGCATGGCACGTCTGATCCACAAGCGTAAGCACCTGATTACGCCTTGCCTGCTGGGCTCGGGCCTGATCGGCGCCGGGTTTACTACGGCAGTGGGGGCACTGGCTTGCGTGGCGACCGGATCCACAGAACCTGCCGAATGGGTCGTCAAGACGGCAGGCAACGGTCTGGGGACGGTCATTGTGACGGTCTTGCTGCTGGCCAACCTGGGGACGCTGGTGAGCTTTTTTTATCTGGCGGGCGTTTCGGTTCAGCAGGTCAGGTTCTTTGCCAAACTGCGCTGGGACGTGATCATCGCTTTGCTGTTGCTGCCGGGAGTGTTCGTTGCGTTTGAAACCGAATGGCTGATTGCCCATGTCATGAACTGGCTGGCGTACAACGGCGCCATGTTCGCGGGGATCGCGGCGGTGCTCTTCACCGATTATCTGCTGCTGCGCAGGCAACACATCCTGCCGGCGCATCTGTTCGTGAAAACCAGTGACAGTGCTTACTGGTACTGGGGCGGCGTCAACTGGGTAGCGATGGCGGTGGTGGTGCTGGGAGTGATGTCCTATCTGTCCTTCTTCAATCCGATGACCCTGCAAGTCAGCGCCTCGTTCCGCTACTTCGGTGCAGCCATGCCTTCGTTCGCGCTGTGCATCGCCGTCTACTACGTGGCCATGCGTCTGGTGATCGCTTCGAGCGACAAGGGCGGCTATCGCAACACTGCGCAAGCAGCCGAGAGGAAAGTGCTCGTCGGACTCTGAACCGGGTATCACTCAAACCGGGGCCCCGACGCGATGTCGGGGCCTTTTGTGTGGGTGCAGTCGGCCGATCCGTTCACCTGAAATATGACCGCGGCGCACCTGTTTGCCCGCCGTGGCTGGCTCATAATTGCGGCTGCTTTCATTAACGGTCGAGGCGGGGACGTACATGAGTGATTCCAATTCAGGGCTAAGCGCGGTCACGGCCCGCGAGGCGCTGGCAGGGCGGCTGCCCATACGCGGGGCCGATCGTTTGTACACGGGATTCGGCACCTTGCTGGCGGCGTGTGTTGCCATTGGCGCTGCGAGTTTCAATTACCTGTTTGGCGCCTCGATTGCTTACATTGGCAATACCAGTATCGGAATCGTCGGCTACCTGATCGGATTGATCGCGGGGCTGGCGCCTGTCTATCTGGCGTCCGGCCTGATCTGCTACCGACACGGCGTCGATCCGGTCGATGCAGCCAAGAGTTCGATGGGGACGCGCGGCTCGTCGTTGCTGCTGGCGCTGATTCTCATCACTACCTTGGGCTGGTCTTTCGTGCTCATCGCGATGACCGGCCAGGCAGCGGGTCGCCTGCAACAGGTCCTGTTCAATCCAGGCGGTGAAATCAACAACGGCTTCGTCACGCTGGTCTCGGTCTTGATGCTGGTGCTGGTCTGGGTGCTGCTGCGCAAGGGCCCGGCGATGATCGCGTTGCTCACGCGCTACACCTCACCGGCGATTCTGATCATCGCCTGCATCCTGCTTTATCTGATCACCCGTGATGTCAGCCTGACCACACTGCTGCACACCAATGTCGATCCCAAACTGGCCTATACCACCGATCCGCTGTTGCAACTGGCGTATGGCGTGGAATTCGGTGCCTCCAACGCGTTGACCAGCGTGCCGTTTTTCGGCGGTATCGCGCGTCTGATTCACAAACGCAAGCACCTCATCAGCCCGTCGTTGCTCGGTGCCGGGGTCATTGGTGCGGGGTTCACCTCCGCCGTGGGCGCGCTCGCGGCGATTGCCACTGGTTCGACCGAGCCTGCCGAATGGGTGGTCAAGACTGCGGGCAACGGCCTGGGCACTTTGATTGTCTCGCTGCTGTTGCTGGCTAATCTGGGTACGCTGATCAGCTTCTTTTACTTTGCCGGGGTCTCGGTCCAGCAGGTGCGCTTCTTCGCCCGTATGCGCTGGGATCTGATTATCTGTGTCCTGCTGTTGCCGGGGCTGGTGGTCGCGTTCAACACGCAGTGGCTGATCAACCATGTGATGAACTGGCTGGCCTATAACAGCGCGATGTTCGTCGGCATCGCGGGGGTGATGCTCACTGACTACCTGCTGCTGCGTCGTCAGGTGGTGTTGCCGGCACACCTGTTCGTCAAGGATCGGCAGGGCGCTTACTGGTTCTGGGGCGGGGTCAACTGGGTGGCAATGGTCACGATCGCCCTTGGCCTGATCGTCTATCTGATGCTGTTTGACCCTCTGTCGTTGCAGGTGGGTCCGACGTTCCGTTACGTCGGGGCGACGTTGCCGACTCTGCTGATCTGCATGGTCGCGTACTACGTGATGATGCGTGTGGTGATTGCCGCAAGTTACCGTGGCGGCTACCGCAATGTCCGTCAATTGGCCGAGAAGAAGGTGCGGGTAGGGCTTTGATCCTCTATCGACATCAGTATGCTGCGGTCTATTGAGTGAGGTGTTTGGATGGATCGAGGGCGTTCATGTGAACGCCTTCGTCGTCTTTCTTGGCGGCAAGTTGCGGCCAGGACGCTCAGGCAGCCCAGGCGCAGACTGATTATGATGCATTAAAATAGGTCGGTTGACCTTGGTTCTCCCCGTTCAGTACACTCGGTCCGATCAGGGTGGACAACCGATACTGCGTGCATCGCAGCAGGGTTGCGCCACATGTTCTGCGGCAGGCATTCTGTGCCGCAGTTATCTGCTTTGGAGTACGTCAATGTTGAGTGAAGCTGCTCGTGCCGAGTCGCTGTTCGAGCGCACTGCCAGCCCCCGCGAGAAGAAACGTGTTCAGCGCATCGAGGACATCATCGACACCGCGGCCATGCTCTTCGTGCGTGATGGCTACGCGCAGTTTTCCGCCCGCCGGGTCGCCAGTGAAATGGGCATCAGCCTGAGTAACCTCCAACACTACTGCGGCACCACTGAAAACCTGCTGCTGTCGATGATCCGCGCCAAGATCGAAGTCTTCGTGACGCAGTTCGTCGCCATCGCCAACGACACCTCGCGCAGCCCCGAACAGCGCTTCATCGAAGTGGTCGAACAGGACATGGAGGCTTCCCGCGATCCCTGGATTGCCTCGTTCTCCTTCCAGAGCTGGGCGCTGGCCGAACATGATCAGGCGATCGGCGAGCATTTGAAGAGCATCTACGAAACGTTCTGCCAAGTGATGGCCAAGTTGATCGGTGAGGTGAATCCGCAACTCACCACGACCCGTTCAGAAGTGTTCGCCGTGTTGATCGCGTCGCAGATCGAAGGCTTGCTCTTCTACAACAAACACACCAGCGCCCCGCACCAGCATTGGCATGAGACGGTCGCGACCATGCGCGACATGTGGCTGAAGATGATTCACGCCGGCTGATCGGTTCAGCGGCCACCAATCCCCGTTTTTAGGTCATTGATCACCTGTTGGACGAATCGACCAGCGCTTTATGCTCTGGGTTGAATCAGCTTTGGGGTGAGTATCATGGCTACCTCTGGTCAATACATCGACCGCCTGGCCACCTTGCATTTCATTGCATTGGTCAATGCATTCGTCGGTGAATCGGGACACTCCACTCAAAGCCTGTTGCTTGGAACCGATCTGGTTGCCGATGACCTGCGAACCGGCGACAAGCTGATTTCGGTGGAGCAGGAATGCGTGATTCTGCGCAATGCCTGGCGTCTGACCGAAGCCAAGCATCTGGGCCTTGAGCTTGGCCATCGTTGCCGGCTGGCAGCCTACGGTTTTTTTGGCTTTACCTTGTTGTCGAGCCCCGACTTGCGTGCGGCCCTTGAGCTGTTCTTCGAATACCCGTTGCCGCTGGGCACAGGATTCGAGTTGACCCTGGTGCAGGAGCAGGGCCGTGCCTGGCTGAACATCGACGCTGCGTTCGACATCGAGGACGAGCTGCGCTGGCTGGCAATCGAGTTCTCCCTTACCGCATTGCAGAGCGTGATGGCCGATCTGCTTTACCAGACGTTGCCGTTGGCAGCGGTCAACATCGGCTTTGCCGCCGAGCCTCTGTGTGCGCCTTATCTGGAATACTTCAATTGTCCGGTCACTTTCGATGTGTCCCGGCCTACCAGTCTGTCGTTCGATGTCCGATGGCTGGATCAACCCTTGCCCTGCGCAGACCCATCCGCGCACCGCGAGATGAAAGCCCGCTGCTCGGTGCTCAAGTCCCACCTGGAAAGCCCGCGTGACTTTCTGACCAGCGTCAGGTCGGCGATCTGCGCAGGCTTCGATACGTCGCCTTCGCTGAGTAATGTCGCGACTACGATG
Organism: Pseudomonas corni; assembly: GCF_057128765.1. Taxonomy (NCBI): domain Bacteria; kingdom Pseudomonadati; phylum Pseudomonadota; class Gammaproteobacteria; order Pseudomonadales; family Pseudomonadaceae; genus Pseudomonas; species Pseudomonas corni. The sequence continues at coordinate 56,472 of NZ_JBSKHW010000009.1, forward strand.
GCCTGTTCCAGCAAGACGCTGCAACGCCATTTGCGTGCTGCCGGCACCAGTTTCAACGAACTGTTGTGTGAGACCCGCTATCAGCGCGCGCGGGAATTGCTGGTGCGCCAGGTGCCGGTTTCACGCATCGCTCAGGACCTGGGCTTCAGCGAGGCGGCAGCGTTTCGCAGAGCCTTTCAACGCTGGAGTGGCTGCACGCCGTCGCAGTATCGATCCCAGGCCAGACTCTGACCCTTGCCCAGACATCGGGCCTGTACAAGTGTCGTCTACGATCCCCCTTTTTGACCTGTTTGCGCCTTCAGTGACGCCGCTATAGCCCGGACAATCCATGGCATGCGGTCAGCAATGACCTGGGGTTCTGTTCATTGCACATGGGGAAGACGGTGATGAAAGTGTCGGTTCGCTTTTTGGCGGCGGGTGTCGGGGCAATGTACGCAGGCGCAAGTTTCGCGCTGGATTCATTTCAGATCGGGGACGTGGTCGTTGAGCCCTCCGTCACCGTAGGCGGGGCCTATCTCTATCACAAGAACCAGGCATTTGGCGGGCGCACCAGCAGCATCGGGCTTGAGGTCGACCGCACATCGAGCCGCTTTGAAGGGTTCGTCCTGCCGGGGATAAAAGTGACAGGCCCGCAGACTGAATACGGCACGCTGTTCGGTGGCGCATCGGCGGTAGGGGCGATGACCCGTGGTGGCAGCGACGCCGGGGGCTTTACCCATGACAACCCGGAATCCATCGCGATGGAAACGGCTTTCCTGGGTTGGAAGAGCGGGGATCTGTTCTCCTCTCTGGGCAAGGACGCCGTCACAATCAGCGGCGGTCGCCAGAACTTCATGATCGATAATGGCTTTCTGATGGGCGACGGCCACGCCGACCAGGGCAGGGATGGCGCGGCCTGGATCGGACCGCGCACGGCTTATACCAACACCCTCATTGCCCAGTTGAACACCGGCAAGGTTCACGCCGACCTGTTCGACCTGACCGCCAACGCTGATCTGGAATACGCCGATTACAAGGAACGCCTGCGGATGCGCGGCGCTAACCTGGAGTGGCGCGACACTCTAGGCACCCTGGGCGCGACCTATTACCACACGATGGACGCCGACAATGCCTCGCGCGATGGCGTCGATGTGTACGACCTGCGCGCCAAGGGCACACCGTTTACCGCGCTGCCGCAAGTAAGTCTGGCGGGAGAGTATGTCTGGGAGAAGGGCGGCGATACCGACAAGTCCGCTCACGGTTGGTATGCCCAGGCCAACTATGCGTTCAGCGACGTGCCGTGGACGCCGACTTTGACCTACCGCCGCACTCAGTACTCTGATGACTATGATCCGATGACCTACGGCTACGGCGGCGAATACGGCACCTGGTACCAGGGCGAGATCGTCGGCGAATACATGCTGTTCAACAGCAATGTGAACATCGACATGTTGAAGCTGGCCGTGCAGCCGCGCCAGGACGTGAGCGTAGGTCTGATGGGTTTTCGGTTCCAGCTGGATAAAAAGCCCGAGGGCGTTACCAGCCGCGACTTCGCCAAAGAGGTCGACCTGTACGTCAACTGGACCGTAACGCCGGCCATTACCCTAAGTGCGGTCTATGGGCTGGCAGTGCCGGGGGACGGAGGCAAGCAGATGTTCGGCGACAACGACCGGTCCAACCTGTTCGAGACCTTGGTGACCTGGACATTCTGATCCAGGCTGCGGATGGCTACGCAGGGTTTGCCTTTCTGCGTGGCCGTTATTCACCTGTTAATGTCTGGCGCCAACCTGTGACCGGCCAGAAAGCCGCTCTATATTCGCCCCACGAGCTCATTTTGTGTGCGCCACCAGGCGTCGTGTCGTTAACCGATTCCCAAGGAACCCATCATGTCCAAGGCTTCCCTCGTTACTCTGCCAGGCGATGCATCTGTTGAGCAGGTCGTCGAAATCATCGAGCGTGATGGCGGGGTCATCATTGCCGACTTTCTGACGGGTAGCACATTCCAGGAACTCAAGCAGCAGATCGACGTTGCCCTGGATACTTCCACGTTTGGCCACGAAGACTTTTTTGTCGGCACCGCCACCCGTCGCGCGAGCCGCCTGTTCGCCCGCTGCAGCCGCATGGTCGATGTGGTCATGCATCCTCTTTATCTGGGCGCCGCGCGCAAGATCCTGCAAAAGCCGGTGTCAGTGTGGTTCGGTCACGAGCGCACGACGGTCACCCCGCAAATCCAGATTGGCATGACCCAGGCTATCCAGATTTACCCGGGCCAGGGTAAGCAGCCGTTGCACCGCGATGACACCAGTTTCCTCTGGCGCCACCCCAACTACGGGCGTGAGGCGCGTTTGCAGATCATGCTGGCGATCACCGAGTTCAACGAAACCACCGGGGCGACCAAGGTCATTCCCGGCAGCCACAAATGGGACGATGAACGCCGTCCGGAGCCTGAAGAAACGGTTGACGCGATCATGGCGGTCGGCTCGGCCATGCTGTTCATTGGCTCCACTTATCATGGCGGTGGCACCAACAGCAGCGACCAGCCACGCACCGGGCTGACCATGGGTATCGACCTTGGCTGCGTGCGTCAGGAAGAAAACCAATACCTCTCGGTGCCGTTCGACGTGCTCAAAGGCCTGCCCGAAGAAGTACAACGCTTGCTCGGCTGGGACGCGGGCGAGAACTTCATGGGCTGGGTGGAGCAGGGCGGCAAAATGGTCAGCCCTCATACTCACTTGCAGTCGGACGACGTGTTGCGCTCTCTCGGTCTGGTTGGTGGCATGCATTAATGCACTGTGTCATAGCGATCTTCCCTACACGCCGTCTGAGCGAGCAGACGTCAACAACCAAATCACCAACGCCACAGCACTGATTGCCGCACCCAGCAGGCTGACGGCAACCCATCCCCAGCGCGCGTAGGCTTGGGTCGCTGCCACTGCACCCAGCGCGCTGCCGGTCGAGTAAAAGCACATGTAGGCACCGACCATGCGGCTTTGCGCGTCAGGGCGAGCGGCGAAAATCAGGCTCTGGCTGGTGACGTGGACGGCTTGCACGGCGAAGTCGAGCAGTATCACCCCGCACACCAACGCCACCAGAGAGGTTTGCGCAAAGCTGATCGGGATCCAGGAAAGCAACAGCGCGCACAACGCAAGACCGGTGACCCGCTGGCCAAGCCCTCGATCGGCCCATTCACCTGCACGTCTGGCGGCCAGGGCACCGGCAACTCCGGCCAGGCCGAACATGCCGACAGCGGTGTGAGACAGGGACAGAGGCGGGGCGCTCAATGGCAGCACCATTGCTGTCCATAACACCGAAAACGCAGCAAAGATCAGCAGGGCCAGCAGTCCACGAATTTGCAAGACAGGTTCGGCAATCAGCAGTCTGAAAAGCGAGCGGATGAGTGCGAAGTACGAGTCTTGAGGCGTTGACGACGCAACGTGAGGAAGCCTTTTGCGCAGCACGCCGGCGAGGATAACCATCAGCCCTGAGGACACGAAATAAACGGCGCGCCAACCTGCCAGATCCGCGATCAGGCCGCAGGTGAATCGGGCCAGAAGAATCCCCAGCACAATGCCACTGGTGACCGTGCCGACAGCCTGTCCGCGCTTTGAGGGCGATGACAGGGAAGCGGCGTAGGTTACGATCACCTGAACCACCACGGCCATCAAACCCACAACCATCATCGCGCCTAGTAGCGAGAGCCACGCTTGTGACGCGCCGACGGCCGCGAGCGCAATGGCGGACAGCACGATCTGACTGAGGATCAGCCGTTTGCGGTTGACCAGATCGCCCAGCGGGACAATGAGAAACAGTCCCAGCGCGTAACCCACCTGCGTAGCCGTGACCACGAGGCCAATCACCGCGGACGTCACGTCCATACTTTCGGCCATGGACTCCAGCAACGGCTGCGCGAAATACACGTTAGCCACAGCCAGTGCACAGGTGACCGAGAGCAAAAGCATGAGCGATGAGCTAAAGCCAGACTGGCGGTCATCACTCGGTGGGTTCATATCCCAAGGCGTCTGGCTTGTGCGAGACCTTGAAACACAATGGCTCGGCGATTCGGTCTCAGCTGTCATAAAGCCTTCCATGTGAGTAAGCTGGTTTCAATTAGCAACTGGAAAGGATTTTTGCGCAATCCTGTTTCAAATTGCAACCAGTCTGTGTCCGGCTCAGCCAAGCGATGAGGCGGATCTACTTTTAAAAAAGGTTAACAAATGGCCGAACACGATTTGTCACACGCCAATGAATGCCCTGTCGCCAGAACGCTGGAAGCCATTGGTGATCGCTGGTCGCTGATGATTATTCGTGACGCGTTTGACAATATTCGCCGGTTCAGCGAATTCCAGAAGAGCCTGGGCGTCGCCAAGAATATTCTGGCGTCGCGCCTTAAAACGCTGGTTGAAGTCGGGGTGTTCGACATCGGACCCGCCTCGGATGGCAGTGCGTACAAGGAATATGTGCTCACCGAGAAAGGGCGAGAGATCTTTCCGATCGTCGTCAGCATGAGGCAGTGGGGAGAGCGCTATCTGTTCACGCCGCAGGAGACGCGCTCGGTGCTGCTGGACAACGCAAGCGGGCAACCGTTGATGCCGATTGCCGTGCGTTCTTCAAGCGGTCTGGCCGTTGGGCCGTCTGATTGTCGCCGGGTGAGGGTTCAGGCGCAGGCGTCTTGAATTGACTCACGCCCGCAACCTTCAGCGTCTTGCTAAGCCAAAGCGTCGCGCTTGGCGAAGATGTTTGCCATTTGCTCCGGGTTCTCGGTGCCCTACGTACACAGCGGCACGATCGCCTCAGCCAGGCTGCGGGCCAGCGGGGTAAGCATGTAGTCCACGCGCGGGGGGACTTCTTTGTAGTCGGTGCGCGTCAGCACATGCTCGGCTTCCAGATCCTTCAATTGCGGGATCAGCACCTTGTCGCTGACGCCCAGCATCAAGCGTTTCAGCTCACCGTAGCATTTGGGCCCGTCTCGCAAAAAAAACACGACCAGCGGTTTCCACTTGCCAGAGATGATGCGCAGCGTGGCGCCGTTGAGCAGGGCATCAGGTTCCTCGCCAAAATCTTCCGAGAACCTGAGGATTTCATCCTCACTGGCGTCAAGCACCTTGGCCAATGCAGCGCGGCGCTGTTCGAGCGGTACTTCGCGCAGATCCAGGCCGTTGAGGTAGGGCAGGTCGAACAGGTAGTAAATGCTAGCGCCGCTCTGGCCGGACTCGAACGCGTTCTGCAGCGCCTGAAAGTCAGGAACGCCTTCCTCGTTGGCGACCAATATTTCCCCGTACGCCAGGCGGATTCAAGCCCCAAAGCGGCAATGGCCTCGGCTTGACGGGGCAGCTTGTGCGTCCAGTCGTGACCGTTACGCGTGAACAGCTGAACCTTGCCGTCTTCCACTCTGGCGATGATGCGGTAGCCGTCGAATTTGATTTTGTAACGCCAATCGCCTTGCCGCGCCACCGCATGCTCAGCTTCGCGGGCAAGCCTCGCAAACAGGATTTGTGTGCGCCGCAATACCGCTTCTGCGCGAAGCGCGTAGGAGTCTGGCTTGCCGACGATGGGCTGCGAAGCAGTCCTGAAACCAGACGCCGCCATGCAAACGAATGTAAATAATCTGCAAAGGTCGCCCCGATCGCTTGTCCGTACCCGTCGCGCAGGGCTAAATGGCGCAACAATTTGAAACACCCCTCTCGCAGGACCCTTTGGCCCGCCTGGATTTGCCCGGCTTAGCCCTCTGCTAACCGTGCGTTGACCTGCGATTGCCCGCGTTGCCCCGTTGACCGTCACACCCTTGTTCCTGGCCCGTAGCCCTTTGTCCACACAGAAGTATCCAATGATCCAGATTTCGGCAGCCCGCTCACGCAAGCGCCTTGTTTTACTCGCGCTCCTGATAGCCGCAGCCATTGGCGCTGTCTTTGTCTACCTCAAGTACAGTTCGCCTGCCGCACCTGCGACTGGCGCGGGCAGCACCGCAGCAGCAAGCCCTGGCGGGCGGCACGGCGGACCGGGGATGACCGACCCTAATCTGGCGGTCAGCGTTGCCGTCGGCACGGCGGGCACCGCGGATGTCCCGGTCATTCAGCAGGCGCTGGGCACGGTCATTCCCAATTATTCGGTCACCGTCACCAGCCGCGTGGACGGCGAACTCATGGCCGTGTACTTCACCGAAGGCCAGTACGTGAAGAAAGGCCAGTTACTGGCGCAGATCGATCCGCGCGCCTATCAAGCCACCCTTGACCAGTACCAGGGCGACATGGCGCAAAACCAGGCACTGCTCAAGAGCGCGCAGTTGACCGTCGAGCGCTACAAGCGTTTGTTCGCCAAGGACTCCATCGCCAAGCAGGACCTGGACACCCAGACCGCCACCGTCGGCCAATACGCCGGTGCCGTGAAGGCCGATCAGGGGCAGATCGATGCCGCCAAACTCAACCTGATCTACGCCAAAATCGTCTCGCCCATCGACGGCTACGTCGGCCTGCGCCTGGTGGACCCCGGCAACATCGTGGCGTCCAGCAGCACCACCGGCATCGTCACCGTGACCCAGACCAACCCCATCGCCGTGACTTTCAGTTTGCCCCAGGCCCAGTTGGCCACGCTGCTGCCCAAGGTGCGCAAGGGTGAAGCGTTGAGCGTGCAGGCCCTAGATCAACTGGGCACCACGCCGCTGGCCACGGGCACGCTGAAATTCATCAGCAACGAAATCGACACCACCACCGGCAGCATCAAGCTCAAGGCGCAGTTCGATAACCCGGACGAGAAGCTTTACCCCAATCAGTTCGTCAACGTAAAGCTGACCACCGATACCCTGCGCAACGCCGTGGTTGTGCCTTCTGCCGCCGTGCAACTGAGCAGCGACGGCGAGTTTCTGTACGTGGTCAAGGACGGCAAGGTCAGCCGCCGTAGCGTCAAGGTCGGCCCGGCACTGGGCGAGCAGACGGTGATCACCCAAGGCGTAGACAAAGGCGATCAGGTCGTCACCCGTGGCATCGACCACCTGCGTGAGGGCAGCAAGGTCGAAATCGAAAAACCCGCCAGCACCGATGTCGCTACAGGTAAAACCGCGACGCCCGCTGCCGGCAACGTCACGCCATGAACCCATCAAGGCTGTTTATCCAACGCCCGGTCGCCACCATGCTGCTGATGCTGGCGGTGTTGCTTGCGGGCATTTTCGCGTACCGCCTCCTGTCCACTTCGGCGCTGCCGGAAGTCGATTACCCGACCATTCAGGTGAGTACGTTGTATCCCGGCGCCAGTTCCAGCGTGCTGGCTTCGGCGGTGACGTCGCCGCTGGAGCGACAGTTGGGGCAGATGTCGGGCTTGTCGCAGATGTACTCCACCAGTTCGGCCGGTGCGTCGGTGATTACGCTTAAGTTCTCGCTGGACTTGTCACTGGACGTCGCCGAGCAGGAAGTGCAGGCCGCCATCAATGCCGCCGACAGCTTGCTGCCGACCGACTTGCCAAACCCGCCCACTTACAAAAAGGTCAACCCTGCCGACACGGCGGTGCTGACCCTCGCGGCTACGTCCGACAGCCTGCCGCTGACCCGTGTGCAGGATCTGGTCAACACCCGCGTAGCGCTCAAGCTCTCGCAGATTTCCGGCGTCGGGATGGTCAGTCTGGCGGGCGGGCAACAACCGGCGGTGAAGATCGAGGTCAATCCCACCAGCCTGGCGGCCCACGGCCTGACCCTGGAAGACGTCTACGACAAGGTCAACGCCGCCAACGTCAACGGCTCCAAAGGCGGGTTCGACGGCCCGTCGCATTCGATCACCATCGACGCCAACGACCAGTTGCGTGACGCCGTGGAATACGGCGAGCTGGTGCTGGCCTATGAAAACGGCGCCGCGTTGCGTCTCAAGGACGTCGCGACCACCGCCGAAGCGCCCCAGGATCAATACCTGTCTGCCACCGCCAACGGCCAGCCAGCGATTGTCATTGCCGTGCAGCGCCAGCCTGGCGCCAACGTCATCGAAGTGGTCGACAGCATCAAGCAGAAACTGGTGACCCTGCAAACGGCGTTGCCGGATTCGGTCAAGCTCACGGTGGTCAGCGACCGTACGCAAACCATCCGCGCCTCGATCAAGGACGTGCAGATCGAACTGCTGCTGTCCATCGGTCTGGTGGTGCTGGTGACGTTCGCCTTTCTCGGCAATTTCACCGCGACCCTGATTCCCAGCCTCGCGGTGCCGTTGTCGCTGGTGGGGACGTTCGGGGTGATGTATCTGGCGGGTTTCAGCATCAACAACCTGACATTGATGGCGCTGACAGTTGCCACCGGCTTCGTCATCGACGATGCCATCGTGGTGGTGGAGAACATCTCCCGGCATCTGGAGGAGGGTGAGGACCCGATGACGGCGGCCTTCAAGGGCTCGCAGGAAATCGGTTTTACCATCATCTCCCTGACGTTCTCGTTGATTGCCGTGCTCATCCCCCTGCTGTTCATGGGCGATGTGGTGGGGCGGTTGTTCCGCGAGTTCGCCATTACCCTGGCGGTGGCGATTTTGGTGTCGATGGTGGTCTCTCTGACCCTGACGCCGATGCTCTGCGCCCACTTGCTGCGTCATGTGCCCGAAGACAAAAAGGGGCGCTTTGCCGCATGGGGCGATCGTCAGTACCAGAAAGTACTGAACGGTTATGACCGTGGCCTTGTGTGGGTGCTGGATCACCAACGCCTGACCCTGCTGATCGCCGTTGGCACCGTGGCACTGACCGCCTTGCTGTATCTGGTGGTGCCCAAGGGTTTCTTCCCGACCCAGGACACCGGCCTGATCCAGGGTTTCACCCGGGCTTCTCAGGATGTCTCGTTCAGTGAAATGGCCCGCCGTCAGCAATCGATGGTTGAAGTGGTGCGTCAAGACCCGGCGGTGCAGTCGGTGTCATCCACCATTGGCGTCGATGGCAATAACAACTCGCTGAACAATGGCCGCCTGCAGATCGAACTCAAGCCGTTCGAAGACCGGGATGACACCGCGACCCAGGTCATCACCCGACTGGAAAAATCCGCCGCTGCCGTGGCCGGTATCCAATTGAATCTGGTGTCGTCCCAGGACCTCACCGTCGACGACCAACTGACCCCGAGCCAATACCAATTCACCCTGGACGATTCGGAAAGCGCCAACCTGTCAGCGCTGATCCCACGGCTGATGGAGAAGTTGCAGCACCGCCCGGAAATGCGCGATGTCATCGACAATCTTCAAGACCAGGGCCTTGTGGCCTATGTCGAGCTGGATCGGGCCGCGGCCATGCGCTACGGCATCAGCGCTTCGGACGTCGATACGGCGCTGTACAACGCCTTTGGTCAGCGCCTGATTTCCACCATCTTCACTCAGTCCAACCAGTACCGCGTGGTGCTGCAAGTGCCGGGTAAATTCCAGCAATCGCTGGCAGCTTTCGACAACATTTATCTAGCAGCTGCCACTGGCACCACTACGGCGTCCACCGCCAGTAGTAACTCGTCCAGCACGACTACGACGACTGCTACCACCACCCCGGCGCAGATGGTGCGACTGACTGATATCGCCAAAGTCGGCCAGCGCACCGGTTCGCTGTCCCTCAGCCGACTGGACCAGTTCCCGGCCGTGACCCTGTCATTCAACCTGGCCGACGGTTATTCCCTGGAACAGGCTCAGCAAGCCATCACGCAAGTGATGACCGAGCTGGATGCGCCCACCAGCATCACCCTGCGTTACCAAGGCGCGGCTGAAGCTTTTCAGGCTGCGACCGGCAACACGCTGTGGCTGATTCTGGCGGCACTGGTCACGATGTACATCGTGCTGGGCATGCTTTACGAGAGCTTCATTCACCCGGTGACGATTCTGTCGACGCTGCCATCGGCGGCCATTGGCGCGTTGCTGGCGCTGCTGCTGACAGGGACCGAATTCAGTCTGATTGCCCTGATCGGGGTGGTGTTGCTGATCGGCATCGTGAAGAAGAACGCAATCATGATGATCGACTTCGCCCTCGAAGGGCGCCAGCACCAGCGGCTCAATGCACGGGATGCCATTCACCGCGCGGCGCTGTTGCGTTTGCGGCCGATTCTGATGACCACTCTGGCGGCATTGTTCGGCGCCTTGCCGCTGATGCTCGCCACCGGCGCCGGGGCAGAGCTTCGTCGTCCACTGGGCTTGGTGATCGTGGGCGGGCTGTTGCTCAGTCAAGTGCTGACGCTCTTCACCACGCCGGTGATCTACCTGATGTTTGATCGCCTGTCCGAGCGTGCCAAGGTACGGCTGAACCGGGGCAGGGCGCAGGCATGAACCTTTCGCGGCTGTTTATCCGTCGCCCGGTGGCGACGTTGCTGCTGAGCCTGAGCATTACGTTGGCGGGTATCCTCGGCTACGCGCTGCTGCCGGTTGCGCCGCTGCCTCAGGTGGATTTCCCGACCATCATGGTCAGCGCTTCGTTGCCCGGCGCCAGTCCCGAAACCATGGCGGCCACTGTCGCCACGCCGCTGGAGCGCAGCCTCGGACAGATCGCTGGCATCACCGAAATGACGTCCACCAGCAGTCAGGGATCGACCACGCTGATTCTGCAATTTGAACTGGATCGCGACATCAACGGCGCCGCCCGTGACGTGCAGGCAGCGATTAACGCATCGCGCAGCTTGCTGCCCAGCTCCATGCCTTCGCTGCCGACTTACCGCAAAGCCAACCCTTCCGAAGCGCCGGTGCTGATGCTGGCGTTGACCTCTTCCACCCGCAGCCCCGGCGAGCTCTACGACCTGGCCTACAGCAAGTTGCAGCAAAAAATCGCCCAAGTGAACGGCGTGGGCGAAGTCTCGGTGCGTGGCGGCGCTTTACCCGCAGTGCGGATCGACGTTCAGCCCAACCTGCTCAACCACGCCGGTATTTCACTGGAAACAGTGCGCACCGCCATCAACAACGCTACCAAAGCCAAGCCCAAGGGCATCTTGCAGGGTGATACCCAGAGCTGGGTGATCGACGGCAACGACCAGATCGACAAGGCCGCCGACTACCGTGAACTGGTCATCACCTACCAGGACGGCGCTGCCGTTCGCCTGCGCGATGTAGCCAACGTCTACGACTCAGTAGAAGACATGTTCGTCGGCGGCTACTACAACGGTCAGCCCTCGGTAACGCTGGGCGTGACTCGGCAGGCTGGCGCCAACATGCTCAAGACCATCGACAGCATCAAGGCGCTGATCCCCGAGCTTCAGCGCGAGATCCCCGGGGACGTGCAACTGATCAGTGTCATCGACCGTGGCCCTACGGTGCGCTCGTCGTTGCACGACACTGAAGAAACCCTGCTGATCGCCACCTTGCTGGTGATCGCCGTGGTCTTTGTTTTCCTGCGCAATGCGCGCGCCACGTTGATTCCGGCGGTGGTGCTGCCGGTGTCGCTGATCGGCACCTGCTCGATCATGTATCTGCTGGGCTACAGCCTCGACAACCTGTCGTTGATGGCGCTGATTATCTGCACCGGTTTCGTGGTGGACGACGCCATTGTGGTGCTGGAAAACATCGCCCGTTATCAGGAGCAAGGCATGCGTCCGCTGCGGGCGGCGCTGATGGGCACTCGGGAAGTGGGCTTCACCGTGCTGTCCATGACCCTGTCGCTGATCGCCGTGTTCATCCCGATTTTGCTGATGGGCGATATCGTCGGGCGGCTGTTTCGCGAGTTCGCGGTGACGTTGAGCATCGCGCTGTGTTTGTCGATGCTGGTGTCGCTGAGTCTTACGCCGGTGCTGTGCGTCATGCTGCTGCGTCAGCCCGCCCACGACGCCAAAGTGCCGCGCCTCTATCGATGGATCGAAACCGGCCTGGCGCGGATGCAGGTGGCCTATCTGACGGCGCTGACGTGGGTGATGCGCCACCGGTTGCTGACGCTGTTCAGCCTGCTGCTGACCGTAGGCTTCAACGTGTATCTGTATGCCACGGTCGCGAAAGGGTTCTTCCCGGCTCAGGACACCGGCGTGTTGATGGGCGCGGTGCGTGCCGATCAGAGCATCTCGTTTCAGGCCCTCAAACCGCACCTGATGCAGATCGCCCACGACCTGGCCGCCGACCCGGACGTGGAGGCGGTGATGTCCTCAACCGGCAGTGGCCGCGCGGGCTCGCGCAACACCGGGGACTTCTTCATCCGGCTCAAGGATTACAAACAGCGCACCAGCAGCGCGGCGGCGGTGGCGAACCGGCTGACCAAGGCCAACAATACCGTGGCGGGGATTCAGGTGTTTCTCATGCCCGCTGAAGACATCCGCGTCGGGGGCCGCAGCGCCAACGCGACTTACCAGTTCAGCCTGCAGGCCGATGATCTGGACCTGTTGCGGCTGTGGGCGCCGAAGGTAGAAACGGCGCTGCGGGCATTGCCGCAATTGACCGGTATCGACTCTGATTCCCAAACCGGAGGGCAGGAACTCAAACTGCACATCGACCGCGCCGCTGCCAGTCGGCTTGGGGTGAGCGTCAGCGATATCGATAACCTGCTGAACAACGCCTACAGCCAACGCCAGGTCGCGACGCTGTACAAAACCCTGAACCAATACCATGTGATCATGGGGCTGGACCCGGTCTACACCAGCGACGCCACCATGCTTGATCGCATGTACGTGATCAACAGCGATAACCAGCAGGTGCCCCTGACCGCGTTCGCTACTTTCAGCCCCGATAACGCGCCTTTGGCCGTGGCGCACCAGGGCCAGTCGGCGACCAGCACCATTGCTTTCAATTTGCAGGAAGGTGTGTCGCTGGATCAGGCGACGGTGGCCATCAATGCGGCGGTCGACAAAGTCGGGATGCCCCGGGACATCCAGTACGGTTTTGCCGGCACCGCCCAGGCCTACGCGTCGCTGGCCGCGAGCATGCCGTGGTTGATCGCCGCCGCGTTGCTGGCGGTGTATATCGTGCTGGGGGTGCTCTACGAGAGTTATATCCACCCTCTGACGATTCTCTCGACTTTGCCCTCGGCCGGGGTTGGAGCACTGTTGTTGCTCAAGGTGATGAACATGCAACTGACGGTCATCGCGCTGATCGGCATTTTGCTGTTGATCGGCATCGTCAAGAAGAACGCCATCATGATGATCGACTTCGCCCTGATGGCTGAGCGCGACCGCAAGCTGTCGCCGGAACAGGCGATCATCGAGGCCTGCCGCATGCGTTTCCGGCCGATCATGATGACCACGCTGGCGGCATTTTTCGGTGCCTTGCCCCTGGCGCTGGGCAGCGGCGGCGATGCCGACCTGCGCAAGCCGCTGGGCGTTGCCATCGCTGGCGGCCTGGTACTCAGCCAATTGCTGACGCTGTTCACCACTCCCGTGGTGTACCTCTATCTCGACCGCCTGAGCCGAATCTCCCGGGATTTCTGGCACACGCGTATTCGCCGCACCCACGTGCCCGGCCGACTGAACAGGTTTGAATAAATGAATGCTTTTTTGCCGTCTCGCCTGTGTCTCGCTGTGCTGTTGGCCAGCAGCCTTTTGGCTGGCTGCATGGTCGGCCCCGACTACAAGAAACCTGCTGCGCCGATCTCCACCACGTTCAAGGAAGCCGAAGGCTGGAAGGCGGCTAACCCTCAGGACGAGCTGCCAAAAGGCCCCTGGTGGGAGCTTTATCAGGATCGGCAATTGAATGCGCTGGTCAGTCAGGTGCAGCTCAATAACCAGAACGTCGCGCTGTACGCCGCGCAGTATCAACAGGCGTTGGCGCTGGTGCGGCAGTCTCGCGCCGAAGAGTTCCCCCTCTTGACTGGCACAGGCGCGAGCACTCGCAGCGAAACCGGCACCGGGTCTTCTTCCGGCAGTACCGGGGGCGGTGGGGTAAGCAAGCAGCACTCGGCGTCCCTGGATCTGAGCTGGGAAGCGGACATCTGGGGCAAGCTGCGGCGCACCAATGAGCAGGACCGCGCGAGCGCTCAGGCCAGCGCCGCCGACTTGGCGAATGCCACCTTGAGTGCGCAATCGTCCCTGGCACAGAATTATTTCCAGCTGCGCCTGCTCGATCAGCGTATCGCCCTGTACCGCGAGACCATCGCCGGATACGAGCGCTATCTGCAGATCATCCAGAACAAGTACGACGAGCAAATCTCCTCGCGGGCCGATCTGGCCACCGGCAAGACTCAGCTGCAAAGTGCTCAGGCCTCGATGCTCGATCTGCAGTGGCAGCGCGCGCAGTACGAACACGCCATCGCGCTGCTGATGGGTAAACCGCCGGCTGATTTTGCGCTGGCGGCGGACCCGGCCTGGCAGTATCACGTGCCGAACGTGCCGCTGGGTGTGCCCAGTCGTCTGCTGGAACGCCGCCCGGACATCGCCGCTGCCGAACGGCAAATGGCGTCCGCCAACGCCGCTGTAGGTGTCGCGACGGCGGCGTATTATCCGGATTTGACCCTCAGCGCCAGCGGCGGCTATCAGGGCTCGACCATCAGTAACTTGTTCTCGCTGCCTAACCGCTTCTGGTCCATCGGCCCGAGCCTGACCGGCACAATCCTCGATTTTGGCGCGACCAAAGCCGCCGTTGAGCAGTCGCGGCATGCCTACGACGCCACGGTCGCGACCTATCGTCAGACGGTATTGACTGGTTTGGGCGAGGTCGAGGATTACCTGGTGGAGTTGCGTACGCTGGAGCCAGAGTTGGTAGCACGAAAGAATTCTGCGCTGTCGGCGGAGGACTCAGCGTCGGTGAGTCGCGATCAGTATGAAGCCGGGGTCATTGATTACCTTGACGTCGCCACCACCCAGGCCACCAGCCTGAACGAACGCCAGACCCTGCTCAGCCTGGTCGCCACGCAGTTGATCACCAGCGTCCAGCTGCAGGCTGCGCTGGGAGGATCGTGGGTGGCGCAGGAGTGAGCCGCCCCTTTGGACGGGGTTTAAATCTGGCTCGAATTTCGGCTGAGTCGCCGATCAACAGTGGGAGCGGACCTGTCCGCGAAGGCTATCGGCAAGGCGCTAGAAATCTGCCGCCTGCACCGGCTTATTCGCGGACAGGTCCGCTCCCGCGGGATTTGCGTCAGACCTTAAGTTCGCCTGCGCTGGCAATCCGGGTTGAAGCGAGGCTTGCCCGCGAAGCTGAGACCGGGGTGTTTCAGGTGCATCGCATCGGACGGGCGCGACTTCGGAGCCTTCCGCTTCTGCCGAAGGCGTAGGAGCTCACGGAGGTTACGACGTCAGCGATGGGCTGGGGACCAGCCCCAAACCCATCAGCTCGGTATCTGCGACGGACCGGATGACTGACTCAGCGATAGCGTTCCAGCCAGTGAGCGTAAGGCGCAGGCAGGGTCCAGGAAGCGTTGTCGACACCCAGTTCCTTGGCAGCAAAATAAGCCCAATGTGGATCGGCCAGATGCGCGCGACCTACGGACACCAGGTCCAGTTGCCCGGCCTCAACAGCATCGTTTGCCAATTGCGGAGTGCCAAAACCCCAGGCGGAGGTGACCGGCAGACCGGTTTCCCGACGCACGCGTTCCGCAACAGGGCCCATGAAAGCAGGGCCCCACGGAATGTTGGTCTCCGGGATGGTGAAGCCAACACTCACGCTCAACAGATCCAGCCCACCGTCTTTGAAACGACGCGCCAGTTCGATGGATTCGGTCAGCGTTTGCTCATCGCGTCCGTCGTACTCGATGACACCAAAGCGCGCAGTCAACGGCAGGTTCTCTGGCCAGACTTCGCGGACAGCGGCAAGCGTTTCCAGCAGGAAACGACTGCGGTTGTCGAAGCTGCCACCGTAGGCGTCGGTACGCTGGTTGGAGAGCTCGGAGAAGAAACTCTGGCCCAGGTAACCGTGGGCGAAGTGCAGCTCGATCCATTCAAAGCCTGCTTCGCGGGCGCGGCGTGCGGCGTCAACAAAATCCTGACGTACGCGGGCGATGTCTTGCAGGGTCATTTCTTCCGGCACTTTCGGCAGATTGGCGCCGAACGCGATCGGGGAGGGGGCTATGGTCTTCCAGCCTCTTGGATCGGTGTCAGCGATATGGTCGTCGCCTTCCCATGGGCGATTGGCGCTGGCTTTGCGCCCTGCATGGGCGATCTGAATACCCGGAACAGAACCTGCTGCCTTGATCGCCTTCACGACGGGCACGAAGGCCTGAGCGTGCTCGTCGCTCCAGATGCCGGCGCAACCCGGAGTGATACGACCTTCAGGGGAAACGGCCGTCGCCTCGACGACTACAAGTCCGGCGCCGCCACGGGCCATGCTTGCCAGGTGAACCTGGTGCCAGTCATTGATTACGCCATTGTCGGCCATGTATTGGCACATCGGCGGAATGGCGATCCGGTTGCGCAGGGTGACGTCCTTCAGTGTGAACGGCTCGAACAGTGCTGACATCGGGGTACTCCAGATAAGTTTGCTTTGCTTGTTCGATAGTATTCGAAATATGGCGTCATTTGAAACCCCCGGCTATCATGCCGCCATGCCCGCCTTCAAACACCCACCGCCATCCGACTTCGCTCTTGAGCGCGTCTTTCACGCCTTGAGCGACCCCGTGCGTCTTGAAATCGTTCGTTGTCTGGCCGGCGTTGCCGAGGCGACGTGCGGTGAGTTGGACGGTGGTCGCCCCAAATCCAGCATGTCCCATCACTTCCGGGTGCTGCGCGATGCAGGGCTGGTTCAGACGCGCAATGTCGGCACTACACACATGAATTCGCTGCGTCTGGAAGAACTCAATCTGCGTTTTCCGGGCTTGTTGCAGAGCATTTTGGCTCAGGCGTGAATGCGGGCTGAAAACCCGCGATAAGGCAAAGATGTTTCTGTGTATGACAGTGTTATGCCTCTGGTATACCATTGGTCTTTTCACCCGATGAGACCACCATGAGCATTGCTGTCACTGACCATCAGCTGTCTTCGGTTGTTTCCCGGATTCGTCCTTCCGCCACGGCGGCCATCGCAGACGCTGCACGGCGAATGGCTGCTGAAGGTCGCGCCGTCATCAGTCTCAGCACCGGCGAGCTGGATTTCGATACTCCGGAACACATCCAGCAAGCCGCCATCGACGCCATGCGTCAGGGCCACACTCGTTACACCAGTGTCTCGGGTACCGCTGCGCTGAAGCAGGCGATCATCGGCAAGTTCGAACGTGACAATGGCCTCGGCTACACGCCCGATCAGGTGATTGCTTCTACCGGCGCCAAGCAAATCATTTTTAATGCCCTACTGGCGACCCTTGAGCCCAGCGACGAAGTGGTCTTCGTCGCGCCTTACTGGGTGTCGTACCCGGAAATGGTCCTGCTGACTGGCGCCACCCCCGTGGCCGTGATGCCTGAGCCGGGTGATGACTTCAAGCTCACCGCGCAATCGCTGGCGGCGGCGCTGACGGTCAATACCCGCTGGTTGCTGCTCAATTCCCCAGGCAACCCGTCCGGCGCGTTGTACAGCGCTGAAGAGTTGCAGGCGCTGGGCGACGTGCTGAAGGGCTATCCGCGCGTGCTGATCATGTCCGACGACATCTACGAGCCCATCGTATTTGAAGGGCGCTTCGCGTCGTTCGCTCAAGCCGTGCCTGAACTGTATGACCGCACGCTGACCATCAATGGCGTCTCGAAAAGCCACGCCATGACCGGTTGGCGCCTGGGTTATGCCGGTGGCCCGCAATGGTTGATCAAGGGCATCGAGTTGTTGCAGTCGCAAAGCACCACAAACCCTTCCTCGATCAGTCAGGCTGGCGCCGTTGCAGCATTGAACGGCCCGCAAGACTTCATCGGCCACTGGCGTGAGCGCCTGCGGGTGCGACGCGATCATGCGGTAGCGGTGTTCGCCAGCGCTCGACCGCTGCTCAATGTGGCCTGTCCGCCAGCGGCGTTTTATCTGTATGTCGAATGCGGCGCCTTGATCGGCAAGCGCACACCGGCCGGGGCGGTCATCGCCAGCGACGTCGATTTGTGCCGCTATCTGCTTGAGTCCGGCGGCGTGGCGGTGGTGCCGGGCACTGCGTTTGGTCTGGCACCGTATTTTCGGGTGTCCTATAGCGTCAGTGACGAAGATCTGGCCAATGCCTGCCAGCTCATCGTCGATGCGTGTCGGGCGCTGGTGTGACGCTGATGTCTTCGTTCGAAGACTTGCCGGAGCCAGACTGGACGCTGGCCGATACGCTGTTTATCACCTTGCACGCACTGACTTTCGACGGCATCGGCATCACCCGAGACAGCTATGGCCCAGGCGAGCAGCGTGCCCATGATCTGCTGCGCGAGCATGCCGAACTGTCCGGTTTGCAGGTGTCAATGGACGCTGCGTTGAATCTCTACATCACCCTGCGTGGACGCACGCCCGATACTGCCGTGGTCATGACCGGTTCGCACCTTGATTCCGTCCCCCGTGGCGGCAATTACGACGGCGCTGCGGGTGTGGTGGCCGGGCTTGCGGTGCTGAGCGGCTGGCGCAGGGGCGGCTATCAGCCGGAACATGACGTCACGGTCATGGCTATTCGCGCCGAAGAGAGCGCCTGGTTTCCGGTGTCTTACGTCGGCAGCAAGGCCGCGTTCGGCCTGTTGCCTGCCCAGGCGGTGCTGGCCAGACGCGCTGATACCGGCCAGACCTTGAGCGAACATCTGACGCGACTGGGTGGTGACCCCCACGCTCTAGCCACGCAAGTGGCAGCGCTGAACCCTGCGGACATCGACTGCTTTGTCGAAGTCCACATCGAGCAGGGCCCGGTGCTCATCGACGCCGGAGTACCCCTCGGCGTCGTCAGCGGTATCTGCGGCAGCCTGCGTTATCGGCGCGCCAGAGCCTTGGGTTTTTATGCGCATTCCGGCGCCACGCCGCGCAGCCATCGGCGCGATGCGGTGGTTGCCGTCAGCCAGTTGGTGGTGACGCTGCAACAGCTGTGGCAAGATCTGGAGCACGAAGGCCACCAGCTGACGGTGACGGTAGGCCAGTTCGCGACCGATCCGGTCCAGGCCGATTTCAGCAAGGTGAGCGGGCAGGTGGATTTCTGTATCGATCTGCGCTCGCAACAACCAATGACGCTGGCTCTGATGGATGAGCGATTGCAGCGCGCTATCGATGAGATTGCGACCCAGCACGGTGTGACATTCGACCTTGGCGAGCGCACGCAAAGTACGCCTGGGGTGATGTCAGCACAACTGATCGCTGACTTGAACAATGCTGCGCAATCCATTGGGCTGCAAACCCGCTGCATGCCGAGCGGCGCGGGCCACGATGCGGCAGTGTTCGCGGGGCAGGGCATTGATACGGCGATGCTGTTCATCCGCAATGCCAATGGCAGCCACAACCCGGACGAGGCCATGAGCAGCGAGGATTTTCAGGCGGCGACGCAGGTTTTGGGAAAAGTGCTCGCTCAGCGCGCGGGGTGAGAGGCTAGCAGCGACGCGGCAATTTGCGCCGCACCCAAGACCTCTGTAGTAGCGCGCTTGCCCGTGAAGCTTTCATATCTGCCGACAGAAATTCATCGGATGTACTTCGGTCTTCGATGGCAAGCGCGCTCCTACAAAACGGCAAGCCCGGCAGGGCAGCTCACATCAGAGCTGGCTGAAGCGGCTAATGATGCCTTGTCGAACACTGTCGATGTGTGCGGCGGCAGCGTGTTGCGCGGCTTGCGCATCGCCGTTGCGCAGCGCCTCGATGATCGCCAGATGCTCCTGATAGCCGATTTTGAGTGCCTGCACGATCGCCAGATGTTCCTGGTGAGCGCTTTCAAAACGCTCCGGCGCGACACTCAGGTTGAACATCCGGGTCTTCAAACGCAGGGTTTCGATGTACTGGGTCAGCAACAGATTGCCGCTGTAGTGCGAGATCATCTGGTGCAGCTTGCTGTCGACGATCCAGTCTTCCTCGGCGTTGGGCACTTCGGCTTCCAGCAGGCGCCGCACGCTGGCTTCCAGCTCGTCGAGCTCGGCGATGGGCACGCGACCGGCTGCCAGGCGCGCAGCTTCGGCTTCCAGCGTTCGGCGCACGTGCAGGGTCTCGATCAGTTCACGGATGGAAAACTGCCGGACCACCAGCGTGCGGCCGGCGGTGCGACTGATCAGTCCTTCGTTTTCCAGGCGGGTCAGGGCGTCGCGAACGGGAGTGCGGGAAATGTTCAGCAGCTCCGCCAGCCTGCGCTCCTGCAGCACGGTGTTGGCCGGCAGCTCTCGACTGATGAGCATCTGCAGCATCGCGTCGTACGCTTTGGCGCTCAGATTCTGTTCCCGTTCACCGAGGAAGTCGGCTGTGGATTTGATCGGTTCCATAAGTCACTTCACGCTGGGGCTATCGGACAAAAGTGGATTGGCAGCCGGTAAACGGGAGCGGCTGCCAAGGACGCTGCGGATTTTACGCTGTGTCGCTCATCGCGCGATAGCACGCGGCGTAACTTGTCCGCAGATTACTGCGCCAGGGTGCGGACCGGATCTTTGGGGGCCGGGTCATAGCCGATCAAGTCGCTGGTCAACTTGGCATAGGTACCGTCGGCTTTCATGTCCGCCAGTGCCTTGTTCACTGCCGCTACCAGATTGGGCTTGCCTTTCTTGAACGCAAAACCCTTCTGGATGTGGCTGACGTAGTCGTCGGTCATAGTGATCGGCAGGCCCACGTGCTTGATCAGATACGCGCCGGTGATCGAGTCGGTGATCACTGCATCGAGATTGTGGTTGGCGAGATCCTGCACGGTGTCCGACTCGGACTTGTAGCTCTTGACCACCGCGCCGTGTTCCTCGGCCAGTACCGCATACGTGGACGACACTTGAGTGCCAACGCGCTTGCCCTTGAGGTCAGCGGCAGATTTGATTGGCGAATCCACGGGCGTAAGGATGCGCGCGCCGGATTCAATCCAGCCATCGGAGAACACGATCTGTTTCTGGCGAGCCGGGGTGATATCCATCGCCGCAGTGCTGACATCGAACTGGTTGGCTTCCAGGGCCACCAGCAACGAGTCCCACTGCACCAGCATCGGCGTGTATTCCAGGTTCAGGCGCTTGGCGATTTCCTTCATCACCCGAATCTCCAGACCGTCGAGCTGACCGTTGGGGCTGCGCATGGTGAAGGGCGGGAAGGTGCCCAGGGTGGCGACTTTCAACTGTCCGGGCTTCAACAATTCCAGGTCATCGGCCACCGCTTGGGCGCCGAAGCTGAGGACGCAGAGGGCAGTGAAGAGCTTGAAGAAATATCTGACGTTCATAGGGTGCGTACTCCGTTGCGAATTCATGTTTGGACTCAACGCTCAGCTCAAACGAACCTGCCGGCGTTCCATCCAGGACGACAGTTGCGTCAGCATCGTGGTCAGGATCAGGTAGATCACTGCCGTTGCGATGAAGAACTGGAACGGGCGGAAGGTCGTGGAAATAATCGTCTGCGCATAAAGCGTCAGATCGACCACGGTGATTGTGGACAGCAGCGAGGTGTTTTTCAGCGCGGCGATAGCTTCGTTGGTCAGCGGCGGCAGAATGATGCGAAACACCTGAGGCAGGACAATGCGCACCATGGTTTCCGGGTGACTCATGCCCAGTGCTTGTGATGATTCAAACTGCCCGGTTGGAATGGCCAGCAGCCCGGAGCGGATGATCTCTGCCACGTAGGCGCCACTGTTCAGACCCAGTGCAATCACGCCGGCCATGAACGGCGAGGGGTTAATGCCCAGTTGCGGCAGGCCGAAGTAGATGATGAACACCTGAATCAGCGCCGGTGTGCCGCGAATGAACCATACGTAAAAGCTGGCAATGGCGCGAAACACCACAAAATCCGAGCGCTTGCCCAACACTGCCAGCAGGCCGAAGACCCAGCTCAGGACGATGGTTGCAACCGTGATCAGCAGGACCACCCAGGCAGCTTCCATGAAACCGGCACCGTAGAGAGAAATGTCGCTGTACAACTGGTTCATTGCGCGTTCTCCACGGCTTTGGGCGTGATGTCTTCATGCAGGATGCGTTTGAGGAACTGGCGCAGGCGTTCGTTCTTTGGGTTGCGCAGCACTTCTTCAGGCGGTCCGTCCTCGGCGATGCAGCCCTGATCGAAATACAAAACGCGGCTTGCGACGTCGCGGGCGAAAGCGATTTCGTGGGTCACCAGCAACATGGTCATGCCTTCGGCCGCCAGTGAGGCAATCAACGCGAGCACTTCGCCGACCAGTTCAGGGTCCAGCGCCGAGGTCGCTTCGTCGAACAGCATCACCTTGGGTTTCATCGCCAGCGCGCGGGCGATGGCCACCCGTTGCTGCTGTCCGCCGGACAATTTGCCAGGGTACTGGTCGCGTTTTTCGAACAGCCCGACCTTGGTCAGCAGCGCTTCACCTTCCTTGATGGCCTGTGCCTTGGGGATTTTCAGCACGCGCATCGGCGCTTCAATCACGTTCTCCAGCACGGTCTTGTGCGGCCACAGGTTATAGCTCTGGAACACCATGCCGATCTGCGCGCGCAAGGCTCGTAGTTGATCGGGAGTTGGCTGGGCGCGGGCGCCGTCGCGGAAATCGAAAGAGAAGTCCTGAAACTCCATGAATCCCTGCTGCGGCATCTCCATCACGTTCAGGCAGCGCAAAAACGTACTTTTGCCCGAACCGCTGGCGCCGATGATCGACACCACCTCACCGGGATACACGTCCAGGGCCACGTTCTTGAGCACATGCAGATCGCCGTAACTTTTGCTCAGCTCTTTGATGCGCAACATCGGCTTGACTGCTTGGGTCATGAGGTCATTTCCTGAGCCGGGAGAGGGTGGATGCACCAGGCGATATCGCTAGGCTGGCGACCGGCGCCATTGATCGGGGTGATGTCCTGCGGACAGGCCGACAACACCACCATTACGTCCATGTCGGCGCGCAGGGTCACGCTGTCCCCGGCTTTGGAGCGCGGCGGGACACGTTGCACGCTGCCGTCTTCGGCCACCGGAATATTCATGAACAGGTTCAGCGAAGCGGGCGTGTAGCTGCACTGCAATCCCTGCTCGGCCAGCGCTTCGTGGAAGTTGTCAGTGCAGCTGCGGTGGTACTCGGTGCAGCCCAACTCTTGATAGATTGCGCCGTTACATGGGCACAGCAGGGTGTCGTGACGACCGGGGGAGGTGTCTTCAATCAGCGTAAGCATGGGCCGGCGCAGGTTGCTGACCAGGGTCATGCCGGTTTCGAAAAATATATTGCTGTTGATCGAGCGAGTGTGTTCCAGCGCGCTGCATTCCTGACTGTCGGTCAGGTTCACCGCCCAGGCATCCACCACCTGGCTGCCGTGCAGGTTAATAATGCGGATGGCCTCGCCCTTGCAGAGCTTGACGGCGGTCCCTCGCGTGGCCTTCAGGATTTGCTGCACTTCATCATGGGGCGCTAAAAGGGGCATGACGTCCTCGCTTGCTTCGAACAGATCGCAGAAGGCTTTCGGTTCTGGTAGATTTTCGGTATACCAATGGAATGCAATGTAAATGCCATTGTGTATTCCAACGTCGAAAACCAGCGAGAGCGCCATGAACCAGTGTCTGATGCCGCAACCCATTCACGCCTCTGGCATCGAGATCCTGCGCGCCGCGGGACTTAACCCGTTGATCGGCGAAGAGGCGTGCCGGTTAGCAGACCCGCATCGGGTGGTGGCAGGTATTTTCCGCAGCAGTCGCTTCGGGCGACCCGAGATGGAGCGCTTCAAAAACCTGCGCGTCATTGGGGTGCATGGTGCGGGCTTCGACAATATCGACCTGCTGGCGGCACGGGATTTCAACATTCCCGTGTTCAACACCCCGGGCCGTAACGCCCGTTCTGTGGCCGAACATGCGATCACGTTGATGTTCGCGCTGAGCAAACAGCTAGTGCAAAGCGATCAGGCGGCTCGGGCTGGAGACATGGCGTTCCGTTTCGGGGCACAGCTGCGCGAGCTGCACGGGCAGACACTCGGCCTCGTCGGTTTCGGCGCCATCGGCAAGGCCACTGGAGCGCTGGCGGTTGCGTTGGGCATGCAGGTGCAGGTATTTGCTCGCAGCGCCACGCAGGAACAATTGGCCGCATTGGGCATGCAGCGCGCAGACAGTCTTCAGGCGCTACTCAACAGCAGCGACATTGTCTCGCTGCATTTGCCTTCGGTGCCGCAGACGTACCACCTCATCGGCGCGCAACAGTTGCGCGAAATGAAGTCGACGGCGTTGTTGATCAATACCGGCCGCGCGCCGCTGGTGGACGAAGCGGCACTGATCGATGCGTTGCAGACCGGTGTGATTGCGGGGGCGGGACTGGACGTTTACGCCTTCGACAGCATGGCCGCCGACTACCCGCTGCTGCACCTGCCCAACGTCCTGCTGACCCCGCACACCGGTGCTTCCACCGAACAATCGCTGATCCGCGTGGCGACCGCCGTGACCCAGGGTGTGGTGCATGTGCTGGCCGGTGGGGAGCCGCAGGATCGCCTGGCCTAGAGATGAGCCCCGGTTTGCCGCCCCACCCTGTAGGCGCCCACTCGTCGGCGAAGGGATTTGGGCCCGAACCCGGCCAGCCGCCTCGCGAACATCAGCTGGGTCAACGAACGTTGTGGGAGGGAGCTTGCTCGCGAATGGTAGGTACATTCACCGCCTGCGTGCAGCCTGTCGCGAGCAAGCTCCCTCCCACAGTTTCCGGCAGCTCAATCGCGCAGTTTGTGCGGGAAGGGAATGCCCGACAGGGGCGTATGAAATCAGATACCGCTGTTGATCCACATCCACACCGGCAGGGTTACCGCCGACAGGATGGTCGTCAGGCAAATGGCCGAGCTGGTTTTCTGGCTGTCCTCCAGAGAGCGAGCGAAGCCCAATACGTTTACCCCGCTGGGGTTGGCCGCCATCAACACCAGTACGCCACGGGGCATGCCGTCGATGCCCAGTAGCACGCAGGCGGTCAGCACCAGCAACGGCAAGGCAATGAGTTTGGCGAAGGTGATGCCCACGGCGTACAGACTCGGCCGCAAGCGATAGCCGGAAAGATTGGCGCCCAGGACGATCAGCGCGCAGGGCAACGCCGCCTGCGCCAGCCAATTGGCCAATTGCAGGCTCCAGCCGGGCAGCGCCAGGTCCGAGAGATTGACCACCACGCCCAGCAGCAGGCCAATGATCATCGGGTTGGCCAGGCTCGATATGAGCGTGGCGGGTTTGAACGGCTCGCTCCCGGCCACGCTGTTGTAAAGGCTCTGGAAACTGAACAGCAACAGACTGTGGACCGCCAACACCGTAAACAGCAAAACCAGACCGCCACTACCGAACAAGCCGGCGACCATGGGAATGCCAATTAAAGCGTTATTACCGAACGCGGCAGTCAGGCCGAAAGGGGTAGGGCGCTTGATAAAACGATGGGCAACCAGATTGACGCAGGTAAACACCAACAAGGCGGGCACGAAGTACGCCACCAGCACTTTCACATTCAAGCCGTCATGCAGCGGCGCGTTGACCATGCCGGTGAACAGCACCATCGGCATGAACAGCTTGAACGCCAGGTTGCCCAGCGCCTTGTTGGTGGCGGGTTCGAGAGCGCCACGACGGGCCAGTACGTAGCCGATGATGATCAATAGAAAGATCGGCAGGATCGTTTGCGGGACAGACACGGCGCAGGCCTCAGAAAAAAGTGCGCGCATTATTACCGCGTTGGTTGGGGCCTGTCAGCGTGAAATTTGGATTTTATTTGCGGTTGGCATACTAATTGCTATCGCCCTATAACCCAGTGTTAAGCGTTGGCCGCTGTGTTGGCGCGTTACTGCAGAGAGGAAGTTGAATGCAGTCGCTCAATCTGCGGCAGATCGAAGTGTTTCGTGCGGTGATGATTACCGGCTCCATCAACGGCGCCGCGCAACTGTTGCTGGTTTCGCAGCCAGCCGTTAGCCGTATGCTCTCCCACACCGAGGCGCGTATCGGCTTTCAGTTGTTCGAACGGGTGAAAGGCCGTTTGTACCCGTCGCCCGAAGCGCGGCGGCTGTTTGCCGACGTCGAGTCGGTGTACCGCGATATCCAGCGGGTCAACACCACGCTGCATGACCTGGTCCAGCAGCGCCACGGCGTCCTGCGCATCGCCAGCAGCCCCAGCCTTGGGCATCAACTGGTCCCCGATGCCATTGCCGCATTCAGGCGCTGCAACCCCGACATTCGCGTCAGTCTGGAATGCCTGCGCCACGTCTTGCTGCGTGATCGCCTCCTGGATCAACAGGCAGATCTGGGGATCTCGTTGTTTCCCATCGACCACCCTAACCTGCGAGCTGTGCCGCTGAGCGACATTCGGGTGCTGGTGGTCTGTCCCGCCGATCATGAGCTGACCCGCGTGCCGCTGGAGGAACTGCCTAAGGCGCTGGCCGATTCTCCCTTTATCGGTTACCCGGCCGACACACCATTCTTCAGTGTCATGAAGCCCGCTTTCGAGCGGGTGGGGCTGGCCTATCGACCGGATATCCACGTCGATTCGCCCCATCACGCTTGCGCGCTGGTCAAAAACGGCGCGGGGTTCTCGGTGGTGGACGAGATTTCCTGGCGCGCCTCTGGCACCGAGCGAATGGCGGTGCTGCCGTTACTCGCTGAAGAACGCCTGACGGTCAGTCTGGTGCACCTGCGCCGCGAACCGCTGGCGCAATTTGCCCTGGGCTTCGTCGAGCACCTGCGCGAGACGCTGGGCGGCAACGGATTCGAGCTGTTCGGCATGGATTAACATCAGGTTAATCACCGTCGACGTATTGGCATGCGACAGCGGCTGATGAACGCTTCCACAATGGCATCAACTTACAGCTTTAAGGTTTGCCGGCGTCTAGCCGGTCTCGTGAGAGGACATGCGACATGCGCGAAATCATCATCGGCGGCGCTCAGTTGGGCGCCATCCAGAAATCTGACTCCAAGGCCTCTGTGGTCCAGCGCATGTTGGTGCTGCTGGAGCAGGCCCGGCAGCAGGGTTGCGAGCTGGTGGTGTTTCCGGAGCTGGCGCTGACGACGTTCTTTCCGCGCTGGTTCATGGAGGATCAGCAGGAAGTCGATACCTGGTTCGAGCGCGAGATGCCCAGCGACGTCACCCGCCCGCTGTTCGACTTCTCCCGCGAACATGGCATCGCCATCTCGTTCGGCTACGCCGAGCTGACCCCGCAAGGGCAGCATTTCAACACCTCGATCCTCACCGACCGCCAAGGCAACATCGTTGGCAAGTACCGCAAAGTGCATCTGCCGGGGCACGTTGAGTTCGACACCGAGCGCGACTTTCAGCACCTGGAAAAACGCTATTTCGAACCCGGTGATCTGGGCTTTCCGACCTGGGAATCCCAAGGCGCGGTAATGGGCATGTGCATCTGCAACGACCGGCGCTGGCCGGAGACTTATCGGGTCATGGGCCTGCAAGGCGTGGAGCTGATCACCCTGGGTTACAACACGCCCTCGATCAATTCGCAAAAGCGTGGCGAAGGTGAAGAACACCGGCTGTTTCATTCCGAACTGGTGATGCAGGCCGGGGCTTATCAGAACGCTACCTGGGTGGTTGGCATCGCCAAGGCCGGGGTTGAAGACGGCTTCCCGTTGATGGGCGGCAGCGTGATCGTCGACCCCAACGGCTTTGTCGTGGCCAGAGCCCAAGGGCAGGGCGATGAACTGATTGTGCACGCCTGCGACATGGACCTGTGCAATTTTGGCAAAACCACGATCTTTGATTTCGCTCGCCACCGGCGCATCGAACACTACGGCATCATCACCCGTCAGACCGGCGTTCAGCGCCCCTGACCTGGAGACAACGACCCATGCGCAGCGTGTACCTGAACGGGGCGTTCGTCCCGGAAAACCAAGCGACGATTTCGATTTTTGATCGCGGCTTCATGTTTGCCGATGGCATCTACGAAGTGACCGCTGTGCTGCAAGGCAAGCTGGTGGATTTCAACCTGCACTTGGCGCGACTGGCGCGGTCATTGGGGGAAATGGCGCTGGATCTGCCGCTCGACAGTGCGCAGCTGCTGGACATCCATCGCGAGCTGATCGCGCGCAACCAACTGCACGAAGGCCTGGTGTACATGCAGGTCACTCGCGGCACCGAGGATCGCAATTTCCTGTACCCGCCAGCAGGCAGCCCACTGACGGTGGTGCTGTACACCCAGGCCAAAGTGGTGCTCGACAGTCCGCTGGCCAAGCGCGGCATGAACATCATCGGTCTGCCCGATTTGCGCTGGGGCCGCAGCGATATCAAGACCACCCAGTTGCTCTACGCGTGCATGGCCAAGGAGCAGGCCAAGGCTCAAGGCGCCGACGATGCCTGGCTGGTGAAAGACGGCTGGGTCACTGAGGGCACGTCCAACAACGCGTTCATCATCACCCACGACGGCGCGGTGGTGACGCGCGAATTGTCCCGTGCTCTGTTGCCCGGCATCACGCGGGGGGCGCTGATTGATCTGGTCAATCAAAACGATCTGCGTCTCGAAGAGCGCGCCTACACCCTCGAAGAAGCGAAGGGCGCTGCCGAGGCGTTTATCACCTCATCCACCTCATTCGTTTACCCGGTCGTCACCCTTGATGGTCAGGCCATTGCCGACGGCAAACCCGGTGCGCTGACCCAACGTCTGCGCCAGTTGTACATCGACCATGCGCTGGCGGTGCTTGTCTAGCCGCCCGGCGCCACAGCCCAGGCGTGCGCAGACGCGCCGGGCTTGCCACAGCATTTCGCACCACCCAGTACGACTGCCGACACCGAACGTAGCCATTTGTAAGGAGTGTTGAGCATGAAACCACGTCCGTCCCGCGCCCTGATTGCCCGCCTGTTGCTGCCGGTTGGCCTGGCCCTCGCGCTCAATGCGCCGTTCACCCTGGCCGCTGAGAAAACCCTGCACGCCGTGATGTCTTCTTCACTGCGGGTGCTCGATCCTATCGCTACCACCGCGCAGATCACCCGCAATCACGCGTACATGATCTACGACACGCTGATCGGCATGGACGAGCACTTCGTGCCGCAGCCGCAAATGGCGGACTGGAAGATTTCCGACGACGGCCTGACGTACACCTTCACCCTGCGCGACGGCCTGTTGTGGCACGATGGCAAACCGGTAACCGCCACCGATTGCGTCGCCTCGCTCAAGCGCTGGGCGCGCTTCGATGTAGGCGGTCAGTTGATGATGAAGTACACCACCGGCATCGTCGCCACCGATGACAAGACCATCACCCTGACGCTGGCCAAACCGTTCGGTTACGTGCTGCAACTGCTGGCCAAGCCGTCGTCGGTGGCGGCCTTCATGATGCCCGAGCGCGTCGCCAGTATCGCCGATGGCAAGACCATCACCGACTACACCGGCTCCGGGCCTTATGTGTTCGTCGCCAAGGAGTTCGACCCCGGCAACCGGGTGGTCTACGAGAAATTCAAGCAGTACGTGCCGCGCAAGGAACCGGCCAGCGGCACGGCCGGAGGCAAGGTGGTCAAGGTTGACCGCGTGGAGTGGATCAACATGCCCGACCGCATGACCGCGATCAACGCGCTGTCCTCCGGCGACATCGATTTCATCGAGCAACTGCCTATCGACCTGCTGCCCATGGTGCAGGCCGACGATCACCTCAAATCCGGCGTGCTGAGCAAGCTGGGCTCGATGACCGGCGGGCGCATGAACTTTCTGTACCCACCGTTCAACAACCCCGACATCCGTCGCGCCGCCTTGTTGGCCATGAACCAGAAAGACGTGCTGGATGCGCTGGTGGGCAACCCTGAGTACTTCAAGCAATGCGCATCGGTATTCGGCTGCGGGACCCCCCTTGAAACCGAGGCCGGCGGCGAGTCACTGACCAGCGGCGGCAATCTGGAAGCGGCGCGCGCCCTGTTGAAAAAAGCCGGCTATGACGGCACCCCCGTGGTGATCATGCAGCCCACTGATGTCCCGAGTCAGGCACCGCAACCGGTGGTGGCGGCGCAAGCGTTGCGCAAGGCGGGCTTTAACGTGGATCTGCAACCGATGGACTGGCAGACGCTGGTGTCGCGCCGCGCCAATCAGAATCCGCCAGCGCAGGGCGGCTGGAACCTGTTCTTCACCTACTGGAACGCCGAAACCATCTGGAATCCGGTGGTCAACCCGATGCTCGACGGCGGCGGACAGAAGGGCGCCTGGTTCGGCTGGCCGACCGACCCGCAGATGAATCAGCTGCGGGTGGATTTCGCCACCGCCACCGATCCGGCCAAACAGAAGGAAATCGCCGTCGAGATCCAGAAGCGCGCCATGGACCAGGTCAGCTACATCCCGCTGGGTCAGTACTTCGACGTCGCCGCCTGGAACAGCCGCATCAGCCACTTGATGACCGGCCCGTCCACGGTGTTCTGGAACGTCGAGAAAGCCGACTGATCGCCGCACCTTGATGCATGCCTTCGGAGGCTTCGATGCTGGGTTATTTTTTACGCCGCGTGCTGGCCGCCATTCCGGTGATGCTGGTGGTCGCACTGTTTGTGTTTCTGCTGCTGCGTCTGTCGCCGGGTGATCCTGCGGCCATCATCGCAGGTGACATGGCAAGCCCCGAGCAACTGGCGGCCATTCGCGAAAGACTGGGCCTCAATCAGCCGTTGTACCGGCAGTTTTTCGTGTGGATCTGGCAACTGCTGCAAGGCGATTTCAGCACCTCGCTGATGGCGCACACGCCGGTGCTGAACATGATCGGCCAGCGCCTGGAGCCGACGCTGAGCCTGGCGCTGGTGTCCATCGTTTTCACCATCATGATATCGGTGCCGCTGGGCGTGCTGGCGGCCTGGAAACACGGCAGCTGGATCGACAATCTGGTGATGTCGACTTCGGTGCTGGGCTTTTCGATCCCGGTGTTCGTGATCGGTTACGTGCTGATCACCGTCTTCGCCCTGGAGCTCAAATGGCTGCCGGTGCAGGGCTTTCGCAGCATCAGCGATGGCCTGGGTCCCTTCGCGCAACGGATTGTGTTGCCGGCGCTGACCTTATCCTCCGTGTACGTAGCGCTGGTGGCGCGCATGACCCGGGCCAGCATGCTCGAAGTGCTGGGCGAGGATTATATCCGCACGGCGCGGGCCAAGGGTCTGGCTGAAGTGCATGTGCTGTTCCGCCACGCGCTGCGTAACGCGATGATTCCGATCCTGACGGTCATCGGCACCGGTTTCGCGCTGATGATTTCCGGGGTCGTGGTCACTGAAAGCGTGTTCAACATTCCAGGGCTGGGCCGACTGATCGTCGATGCCGTGCTGGCCCGCGACTACCCGGTGATCCAGGGCATGATCCTGCTGACCAGCGGTGTGTATGTCGTCATCAATCTGCTGATCGATCTGTCGTATGCGATCAGCGATCCACGCATTCGCTACTGAGGCCAAGGCCATGAACAAACCCGTTTCCTTGAGCCTGCCCGCGCCCCGGCGTCGGCTGATCAGCCTGCCACGCTTGCCCGTGACGTCGGCGATTGCGCTGATGGTGCTGGTGCTGATCGTCGGCATGGCGATATTTGCGCCTTGGGTCGCTAACCACGATCCGGTGGCGTTGGCGCCGGCCTTTCGTTTGAAACCTGCCAGCGCCGAGTTCTGGCTGGGCACCGACGCCTACGGCCGCGATCTGTTTTCGCGCATCGTCTACGGCGCGCGGATTTCCCTCACTGTCGGCGTGGGCGTCACGGTATTGAGCATCCTGATTGGCCTGCCGCTGGGGCTGATTGCCGGATATTTTCGGGGGCTGGACGCGTTGTTGATGCGGGTGATGGACGGGCTGATGGCAATCCCCGGCATCCTGCTGGCGATTGCCATTGTGTCCCTGAGCAGCGCCGGGATCTGGACGGTCATGATTGCGATCATGGTGCCGGAAATTCCCCAGGTCGTGCGCCTGGTGCGTGCGCGGGTGCTGTCCACTCGGGAAGAGCCTTACGTTGAAGCAGCGGTGTTGATGGGTACGTCCACGATGAAGATCCTCACGCGCCATTTGATGCCCAACACCCTTGCACCGCTGATCGTGCAGGGCACTTATATCTGCGCATCGGCGATTCTTACCGAAGCGATCCTGTCATTTCTCGGGGCGGGCATCGGCACCGAAATCCCGACCTGGGGCAACATCATTTCCGAGGGCCGGGTGTACTTCCAGCTCAAGCCGTCGCTGGTGCTGTGGGCTGGTCTTGCGCTGTCATTGTGCATTCTGTCGATCAATCTGCTGGGCGATGCGGCGCGCGACGCCCTTGACCCGCGCATGAAGAAAAGGGGCGCAGCATGAGCGAGCAGTTGAGCGACACGCTGCGGGTCGAACACCTGTGCGTGAACACGGCGGACGGTACGCCGATCCTGCAGGACATCTCATTTGAAATCCGCCCCGGCGAAACCCTGTGCCTGGTGGGCGAAAGTGGATCGGGCAAATCGGTGACATCGCTGGCGACTCTGGGCCTGCTGCCCAAGGATGCGCTGAGCGCCACCAGCGGCCGGATTCTGCTGGACGGCGAAGACGTGCTGCAAGTCAGCAATGGTCGGCTCAAGGCCCTGCGCGGAAGCCGCATGGCGATGATTTTTCAAGAGCCGATGACCGCGCTCAATCCGGTGCTCAGCGTCGGCAGGCAGATCGACGAAGTGCTGCAAACCCACACCGACCTCACCGCCGCGCAACGTCGTGCTCAAGTGATCGACGCGTTGGCGCAAGTGCATCTGCCGGACATCGAGCGCATGTACGACGCGTATCCGCATCAACTCAGCGGCGGCCAGCGTCAGCGGATCATGATCGCCATGGCGCTGGTGCTTGAGCCCCGCTTGCTGATCGCTGATGAGCCGACCACGGCGCTGGACGTCACCACTCAGCAACAGATCCTCAAGCTGATCCGCGAGCTGCAACAAAGGCACGGCACGGCGGTGTTGTTCATCACCCACGACATGGGCGTGGTGGTGGACATCGCCGACCGGGTTTGCGTCATGCGCCAGGGCCGGATCGTCGAATCCGGCACCGTGGCCGATGTCTTGTCCCGTCCGCAACAGGACTACACCAAAGCCCTGCTTGCCGCAGTGCCGGGCCTTGAACCCCGGGCGGCACGGCGTGAGGTCTACAGCGCGCAAGTGGTGCTCGACGTCAGTGAACTGGGCAAGGTTTATCCGCCTGCGGGCGGGGGCTGGCGCTGGTTCGGCAAGGCCCGGGAAGGCACGCGCGCCGTGCATGACGTCTCTTTCACCCTCAAGCGCGGACGAACCCTGGGCATCGTCGGCGAAAGCGGTTCCGGCAAATCCACCGTCGCCCGTTGCGTGATGCGTTTGCTGGCGCCGACCCATGGCGCGATCCGGGTCACAGGCAAGGACATTTCCGAGTTGTCGGCCGCCAGTCTCAAGCCGCACCGCAAGCGTATTCAGATGATTTTTCAGGACCCCAATCGATCGCTCAATCCGCGCATCAGTATCGGCAGAAGCCTGATCGAAGGGCCGATGAATCACGGCGTGCCGTTCGCTAAGGCTTGGGCGCGGGGTCAGGAGTTACTCGAACTGGTGGGGCTGCCGGTTGACGCCATCGAGCGTTATCCGCATCAGTTTTCTGGTGGTCAGCGCCAACGCATTGCCATTGCCCGCGCCCTGGCCATGGAGCCCGACGTGATCGTCGCCGACGAGGCGGTGTCGGCGCTTGACGTCTCGGTGCAGGCGCAGGTGCTGCAGCTGCTGCAGGACATTCAGGCGCGCATGGGGGTGGCGATTCTGTTCATCACCCATGACCTGCGGGTGGCCGCGCAATTGTGCGACGACGTGCTGGTGATGCATCGCGGTCAGGTCGTGGAATACGGCCCGGCGGCTCATGTGCTTGCCCATCCGCAGCAGCCCTACACCCAGCAATTGATGGACGCGGTCCCCGGCAAAGGCTGGAATTTTGCCGCAGGCCAGAGGATTTGAGCATGACGTTTGATTTGCTGTTTCGCGCTGTCACCGTGGTCGATGGCACCGGCGCCGAGCCTTACACTGCGGACCTGGCAACCCAGGGTGATCGTATCGTTGCCATCGGTGATCTCAGCGGCCACGCTGCACGGCGAACCGTAGACGGCAACGGGCGCTGCCTGATGCCCGGTTTCATTGACGTGCACACCCACGACGACACCAATGTCATTCGCACACCGGACATGCTGGCCAAGATTTCTCAGGGCGTGACCACGGTCATTGTCGGCAACTGCGGCATAAGCGCTTCACCGGTCACGCTGCCCGGTGTACCGCCGGACCCGATGAACCTGCTGGGCGCTAAAGACGCGTTCGTGTACCCGACGTTCAAGGCCTACGTCGATGCAGTCGAGCACGCAGTGCCGAGCGTCAACGTCGCAGCGCTGATCGGCCACACCGCGTTGCGCGCCAATGTCATGGAGCAGTTCGATCGCGCAGCGTTCGGCAATGAAGTGGATGCCATGTGCGTGGCGCTGGAAGGCGCGCTGGACGCTGGGGCTATAGGCCTGAGTTCGGGGCTGGCCTACACCAATGCCAAACAAGCACCGATGGCCGAAATGCAGCGCCTGGTGGACATCGTCGGGGCTCATGGCGCGCTGTACACCACGCACATGCGCAATGAGCACGATGGCTTGCTGGACTCGCTGCAAGAGTCCTTCGCCACCGCGCGCAACGCGGGCGCGGATTTGGTGATCTCTCATCTGAAATGTGCTGGCGCCGGTAACTGGGGGAGGGCGCCGCTGGCCCTTGCCGCATTGGAAAAGGCCGCTGGCGAACAATCCTGCAACTGCGACTGTTATCCGTATTCGGCCAGTTCCACCACGCTGGATGCCTGGCGCGTGGACGGGGTGATGGAGATTTACATCACCTGGTCCGATCCGCACCCGGACATGGCCAGACAGACGCTCAAGGACATCGCCGCGCATTGGGGCGTTGACCAATGGGAGGCCACCGAGCGGCTGCGTCCTGCCGGCGCGATCTACCACATGATGAGCGAAGACGACGTGCGCAAGATTCTCGCGCACCCGCTGTCGATGGTCGGTTCCGACGGCTTGCCCAATGACCCTAATCCGCACCCGCGATTGTGGGGCACGTTTCCTCGGGTGTTGGCGCACTACTGCCGTGATCTGAAGCTGTTCAATCTGGCCGAAGCGGTGCGCAAGATGACCGGACTGTCGGCCACTCGTTTTCGTTTGCAGGATCGTGGTGTGTTGCGCGAGGGTGCATTCGCCGACCTGACTCTGGTGGACATGCAGCGCATCGAGGATGTCGCCACCTATGCCGATCCTTGCCGGCAGGCGCCGGGTATTGATCTGGTGGTGGTCAACGGCGTGGTCAGCTACGAAGACGGCAAGGTGCAGGGGCGGCAAGGGCGCCTTCTCAAGCGCCAGCCTGCCGCCGTGGCGGTTTAGGCGCCCGTGGCTGCGGTCAACATGATTTCGACCAGTACGTCCGGGGACGCCAGATCTGCCTGGATAGTCGCGCGGGCCGGTGCGGCGCCTTCAGGCAGCCACTGGCTCCAGACTTCATTCATGGCGGCGAAGTCGGCGTTGATGTCCTTGAGCCAGATCTGTGCGCTCAGCAAGCGTGATTTATCGCTGCCTGACTGGGCGAGCAGGGCGTCGATCTTTGCCAGCACCTGGCGGGTCTGGCCAGCGCAATCTTCGCTGCGATCGTCTGGCACCTGGCCCGACAACCAGGCCAGCCCGCTGTGGACGACTGCACCGGAAAGGCGTGGATTAACGGAAATTCTCTGGATGCTCATGGCAACTCCTGGGTGGGGTAATGGACCGGCAACGCTAACCAACCTCGTCGCGCATTGCCATGACCAAATCGATGGTCGGCCATAACCTGGTGCTATGGCCGCCGTCGCAACACGTTATTGAAAGGGGAACGCTGTGCAGGTAGTGGTGATTGGAGCAGGTGTGGTGGGGCTGACCAGCGCCTGGTATCTGGCGCAACAGGGCGTGCAGGTCACGCTGGTGGACCGCCATGCCGATGTCGCGCAAGAGACCAGCTTCGCCAACGGCGGGCAACTGAGCTACAGCTATGTCGCGCCGCTGGCCGATCCGGGAGTGATCGGCAAGTTGCCGCAGTGGTTGTTGCGTGCCGACTCGCCGTTGCGTTTTCGCCCGCGACTGGATTCGACGCAGTGGCGCTGGTGCCTGGACTTTCTGCGGGCCTGCAACAGCGACCAGGTGCGGCGCACGATCGGCGAGATGCTCCGCCTGTCGTATCTGAGCCGCGATTCCCTCGACCAATTGCTGGCCGCGCACCCGCTGGAGTTCGATCTGATCCGCACCGGCAAACTGGTGGTGTATCGCGATCCGGCAGCGCTGGCGGCGTCTGCGCCGATGGTGGAATGGCAACGCACGCTCGGCGCCGATCAGCAGATATTGGACGGTCCGGCTTGCGTGGCGCTTGAGCCTGCGCTGCAGGGGATTGGTCCTGAGTTGGCCGGAGGCATTTACACCCCCGGTGAAGCCACCGGTGACTGCCTGCGTTTTTGCCAGGGGTTGAAGGGCTTGCTGGCGCAGATGCCTAACGTACGCATGGCTCTCGGCGTCGAGGTGCAGGGGTTGGTGCGCGAAGGTCAGCGCGTGGTGGCGGTGCGCACTGATCAGGGCGACCTGGCGGCTGACGCGGTGGTGGTGACGGCGGGAATGTTCAGTGTGCCGTTGCTCAAACCGCTGGGGATTTCGCTGCCGTTGTATGCCCTGCGTGGCTACAGCCTGAGCGTGCCGCTGGACCCGGCAATGCAGGCACCACGCCTGAGCGTGACAGATGCCGCGCGCAAGGTGGTTTACGCTCCCCTGGCCAAACATCTGCGCATCGCCGCGATGGTGGACATGGGCGTGAGCCGCGCCGATGTGGACCCTGCCCGCATCACCTTACTCAAGCAGCAAGTGGCCGAAACTTTCCCGCAGCTGGATTTGAAAGAGGCGCAAGCCTGGGCCGGTCTGCGACCCAGCACGGCTCACAGCAAACCCATCGTGGGGCGTGCGGGGGACTTCAGTAATCTGTGGCTTAACGTCGGGCAAGGCGCCTTGGGCTTTACCCTGGCATTGGGCAGCGCCAGACTGCTGGCGGCGCAAATGCTCAACGAACCGCTGCCGATAGATCCGGCGCCGTTTCAGCTCGGTTCATAACGGCTGCGGCCGGACCCCAGGCCTCGCAGTCGTGCCTGATGCACCGCGTGCGGCAGGTTTACTGCCGGTTCCCGGCAGATCGTCAGCAAGCTGGACTCCTACGGCCTTCGGCCAGAATCAAAAGTGGCTCGTCATTGAATTGAGCGACGGGGTATGAAACCCCACGGGTTTGCGCTGGACCTCAGGAATATGATCGTTCACACATGCGTGGTAGCCCAGCCATGCCTGTGGGAGGGAGCTTGCTCGCGAGAGGTCCGTGCCGTCATAGCATTTTCCGCGCGCCAGCCATCGAATCGCGAGCAAGCTCCCTCCCACAAGCTGCGCCGATCAGAGGGTGGTGAAGCTGGGTTTCTGCCGAAGGCGTAGGAGCCTTGCTTGCAGGCGATTGCTCCGGGTCGCGTCCGATCGGAGCGGTCCCGAAATCAGGCGCCCCGGTCATACCTGATGCACCGCGTGCGGCAGGTTTACTGCCGCTGCGCGGCAGATCGTCAGCAAGCTGGACTCCTACGGCCTTCGGCCAGAATCAAAAGCGGCTCGTCACTATCGGGCTCCGATCACCGCCGCCATCGGCGCAATTTGCACACCGGCGCCTTCAAGCAGCGCCCGTAGATGCCGGGCCATGTCTGTGGCGCCCGGGGTGTCTCCGTGCACGCAGACGGTGTCGATGCGCACGGGCATGCGCGTACCGTCGACGGTGGTGATGGCTTGCTCCTCGATCATGCGCAGCACCCGGGTCGCAGCGATTTCGCTGTCGTGAATGACGGCGCCCGGCAGTTTGCGCGAGACGAGATTGCCGTTCGCAGCGTAGGCCCGGTCGGCGTAGATCTCCCTAGCCATGCGCAGGCCCAGTTGTTCGCCGGCGCGCTCGGTTTCAAGGCCGGGCATCACCACGAAAATCAAGTCCGGGTCCACCGCCTTGATTGCCCGCGCAACGGCCAGTGCCAGTTCAAAGTCTTCATTGGCCATGTTGCCCAGCGCGCCGTGAGTCTTGACGTGTTGCAGGGGCAGACCGGCGGCCTGCGCCAATGCCTTGAAAGCGCCAATCTGGTAAATGATCTGGCGCTCGATCTGGGCAGGACTGTCGCCACGGATCTGCCGACGACCGAAGCCATGCAGATCGAGAAAGCTGGGATGGGCCCCCACCGCCACGCCTTTTTGTCGGGCCAGGGCGGTGGTGTCGAACATGATGTCAGGATCGCCTGCGTGGAACCCGCAGGCGATATTGGCGGAACTCACGATGTCGAGCATTGTGCTGTCATCGCCCATCTTCCAGGCGCCGAAGCCTTCGCCCATGTCGCAGTTCAAATCGATCAACATGCAGTCACCTGTGAGACGATTGTGGTCATCATGATTCAGTCAGACCGGGCCAGTGAGCCAGGTCAAATCAAGTCGTTTTAAGAGCCTTCCGGGACTATCTTTCGCAACAGCATATTGCCAGAATACTTCTGGTATTCCAAAAGCATTCCAGCGGTCAGTGGAGACTTGAGCATTGAGCACCCAGGAGCAGGAGTCGTCTTTGCGCATTGCGCCCATCGCCGATCATGCGCTGTATATCGACTTCGGCGAAGTGATTGATGCGGCCGTCAATCAACGTGTCACGGCATTGGCAAAACGGGTCGCCGATGCGCATATCGATGGCGTCACTGGCCTGATTCCGACCTACCGAGCCTTGACTGTGGCTTACGACTGCACGCGGATTCGTCAGTCCAGATTGATCGAGCATGTTGAACGCTTGCTGGCCGAGCCCGATGAGCAAGCAGCCCCCGTGCGTAGTTGGGAAGTGCCGGTGGCTTACGGCGGCGATCACGGCGTCGATCTGTTGTGGCTGTCCGAGCACCATCAGCTCGACCCGCAAGACGTCATTCGCCTGCACAGTGCTGTCAGCTACCGCGTCTATATGATCGGCTTCATGCCGGGGTTCGCCTATCTGGGCGGGCTTGATCAGCGGCTGCACACCTCGCGCCGCGAGTCACCGCGACTGAAAACCCCGGCGGGCTCGATCAGTATTGGCGGCATGCAAACCGCCGTGGCATCGGTCGAAGCGCCCAGCGGCTGGCACCTTATCGGCCAGACTCCCGCGCGCAGTTTCGTGCCCTCCCGCCAGGCGCCTTTTCTGTTTGGCGCCGGTGACGAAATTCGCTTCACGCCCATCAGTGCCGACGAGTTCGATGATCTCTGGGCGCAGCCCGATTACCTTCCGCAATGGACCTGGCGCACATGAGCAGTCTTCACGTTTTGAATCCGGGGCTGCTTACCACGCTGCAGGATCGGGGCCGTACCGGATACGAAGATCGCGGCGTGCCACCCTCCGGCGCGCTGGACGAATTGAGCTTTGCCATCGCTAACGCACTGGTCGGCAATCCGGCTGGGACCGGCGCATTAGAGTTCACTCTGGTGGGCGGGCAGTTTCGGGTCGGGCAGGGCGGTTGCGTCATTGCGGTCACGGGGGACATGCAAGTGTTCATCGATGATCAGCCGGTTACGCCGTACCAGTGCCATGTGCTGCGCTCGGATGCAGTGCTCAAGGTCGGGCGGGCACTCAGTGGGGCGCGTGGGTATCTGGCGGTGGCTGGCGGGTTCGCTGCCGAGCCTGTACTGGGCAGTGTGTCGACGTTGATGCGTGGCGCACTGGGCGGTTTCGCCGGTCGCGCGCTGGGCAAAGGTGACGAGTTACCGCTGGCGGCGCCTTCGCAATACCTGCCAACCGCCGCGCGAGCGCCGGGCCAGCGCCTGTTGCCGCAGCGCGAACATCAGCCGTTGCGTGTGGTGTTGGGCCCGCAGCAGGCACACTTTTCCCCCGTCGAAATCCGGCGCTTTCTCAGCGAATCCTTTCAGGTGTCAGGGCAGAGCGACCGAATGGGCTACCGCATGACTGGCCCAGTGATCGCTCATCTGAAGGGCTTCAACATCGTCTCGGACGCGATCAGCACCGGCAGCG
Source organism: Pseudomonas corni (assembly GCF_057128765.1). NCBI lineage: Bacteria > Pseudomonadati > Pseudomonadota > Gammaproteobacteria > Pseudomonadales > Pseudomonadaceae > Pseudomonas > Pseudomonas corni. The sequence goes on from NZ_JBSKHW010000009.1 coordinate 96,223, forward strand.
TGCAAATCCCCGGCAGTGGTCATCCGATCATCGCCATGCACGACCGTCAGACCACCGGCGGCTATCCGAAAATCGCCACGGTGATTCGCGCGGACCTGGCACGGCTGGGCCAACTCAAGCCAGGTGACTGGCTGAGCTTCGCTGAGGTGTCGGTAGAGGACGCCGAAGATTTGTGGTGTGAGCGTCAGGTGTTGCTCAACGCTTACCTGGACGAACTGCTGATGCGTTATCGCCGGCGCAGTTGATGGCTGCGTCCTCCAGTGCGAGCCTCGCCAATAGCTCCTCCGCGCTGAAGAGATCCCGGATGGACGCAAAAACCCGTGGGAGCGGACCTGTCCGCGAAGGGGCTCGTGCAGTCCCTGCATCTCTATCGTCCGAAACACCGCCTTCGCGAACAGGTTCGCTCCCACAGTGAATCTGCGGCGCCGCTGGTTTTTGAGCTTGCTCCAACACAAGCAAAACCCGCGGCCATGCATCTGATTGGTTATTTGATGATCGAGCGGATCGGCTCTTTCGGTGCCGGGTCGTAGCCCACCAGGTCCAGGGTCAACTTGGCATAGGTGCCATCGGCATTCATGTCCGCCAGCGCTTTGTTAACGGCTTTGACCAGATTGTTTTTACCCAGTTTGAAGGCAAAACCCTTCTGGATGTGGCTGACGTAATCGTCGGTCATGACGATCGGCAGATGCACGGTTTTCATCAGGTAGGCGGCGCTGATGGAGTCAGTGATCACCGCGTCGGTGTTGTGGTTGATCAGGTCCTGGATAGCGTCGGATTCGGCCTTGTAGTTTTTCAGCACACCGCCTTTCTCTTCGGCAATCGCGCTGAAGGTGGTGGACACCTGCACGCCGACGTTTTTGCCCTTCAGGTCCGCTGCGGATTTGATCGGAGAGTTCGGCGGTGTGACAACTCGCCCACCCGATTCCAGCCAGCCATCTGAGAACAGAATCTGCTCTTGGCGACCCGGCGTAATGTCCATCGCCGCGCTGATCACATCAAACTGATTGGCGGCCAGGCCTACCAGCAAAGCGTCCCACTTGATCAGCACCGGGGTGTATTCCAGGTTCAAACGACGGGCGACTTCTTTCATCACTCGGATTTCCAGGCCATCGAGTTGGCCCCCGGCGCTGCGCATGCTGAACGGCGGGAACGTGCCTTCGGTGGCTACCAGCAATTTGCCTGGACGGATCAGTTCCAGCGGTTCATCGGCACTGGCCAAAGTGCCAAAAGCGAGCACCGACACTGCCGCGAACATTTGCACGATATTTCTGACTTTCATGGTCACGCTCTCTTTGCTGGTTAATGTTGAACGCGGGACGGTGGCGGGGCAGGCCGGGGGTTTATTTCATCAAGTCAGGCAAGTGGATCAGGCAGGCTTCAGGTTTTTTAGCCGCTCACTGGCGAGCAGTGATATGAACTCGCTGAGCACCGTGGCGCCCAGCAGCGACGTGATCTGGCCAGCGCCTTCGTACATCGGGCTGATTTCCGTGACATCGCAACCCACCAGGTTGATGCCGTTCAGGGCACGCAACAGCAGCAGCGTTTCACGGGCCGACGGGCCACCGGCTTCCGGTGTCTCGACCGCAGGCGCAAAGGCCGGATCGACGAAATCCATGTCGAAGGTGATGAAGGTTGGACGCCCGCCAGTGCGTTCGCGGATGCGTGCCGCCAGGGCGGGGATGCCCATTTCGAACATTTGGTCGGTGGTCACCACCTCGTAGCCCAGATCGATGGACTGAGTGATGTCGGTGGGACGGAACAGCGAGCCACGCAAACCGATCTGGATCGAATGCGCAGGGTCCACCAGGTTCTCTTCTACGGCGCGACGAAACGGCGTCCCCGCGCTGTAGAGCTTGTCGGCGAAATATTTGTCCCAGGTGTCGCTGTGGGAATCGAACTGCACCAGCGCGACGGGACCGTGTTTGGCCGCCACCGCGCGCAGTTCGCCCAGGGTCACCGAATGATCGCCGCCAATACCGAACGGCACGACGCCAGCGTTTACCAGCCCGGCCACGGCTTGTTCGATCCGCTCCAGGCAGTCTTCTTCATAACCGGGCACCACTGCCGCATCACCGGCATCGGCGATGTTCAGGGTTTCGAAAATATTGATGTTGTCGCGGTACGGGCTCACCGGGCGCAGCATCACCGACATTGCACGCACCGCATTGGGCGCAAAACGCGCGCCGGTACGGAACGCCGCACCGGAATCAGACGGCAAGCCAATGACTGCGGCGTCCAGGCCTTCCAATGTGGTGGCCATGGGTAAACGCATGAAAGTCGGCACGCCGCAGAACCGCGGCGTGGAGAGGGAATCGGTGGGTAATACGCTCATGTGGTGCTCCTGTTGCTCAGCTTGTTTCGGGAGGCGGTATGCGCGATGCATCACCGGCTATATTCGGATTTGGCCTACGCAGACAGCACAATCGCCGAGCGCGGATCGCAGGCCAGTGCGCGCAACGCCACGGCTACTTCTTCAAGCGCCGGGCCTTGCAGGTCGAGCAATGGCTGACGCACCGAGCCACCTTTGAAGCCGCGCAGATTCATGATGGCTTTGGTGGTTTGCGGCTGGCCGTGTTTGCGCGCCAGTTCACGCAGCGGGAACCAAAGACGATGCAATTCAATGGCCAGCTTTGCGTCGCCGTTCTGCAGCGCGCGGAAGGTCGCCAGGATCAGCTCTGGCAATGCACCGCTGTTGGTGGAACTGATGCCGTCGAAACCCGCCATCATCGGGCCGCTGAACACCAGGTCCGAGGCGCAGAACAGTCGAACCTTGCCCCCCAGCTTATTGGCGATACGGTCGATAACCGTGGGTGTGAGATCGCCCTGTTTCAAACCGACCACGCCGTCGATTTGCGCCAGTTGCTCGATCACCGGCACCGAGAGGGTGATGCCAATACCGGGGGCGTTGTAGATCAGGATGCCGGTCTTCGAAAGCGGCGCCATCTGCTCGAAGAAGCTGACGATCTGGGCATCGGTGATCTCGGACACGAACGGCGGCGTGACCATCGGCAGGCCACCCAGATCGCCAGCCAGTTGCGTCAGTTGACGCACATCGCGGCTGTCGGAGCCTGCAGTGCAAAGCATCACTGGCACTCGGTCGCCGACGATGGCCATGACCTTGCGGAACATGTCGGCGCGCTCTTCACAGGTCATGACAGCGAACTCGCCGTATGTCCCGCCGATCAGCAACCCGTCGTAACCCAGGGCAATGACCCGCTCGATGTTCTCGGCCATGGCCGGGTAATCGAACTCGCCGGTGCTGGTGAAAGGCGTGACTGTGATGTTGAAGATACCGTGGAGGCGTTCGCGACATTCTTGAAGGTTCTGCATGGGTTTTCCCTGGGGGCTGTTCGTCAGAGTGAACCGATATTGTATTATCTGTATTCATATGTACAATAAATTTTCGCGTCACCGATGCCGCGGTTTTCATGCGGGTAGACGGCAGCGGTGAGCGTCCTTGATAGGATGTGCGCACTTTATTTTTTGAGGTTTTGCGTCCATGGCTTCGTTACCGGGTCAGAACAGCCGCCGTCTGGCTAACCAGATTCTCGATTTCGTCCGCAAGGCGAAATTCGAGCCGGGCCATCATCTGCGTGAACAACAGATTGCCGACTTGTTGGGCGTCTCCCGCACGCCGATCCGCAACGCGCTGAAGCTGTTGGTCGAGGAAGGGATTGTCGAAGCCCGACGCAATCAGGGGTTTTTCCTGCTCAAGGCCTTCGATGCCCTGCAGCGGGTGGAACTGAGCGTTTCATCGAGTGTTGAAGATTCGCTGTATGAGCGGCTGGTGAATGACCGGTTGAGCGGTGAGATAGCCAATTCCCTGACCCAGACCGAAATCGCCAAGCGCTACGACGTTGACCGGGTCACGCTGATGAAAACCCTGACGCGCCTGGCCGAGGACGGCCTGCTGATGCGCAACAAAGGTCACGGCTGGAGTTTCTTGCCGACGCTGGACAACGACGAAGCCCTGCGCAGCGGCTACCGGTTTCGCCTGATGGTCGAGCCGGCCAACTTTCTTCAGCCGCAATTCACGCCTAATGCCGCCGCACTTGAGCGTTCACGGTTGCAGCATCTGTATCTGGCCAGCCATTCCGATTCGGCGGCGGTCAGCAACGCGCAGTTGTTCGAAACCGACGCGCAGTTTCACGAGATGTTCGCCGAGTTCGGCGGCAACACCTTCGTGATCCAAGCCATCCAGCAGCAGAACCGCCTTCGCAAGCTGTTGGAATTTGCCGGTTACGCCAACCGCCGACGGGTGCGTGACTGGTGCACTGAACACTTGGCGATCATCGACGCAGTGGCGCACGGGCACTACGCCGAGGCTAGCGAGTTGATGCGCAGACACCTGACCCACGCCGACGACGCAGCCCAGCCCGGAAAACCCCGTGTGGGCAAGGCCCCGGCAAAACCCCGAGCGTCACGCAAAGCAGCGGTTGTCCCGATTCTGGATTAGCGCCCTCGGGAGCGATCCATCCTGTAGCGAGAGGTTTTCATGGATTTAGGTTTGCAAGGTAAACGAGCGCTGGTGCTGGGTTCGAGTCGCGGTCTGGGTCTGGCGATTGCCCGGTCGCTGGCTGCCGAAGGTGCTGCGGTTACGCTGTGTGGCCGTCGGCGTGAAGTGCTGGCGGAAGTTGTGGCAGAGCTTGCCGCACAAGGCGCGCAAGCCGATTACCTGGTGCTGGATCTGGCTGATGCGGCCCAGCGCCGTGCTGCGCTTGAAGGCCTGCTGTCCGAGGGTCGCAGCTACGACATCCTGATCAATAACGGCGGCGGCCCGGCGCCGGGAGCCGTCAGCGCAGTGAAAACCGCCCAGTGGCAGGGCGCGTTCGACAGCATGGTCAGCCCGCTGTTCGAGATCACCGCCGCGTTGCTTCCCGGCATGCGTGAGCGCGGTTGGGGCAGGGTGATTAATGTTGTCTCCTCCGGCGTCGTGCAGCCGATTGCCAATCTCGGGATTTCCAATACCTTGCGCGCGAGCATCATCGGTTGGGCCAAGACCCTGGCAGGCGAAGTGGCGGCCGAGGGCATCACGGTTAATTCGGTCATCCCCGGTCGTATCGCCACGGCGCGGGTTGGCGAGCTGGACGAGGCGGCAGCCAAACGCACCGGCTCTACCGCCGAAGCGGTTGCAGAGGCCTCGCGCAATACCATTCCTGTCGGCCGTTATGGCGATCCCGCCGAATTTGCGGACGCGGTGGCCTTTCTCGCGAGCGCCCGTGCGGGCTATATCACCGGCACCAGTTTGCGCGTGGACGGCGGACTGATTCGCAGCATTTGAACGCTGTATCGACTGATCAATCTCGACCTCTGCGCCTATTAACAGCGCTTGAGCAGATTGAACAATCTGTACCTCTGCATGCAATTACCGAGAGATAACCACTATGTTCACACCGCTTCTGGCCCAGCGCATGCGCCGTGTCCGGCCATCGCCCACTGCCGAAATCTCCGACAAGGTCCGCGCGTTGACCGCAGCAGGGCATTCAGTGATCAATCTGGGTGAAGGCGAGCTGGATTTCCCTACGCCCTCGCACATCGCTCACGCCGGTATCGAGGCCATCAATGCCGGTGAAACCAAGTACACCGCCGTGCCTGGCAGCGCGCGTCTGAAGCAGGCGATCATCGACAAATTCAGCCGTGAGAATGGCCTGAGCTACACCGCTGGCGAAGTCATCGCTGGCGCAGGCGCCAAGCAGTTGATTTTCAATGCGCTGATGGCGACGGTAAATCCGGGCGATGAGGTGATCATTGCCGCACCGTATTGGGTGTCGTATCCAGACATGGTGTCGCTGGCCGAAGGTGAAACCATTGTCGTGAAGTGCCATGAGGCCGACGGCTGGAAATTGCAGCCCGCAGCGCTTGAGGCTGCCATCACCGAACGCACGCGCTGGGTGCTGCTCAACTCGCCCAACAACCCGACCGGCGCGGTGTACAGCGAGGCTGAAATCCGGGCGCTGACCGACGTGCTGCTGCGTCATGAGCACGTGCTGATCCTGGCCGATGACATCTACGAACACACCCGTTTCGGTCAGGTATTTTTCACGCCCGCGCAGGTCGAACCGCGCTTGCTGTCTCGTACGCTGACGGTCAACGGTCTGTCCAAAGCTTTCTCCATGACCGGCTGGCGGATTGGCTACGCAGGCGGGCCGAAATGGCTGGTGGACGCGTTGCAGGTTCTGCAATCGCAAAGCACTTCGAACCCAAGCTCGATTTCCCAGGCGGCGGCGATTGCAGCGCTGGATGGCGGGACTGGATTTATCGACGACTGGATCGGCCGACTCGCCGAGCGTCGGGATCGCGTGCTCGCCAGTATCGAGCGCATTCCCGGCCTGGCCTGCGCGATGCCGGAGGGCGCGTTTTATCTGTTCGTGAACTGCCAAGGCATGTACGGCAAGAAAACCCCCGACGATAAGGTGATTGCCGATGACTTTGACTTCGCCAGCTATTTGCTCGATGCGGCCAAGGTCGGTACGGTGCATGGCTCGGCATTTGGCGCGCCGGGTTATCTGCGCATTGCCTACGCGGTGGATGATCGACTGCTGGACGACGCGTGTCAGCGAATCGAAGGGGCCTGTGGCCGGTTGGTCTGATTAAGCCGCGGGCATCTTGAAAGACACGCCGAGCCCCCGTCGAATGCAAAACCCGTGGGAGCGGACCTGTCCGCGAAGGCTATTGATCCGGCGCGACAGATGTGTCGGCTGTAACGGCCTCCTCGCGGACACGTCCGCTCCCACGGTTGTGCAGATGTGCGACGAACACGTATTTCTCTGTAAGAGCAGCCGAGCAGCGCGAGGCCTCTATGGGGTGTAACGGGTTTACCGCAGCGGCCACCCGCACCGGAGGCCGAGCGAATAGCAGGTCAGATCAGCAACAACGGACGCCCAAGGGTGCCGAGTACGCGATACCCGGTTTCGGTGATGACCACGGTTTCACTCACGCCCACGGTGAACTCGCCGTAGATGCGCAACGCCGGTGGGATGTGGAAACACATGCCCGGTTGCAGCTCGGTTTTTACACCGCTGTACAGGCTCAGGATCGAGCCTTCGCCCCAGTCAGGCGCGAACGAAATCCCTACCGAGTAGCCGGTGCGTTTCTTGAACGCGTCAGTGAATCCCGCCCGATCAATGACCGCCTGACAGGCGTTGTGCGAAGCCTCGCATGGTTCTCCCGGGCGCAACGCATCCAGTGCCGCCTGCAACGCGTCCTGACAAACCTTTTCCATCTCCACCGCAATCGACGGTGGCTTACCCAGCCAGGCACAGCGCATCAACGCGGCGTGATAGCGATCATGGCTGGCGGCCATTTCCAGAAACGCAGGTTCCCCGGCTTGCAATGTGCGTCGGCGCCAGGTGCCGTGGGGAATGCCCGTGCGCGGACCGCTAGACACCAGCGGCTCCATGCCCATGTACTCCGAACCTGCGGCAATCGAGGCCTGCAGCATCGCCGCCACCAGATCGTTCTCGCTGGCGCCTTCGCGCACGGCGCTCATGCCAGCGCGCATACCCGCATCGACATAGCGCGCAGCGAACTCCAGTTTTTCCACTTCAGCAGGGGATTTCACCGCTCGCAGCTTTTCCACCACGCCAGCCGCGTCATGAATAGTGCCCAGTTTGGCCTGCAACGATTCATATACCGTGATGGGCAGGAACCAGCCGCGCTTATCAATGGCAATACGGCGCTGGCTCCAGCCTTTTTGCTCAATGGCCGCCACCAGAAAACTCACCGGATCGTCGCCGTCCAGATACACCGAGGCATCGCTGATAAACGTATTGGCGATGAAGTTGAAATATTCCAGCTGCCGAATCACGAACATCGGTTCGCCGTCCACCGGCAGCACCAGCGCCTGAAACGTGTAGTAGCCGGGGGTTTGCTGGCCGGTCAGATAAAAAATGTTTTCGGGACCCGTGACGATCATCACGTCGATGCCTGCCTGGATCATGTTGGTTTTGGCGCGGCGAACGCGTTCGGCATATTCGTGCGCAGCGAAAGCCGACTCGCTGCCTTGGCGGACGTTGACGGGGGGCGCTAGGTTCATCAGAAACTCCGAATCAGTTGAGTTTTGTCGAGATCAAGGGTGATGCCCAATCCTGGAGCCGCGGGCATCCAGGCCTGACCATCCTGGTAGTGAATGGGGCGGGCGGGGTCGTCACACAATCCATCGGCGCCGTACAGTTCGGCGAATCGTGGCTGGGTAACGCAGGCCACATGCAACGCGGCGGCGGTGGCAGCCGCGCCTTCGTTCATCTGGCCGATCATGCAAGTCACGCCAGCCTCGGCCAGTCGCCTTGCAGCGGACACGCAGGGCGCTATGCCGCCGATTTTCACCAATTTCAGGTGCGCCCAAACCTTGCCGCGCAAGGCGCACAGACGGTCCAGGTCTTCGCTGCCGGCCAAGCCTTCGTCGATCATCAACGGCAGCGGGCTTTGCTCGGCGAGTCGCTCCATGGCGTCCCAGTCACCGGCGGCGATCGGCTGTTCTACGTAGGCCAGATCAAAGGGCGTCAGCGCTTCCAGATAGTTCGGCGCTTGTTGCGCTGTCCACTGTCCGTTGACATCGACGGCGATCTTGATGCTGTCGCCGAAGATATCGCGCAAGGCCTGCAGTCGTGCCAGGTCCTCGTCAAAACTGCCCACGGCGATACGCACCTTCAGGTCTCGAAAGCCGCGATTCACGTAGGCATCGGCCTGGGCCAGGAAGACCTCCATCGGCGACCAGAACAGCGTCTGGTTGCTGGCGTAACGAACGTCGGCAGCCGGGGCACCCAACCATTGCGCCAGCGGCAAACCGGCCCGCTGCGCAATCAGGTCATGCAGGGCGCAGTCGATGAGCGTGCGCACCGGCATGCTCAGCGGGGCGGCCCAGTGCGGCATCTCAGTGAGCAGTTGCTCGGGATCTTGCTGCCAGGGCACTCCCGAAAGCGCCTGCAATGCCTGGGCAATGACTTCATCGGGCCCATAGCCGTTGAGATAAGCAATGTTGATTCGTACTTCGCCGACCGCCTGATGCTGGCCGTCGTCCAGACACAAATACAACGCCTGCAACTCGCCGACACTGCCCGACGCCGCCGTGTGCAACTGCACGCCATTGCCGTAATGTAAATCGGCGCGGCGTAGCGAGGCGGCGAGGCTCATGCCTGCCCCAGCGGCAGCATTTGCAGGGCGATGTCCCGGTAAATCAGGCTGGCGGCGATGAACTCGTCGATGGGCACGAACTCGTCCGGTTTATGCGCCACGGCCAGGGTGCCTGGGCCGATGACCGTGCCGGTGGTGCCCAGGCTGCGAAAATGCACCAGATCGCAGCCGCCCTGAAAGCCGAACGGGCCTGCGTTGCCGTGGTTGTGCTCGCGGCAGGCGGCGAGGCTGGCCTGCACGATCGGCTCGGACTGCGCGGTTTCGGTCGCGCCGCCGGTAGTGGGGATGTACTTGAGCACTTCGGCGCGCAAGCCAAAGCGCTCGTTGGCCAGGGCCAGCAGTTGCTCGATCTCCGCCTTGACCGCCTCTTCGCTTTCGCCAGGCACCATGCGCCGGTCGAGCAGCAGATCGCAGGCGCCGGGCAGCACGTTGTCAGCGTGTCCGCCGTTGATCCGGGTGACGGTCAGGCTGGCTTCGCCGACCAGTGCGTGGCAGTGGCATTTGACCGACGTTTCATGATGCTGCTCGATCAAGCCAAGCAACTGCCCGGCGCGGTAGATTGCGTTCTCACCCAGGTGCGGTGTGCCCGAATGCGCTGTCACACCATGCACACGCACCAACGGCCGCAAGCTGCCTTTGTGCGCAGTGAATGCCGCATTGGATGTGGGCTCGCCGATCACAGCGAAGTCGATATGGGGCGGCTGGTGGGCGACGTAATGTTTGGCGCCTTCGCTGGCGATTTCTTCATCCGCGGTGAACACCGCCATCAACGTGCCCGACCACGCTTCGCGGCAGGCGATCAGCATGCGCGTGGCCTCGATCATCGCCACCATTGGCCCCTTCGCATCGCAGCTGCCACGTCCGTATAGCTTGCCGTCGGCCTCGTGCAGTACGAACGGATCGGTGCTCCAGCCTTCACCGGCAGGCACGGTATCGATGTGGGTGTTGAAGGCAAAGGTCGGGCCCGGACCATTGGCCAAGGTGGCAATTACGTTCACGCGTCCGGGTTTGTATTCGGACAACGAGAGATCGAAACCTTCGGCTTCCAGCAAGACCTTCAGGTGGTGAGCCGCTTCAAGCTCATGGCCGGGCGGGTTTTCGGTGTTGATCGCCACCAGGGCAGCGAGGTCGCGTTTCATGCGGGCAAAGTCGGGTTGCTGATTCATTGGGGGATCTCAGTGCAGGATCTGATCGAGAAAATGGCGGGTGCGCGGGTTGACGGCCCCGCCAAAAAAGTCTGAGTTGCTGGCGTTTTCGATGATTTCGCCGCTTTCCATGAACACGATGTGGTCTGCCGCGCGGCGGGCGAAACCCATCTCGTGGGTCACCACCAGGCTGGTCATGCCCTCGCTGGACAGTTCGGCCATCACGTCGACCACTTCGCGGATCATCTCCGGGTCCAAGGCCGAGGTTGGCTCGTCGTAGAGCATGACTTTGGGTTTCATCGCCAGTGAACGGGCGATGGCCACGCGCTGCTGCTGGCCGCCGGAAATCTCATCGGGGTAGGCGTCGGCTTTTTCCGGGATACGCACTTTGCCGAGCAGTTCGACTGCGATGTCATGAGCATCGGCGCGGCTCATGCCTAGCACTTTCATCGGCGCGAGCATGATGTTTTCCACCACTGACAGGTGGGAGAACAGCTCGAAGTTCTGGAACACCATGCCGATGTCCCGGCGCAGCAGGTGGACGTTGCGTTTGTCGTAGTCGATGCGCCGACCCTCGAAGAACAGGTCGCCGCCGTCGGCAGGCTCCAGTTGATTGACGCAGCGCAGCAAAGTCGATTTGCCGGAGCCTGACGGTCCGATGATCACTACGGTTTCCCCGGTGCGCACGTTCAGCGAGCAGTTTTTCAGCACCTTGAACGGGCCGTAGCTTTTGTCGATGCCGATCAGTTCCAGCAGCGGTTTGCCGTTGCCCGAGAGATTTTTTTGCATGTGTGTTTGCTCCTGGCGAACAGAGGCCTAGCGAACGGTGGCGCCGCGTGAGGTGCCGAGCATGCGTTCGGTGAGGCTGATGCGCGGACCTTTACGGCGCCTTTTCGGATCGAGCTTGCGTTCGATCAAGGCCTGAACACCCATGAAAATGGTGGTCAGCACCAGGTAATAAATACCGGCGGCTGTGAGGGCTTCGAAATAGCGGAAGTTGGAACTAGCGGTCTGGTTCGCCACCAGCATCAGCTCTTCAACCGCCACCACTGAAACCAGCGCGCTGAGCTTGAGCATGCCGACCATCTGATTGCCGATGGGCGGCAGAATCATCCGCGTGGCTTGAGGAATCACCACATGGCGCAACACTGCAAACGGCTTCATGCCCAGCGCCAGGGCAGCGGTGCGCTGGCCTTTTTTCACGGCCTGCATGCCGGAGCGGATGATCTCCGCCATGTAAGCGCCTTCATTAAGCGACAGCGCCAAGACAGCACTGACTATCGCCGACAGACGAATGCCGAAGGTGGGCAGCACGTTGTAGATGAAGATGATCTGAAACAGCACCGGCGTGCCGCGAAACAGCCACAGATAAATCAGCGCCAGGGTTCGGCCGGCGCGGGTCTGACTGTCTTGCAGCAGCGCGATCACGACGCCTACACCGACGCCGAACACCAGCGAGTACAGGGTGATGAGCAGGGTGGTCACCGCGCCATGGAAAAACGCCGGGGAGATCAGATATTGCCAAACCAGTTCAAGCGACATGATGCGTCCTCACGTGAAATTGCCCGGCGCCGAACCTTTGCGGCGCCACGGCTTCTTGGTGATCAGGCATCAGTCGAACAATGAAACCGTCGCAGGAAACTTCCATTTTTCGATGATCTGTTTGTACGTGCCGTCTGCGACCAGTTCTTTGAGCGCGCCTTGCAGTGCATCGCTCATCCCCGTGTTGCCCTTGGCCACGGCCATGCCGATCCGGGTTTCGGATTCAAATTCGGGACCGACGGTTTTATAGACGCCAGGCACATCGCGCAGCATCTGCACTACACCGGGGGTGGAATCGAACGTAGCATCGGCTCGGCCCTGACGCAGGCTCAACGCAGACGCTTGGGCGGTGGGCAGGGTCTGGACCTTCACCGCCTCAAGACCTGCATCTTTGCAGCGTTTGTCGTCCTGGCGAGCATAGGTTTCCTCGATACCGCCCAGGGTCACGGCCACGGTTTTGCCGCATAGCGAGTTATCCCGACCCGTGACCTTGGCCGGGTTTTGTTCGGTGACCACGACTTGGTTGCCGATGCGCAGGTAGGGGACGAAATCGACCTGAGCGGCCCGTGCTTCGTTCATGTACATGGCCGAGTTGATGAGGTCCACGCGCTTGCCTTGCAGCGCCGGGATCAGGCCCTGGAACTCCATGTTCATGGCGGTTGGCTTGAGTCCCATCTTTTTGCCAAGGGCTTCGATCAGATCAATGTCGAAACCGGTGAGCTTGCCGTCGGCCTGGAATTCGAACGGCGCAAAGGTCGCGGCAGTGCCGTAGGTGAGCAGGCCTGGGGTCATGACGGGTCCCGGGCTCGCCGCATTGACGAACGGGGCGGCAAGGAGTGCGGTCATCAGGGTGATGGAGCGCAGGCTGAAGCGGGACGATGTCATCATGTAAATCTCCAAAACCATCAGTTCATTGCACGAGTTGTGTCAACAAGTGCAAATTATCCGGAAGTTGCAATGAGCCCTTACAGGGCATGCCGCTCTGTAATGATGCAGCGGGTGTGACTTTCGGCGTAATTAGCAGGAGGGGTGCAGCCCAATCGGGCTCAAGTGTTATGCAGCAATATGCATTCCATGTTCTTGCTGTTTGATCTAATACGATGTTTCAAGGGCGTGCGACCCGGCGCGTCGTGCCAGTCATTGCCAACGCCGCCAGCAAAAAATCCTCGATCAACGGATGTGCGTTCCCGCTGCGTGAGCCAAGTTCCGGGTGGCCTTGCATGCCCTTGTAGAACGGATGTTTTGGCCAATTAATGGCGTCGGCGATCTGCCCGCTTTGGTCGGTGGCCGTGATCTCAAGACCGGCTGCGCGCAACGGCTCAATCAGCGCAGGCGCCAGCATGTAACGGTGGTTACAACGAATGCTCTGATGGCCCTGCAGCTGTTGCTCCAGCGCTTGATCAGTAAAACTTAAGGTGTGGCTGCCCAGACGATGGGCCGGCAAGCCGGGCGTGCCGGCCATGGGCGAAAAGCTTTTGATCGGCGCGTGCGGCGCTGCTTCGGCCATATTGGCTTGCTCAAGCCCCGGGCAAGACTGCGCCAGTGCGGTGGTCATCGACTGCATGCCCAGGCATAACCCCAGCGTCGGGATCATTGAGCGCAAGCCGTATCGCGCGGCTTCGATCTGTCCCGATACGTTGCCCATGTCCGAGCCACCCGGCAGGACAATCCCTGGCGCCGAGGCAAGCTGTGAAACGTTCAATTGCCGTGCAGACACGAACCGTACTCGCAGACCGATGTTCGTGGCGTCGGCGGCATCGCCCAGCGCGGCAAGTGTGGCGGGATACACATCGATCTGATCAGCCTGGGTGCCGATTAGCACCAACGTGAGCGAGTTTGCGCCTGATGGGCTGGATGCTTCATCCAGCGGGCGGCCCCAGCGACCGAAGGTGTCGCGGGTCCAGACGCCGTAGCGCGACGGCTGGCCCTGGGCGGTCTGCAGGTCCCAAAGGTCATTGAGCCGACGCCCGGTGAGATGGATGACCTGGACGCCATCGCTGCCCGCTTTATCGATCAGTTCAGTGGGCACCGGGTGCTGCTGGAACTCCGGGTGCCAAGGCACCACGACATCACGTTTGGCCGCCATCGCGACGATTTCGTCAACGCTGCTGGCCGGCAATACCTCACGTCCGGTGACACGTTCATACCAAAGCAACCCACTGGGCACCAACGCCCCGGCGGCGGCCACCATCTGCACGGTATCGGCACCGTGTTCGGGTTGAAATTGAGCTTCCAGATGCATCAGCAGGGCACCGTCCATTTTGGCGACACTGGCAGTGAGCGCGCCGAACAGGGCGGGGCAGGCATTTGAATGGGTGACCAGCGTGAGGGCCATCAAGGTTCTCCGTTGGGTCGCGCACTGGCGCAACACTGCAATGCAATCAAGAGTGTCTCTTTCACGCCGATAGAGATAGCCTGTATTTTTTGTTTCGATCGAAAGAATTTCTTATGGACAGTCGATACCTGAAAAGCCTGTTGGCGGTGATCGAGTGCGGCTCGATCGCCGATGCTGCACGTACCGAGGGCTTGACTGCCGCTGCGGTCAGTCAACGTATTCAGGTGCTGGAGCGCTCGCTCGGCTTTGCGCTGTTGTCCCGTGTGGGACATGCCGCAAAACCCACAGAAGCCTGCGTGGCCTTGCTGCCGCGAGCACGGAATATCGTCAGGGAAGTTCAGCTGCTGGCGGGCGATGCGGACCTGAGCGGGATGACCGGCTCGCTGCGCATCGGTGCCATTTCCACCATGCTCACCGGATTGCTGCCCAGCGCTTTGCTGGAACTAAGCCGACAGGCGCCCGGCATCCAGCCCTCCATTTTGCCCGGCACTTCGCGCTCGCTTTATGCGGCGCTGCAGAATGGCGAGCTTGACGCGGCAATCATCGTGGCGCCGCCGTTCGAGCCGCCCAAGATGTTTCGGGTGGCGCCGCTGCACCGGGAAAAGCTGGTACTGGCCTCCAAGGCGCGGCCTACCGAGGGCATTGCTCACGTCCTGCAATCGCATCCCTATATCTGCTATGAGCCCAGGTCATGGGGCGGGCTGCACGCTGAACGTTACCTCAATGACAAGGGGCTGGCGCTCAAGCCACTGTTCAGTCTCGATGGTCTGGAAGCGATTGCGATGCTGGTGGCGGACGGGGTCGGCGCCAGTCTGGTGCCGCAATGGGCGGGGCTGGACCGGTTGGCGCAGGACTTCAACATCACGCCTGTGGGTGAAGGCTATGACCGACAGATCGTGTTGATCATGCTGGCTCATACCGATCGGCCGCGAATGCTGGAAGCCTTGCTCCAGTCGCTGGCCAAACGCTAAAGCCGGCCGCATTGGCGCAGCGGTAGATGCACACTCATCGCCTGACGCGGTAAAAGTCCGAACTCCTCGGATCATCCTCAAGTCCACCTTTAGCACGCGCCGCAATGCGCAGGATCGACTAAAGGAACGTCCCATGACCGATTACCCAAAACCGCCTTTCAAGCCGCAACAGCAACCGGTACCCGGTGATCAGAGCCGGATGGAACCCTATCCTGACTGCGGCGAGACTAGCTACAAGGGCTCTGGCCGCTTGACCAACAAAATCGCCTTGATCACCGGCGCTGACAGCGGCATCGGTCGCGCTGTGGCTATCGCTTTTGCGCGGGAAGGGGCTGATGTCGCCATTTCGTACCTCGATGAGCACGAAGATGCGAAGGAAACCGCGCGCTGGGTCGAGGAGGCGGGCAGGCAGTGTCTGTTGCTTCCGGGCGACCTGGCAGACAAAGCGCATTGTTCGGCCATCGTGGAGGAGACGGTGAGTCGATACGGGCGTATCGACGTACTGGTCAATAACGCAGCGTTTCAGATGAGTCACGAAACCCTCGAAGAAATCTCCGACGAGGAATGGGTCAAGACGTTCGATATCAACATCACGGCCATGTTTCGCATCTGCAAGGCTGCACTGCCTTCGATGGCGTCGGGTAGCTCGATCATCAACACCAGCTCGGTCAATTCCGATTCGCCGAAGCCCACTTTGCTGCCTTATGCGACCACCAAAGGCGCCATCGCCAACTTCTCTGCGGGGCTCGCTCAGATGCTCGGCCCGCGCGGCATTCGGGTGAATAGCGTTGCGCCGGGCCCGATCTGGACGCCGCTGATCGTTGCGACCATGACCGACGAGGACGTAAAAAGCTTCGGCGAGGAAACACCCCTCGGTCGCCCGGGACAACCGGTGGAAGTGGCGCCGATCTACGTACTGCTCGCGTCTGACGAGGCCAGTTATATCTCGGGCACGCGTTATGGGGTAACGGGTGGCAAACCCATCCTGTAAGCATCACCCTGGCCGGTGGGTTAGTCGGGTTTACTGCCGCTTCGCAGCAGATCGTCGGCAAGCCGGACTCCTACGGGCTGCGCCCAGAATCAGAAGCCTGCATCGCTGCGATATCTATGGCGCACTGACGGTTCTGTAGGAGCCAACTTGTTGGCGAGCGCTTGACGCGGTGTATCAGCACGACGCCTCGCATGTAGGAGCCAACTTGTTGGCGGGCGTTTGACGCGGTGTGTCAGGCGCGACGCCTCGCGAACAAGTTCGCTCCTACAGGGTGGCGTTGGCCGATGACGCGAAGCCTTGGGGATGCATGACCAGGCAGGGCGTGGCGACGAACAACCCAGCGTTGTGCAAATCCGCTTCTGCCGCAGGCGTAGGAGCTCTCGGAGGTTACGACGGCAGCGATGGGGCGCGCAGCGGCCCTCAGACCGAACGACTCGGTGTGTCAGGCAAAACCGGTTAGCAAGGTTTACTGCCGCTTCGCACCAGATCGCGAGCAAGCTCCCTCCCACGATCACTTTCGGCCGACGAACGCTCACAAGCCCCACAGGCGCCGTGGGTCTCCCAACACTGCCAACCATTCGTCCATCGGCGCGCACTATGCCTTGGACCTTCACTCCAAAAAGCTCAAGCCACGGAGAAAACACCATGCCCACCGAACCGGTTGATAACCCAGAAACACACGAAAGCCAGCGCCCGCAGGCTCTTCACGACGCACCAGCGAACGAGCCGCGCGCTGACCAGCCAGCCAACGAAGACACGGCGGATGACACGCCGGACGATACCCCCGAATACCCGTTGTCTTCACCCATCAAACCCGATGATCCTGAACGCCTCACTGACCAGTCAAAAGCCGAGACAGCCGGGTTGGTCGAGGAGCAATTGTCTCCACGTCCGGCAGAACTCGTCCGGGCAAAATCCAGCTTCAAACTTGCTATCGGCTCTGCGGTTGTCATCGCGCTCGCGTTGGGTTTTGAGCTGGGTCGTCAAGTGTCACAGCGCCGTTGATGCAACCCAGGCGTCACTGATTAAAAAGCGCGCGCAGGTCGGTAATCAGAGCCGGACCGTCTGGTTGCCAACTCAAGCGCGTTCGGGTTTTGTCACTCAAGCTGGACATATCCTGCCCCACGAATCCCGACATCCAGCCCAAATGCACTGGTGCCTCCTTTTCAGTCACGGAAACCGTCGGCAGGCCCAAGCCATCGCCAATGGCCTGGGCTATCGACCGAAAATCAATCGCCGATTCGGCGACGGCGTGGTAGCGAGCCCCCGGTTGATGTTTTTCGAGAGCCAGGCGATACAAAAGCGCGGTGTCCAAAAGGTGCGCGGCGGACCAATGATTAAGGCCGTCACCGACGTAGGCAGACTGCCTGTGTTCTTGCGCAATTTTGATCAGCTCCGTCACCAGACCCTGCTTGACCGGGTTGTGAATTTGCGAAAGGCGCAAGACCACCACATTCACCCCGTGTTGCAGCAGCGCGTGCCCGGCCAGTTCCGAAGCCGCCCGAGGATGGGGATGACTGGTGTCGAAAAAATCCTCATCGGCAGGTTGCCCCGGTGCGGGCGATCCCATCGCTGTGGCTGAGGTAATTATCAGCGGGCGTTGGGAGCCTTCCATCGCTGAACCCAAGGCGGAAATGACGCGTGAATCTTTCTGACAGTTAGCCACGAAGTGGGTGAAGTCATGATCGAACGCAGTGTGGATGACCCCGTCGCATCCTTCGGTGGCGCGTTGCAGGCTCGCCAGATCTTCCATGTCACCGAAGTAAGGCTCTGCACCCATCGCCAGCAGAGCATCGACTCCGGCCTGCGAACGCGTCAGCCCCAGCACCTGATGACCTGCGGCCAGTAACTCCCGAGTAACCTGGGACCCGATAAAGCCTGTTGAACCGGTCAGAAATACGCGCATGGTGAAAATCTCTCTTTGCGAAAGTCAGCAGAGTGCGCGTAACGTTTATCGGGTAATAGCCGTGACGTTATCAGGGTATAAACACTAACAGGATCACCATGGCACAGCATTCGGCTCACCTGCTTGGAACATATCTGAAAGACTGCCGAGCCCGCCTGGACCCGGCCAGTTTCGGGTTCTCCTCCGCGCGTCGGCGCACACCCGGCCTGCGTCGGGAAGAAGTCGCCCACCGTGCCAATATCAGCGCCACCTGGTACACATGGCTGGAGCAGGGACGCGGGGGCGCTCCGTCCACGCAGGTCCTGGACCGAATCGCCGAAAGCCTGTTGATGACCGAGCCCGAACGCGAGCACTTGTTCATGCTCGCGTTCGGTCATTTGCCTGAGGTGGTCTACCGCGCCCCTGAAGGAATTACCCCGCGCTTGCAGCGCATTCTGGACACCCTGCATTTCAGCCCTGCGTTGATCAGAACCGCCACGTGGGATGTTCTGGCGTGGAACAGCGCAGCAGCGGCCGTGTTTACTGACTACAGCCTGCTGCCAGTGGGACAGCGCAACATCCTGCGGCTCATGTTTTGCAATCCCGGCGCGCGGGCCAGACAGGATGATTGGCAGGGCGTTGCGCGTTTTGTGGTCGCGGCGTTTAGAGCCGACACAACACGGGCGGGTGCGGCGTCTGAAGTCAGCAAATTAGCCGATGAGCTGTGCGCCCTGAGCCCCGATTTCGCGGCGCTGTGGCGTGAGAATGATGTGCGTCTGGCAGGAGAAGGGACCAAACGCCTGCGGCATCCGACCCAGGGAATGATCGAACTGGAATATTCCGGCTTTGCGATTGATGGCCGGCCGGATCTTTCAATGATCGTCTACACCCCCGTGACCAGCGCCGATGCCGATCGCGTTCGGGCGCTTGTGCAAAGCCTTGGCGGCGAATGAAATGCGGGGCTCGGACGCCGAGCCCCGCAGGGTCAAGCGGTCAGTACTTCCAGCTTATCGAAGCAGTGAGATTGCGCGGTGCGCCGTAGTTGGCGCTGGTGCCGCTTTTGAGCGACATCAGGTATTTACGATCGGTGAGGTTGTTCAGGTTCAACGACGTGCTCCAGTGCTGGTCGATGTCGTAGCTGGTCATCAGGTCCACCAAAGCGTACGCATGCTGGTTCACATTGCTGTAAGTGTCATCCTCAATGCCGCTCTGCCAACTGACACGCCCACCGACTTTGGCTTTCGGCATGCCAGGCAGTCGATAGGTCGCCATACCGCGGAAGCTGTGGGTCGGGACGTACTTGCGGGCTTCGTCGCCATCGGCGTTTTCGATATGCACGTAGGTGTAGCCTGCCAATAGGTCCAGGCCGGGGAATGCTTCGCCGGAGGCCTGCAGTTCGATCCCGCGGCTTTTGAAATCTACGGCGTCGTAAACGTACTGATTGCCCAACAGGCCAGCGTATTCGGCCACGTTCTCTTGCTTGGTCTTGAACACCGCGGCTGTTACGTCCAGGCGGTCATCCAGCAGACTGCCCTTGATGCCGACTTCCGTGCTGGTGCCTTCCAGCGGATCGATCAGATTGCCGTCGGTGCTCAGCACATATTGCGGGGTGTAGATCTGCGTCCAGCTGCCATACACCGCCCACTCGCTGTTGAGGTCGTAGACCAGACCGGTGTAAGGCGTGACCTTGCCATGCTCGCGGGTATCGTGGGCTGCGCCGTAGTTTTCACCTTTGCCATCGGCGCTGAGCATGCGCGCGCCGACGATCCAGTGCAGATCGTCAAGCAGGCTGAAACGCGCCCCGGCGTACAGACTTTTTTGCGTGTCGCTGAAGTTGCCCATGTTGTTGGCGTCGGTGTAGTTCAGCCCCGGTTTCGGGATATTGCCGGCCAGCGCGTCGGACAATGTTGTGGCGTAGTAGCCAACGTCGTTCAGGTTGTAGGCGGTTTCCTTGTGATGGGTGCGACCGTAGTTCGCGCCGAAGGTCAGTTCGTGCTCGCGTCCGAACAGGCTGAATGGCCCGGACAATTTCGCCTCGCCGATCAGTTGGTGTTCCTTGCTGGAAGTGTCGGTGGCGTAGGCCAAGCCGACATCGTCGGTTACGCCGGAGATGTAGTAGATGTCTGCATCCTGGTACTGGGTGACGCCGGTCACCGTGACCTTGCCATTCCAGCCGTTGCCGAAATCATGGTTCAGCTCAGCGAAAGCGCGCTGGGTATGCAGGTTCCAGTAGGTCCACGGCTGCCCGACGCTAGAGCTGCGGCCGCTGTAATGGATGGCATTGCCGTTGCCGTCGATCAGCGGCAGGTTGCCCCAACTGCTGCCGTTGGCATCGCTGTCGTGCTGGGAAAATCCTACCGTCAGGGTGTCGGCGTCGGACAGATCGAAGGCGAGCAAACCTGCTGCGACGTTGACTTCGTGGCTGTAGCGGTCGAGGTATGAATTGCCTTTGTCGTGGGCATAGATGAACCGCCCCCGCACATTTCCGGTGGGGGTCAACGGGCCGGATACGTCTACATCCACACGACGGTTATCCCAGGAGCCGACGCTGGCATCGACCTGCGCCTGAAACGTAGCGGTCGGGCGCTTGCGCACAAAGTTGACCGTGGCCGAAGGGTTGCCGGTGCCGCTCATCAACCCGTTGGCGCCGTGCAGCACGTCGATCTGTTCGTACTCGGCCAGGTCTTGCTCGCCCACCAGCGTGGTGGACGCGAAGGGCATGCCCATGCCGTCGTATTCGAAGGTGTCGATGGTGAAGCCACGGGAGGTGAATTCGGTTCGGTCGGTTTCGATCTGTTCGACAGTCACCGAAGGCGCTGAGCGCAACGCATCGCGGATGCCGTTGAGTTTGAAATCATCGATCTGGGCGCGGGTGATCGTGGTAATGGCTTGCGGGGTCTCTTTATCCGTCAGCCCAAGGCGAGTGGTGCTGCTGGCAGGTCTGGACTGATAGCCCACAGTCTGTTCGTCAACCTGTCCACCGGTGGTCTGGATCTGCGTGGCAGGCAGCGTGAGCTCTTCTGCGGCGTAGGCCATTGGCATGGCGCTGCAGGCGCCGGCAAACAACAGGTGTGCGGAGAGACGGTGGTTCACAGGGACTTTCCTAAAGATGTGCGGCGCGGATATTAGGTAATGAATGAGGTTGCGAATGAGAAAGATATACATTCATTAACAAATCTTCGACATATTTTTCACATTTCACGCATTTGAGTTGGCGCAGGGGAGGCGTCTAGGCCGGGGGATAAGGGGCTGACGGCTGTCAGGAGTGAGTGCGCCAGCAGCCGTCATTTGGGGCGTCTTCGTCTCAGAAGGGTTTCAGAGTCGAGGTATCCTTGTCGTCGCGCACTCATCAACAGGCAGTGGCTGGTGCACCTGAACTTCATCAGCGCGCCGCCCCAGATACCACCCGGTAACCGCCCAAATGGCCGCGCACAAGGCGCCGACCAGTGCGACCAGCAGCGTGCCCTGGCCCAGCATGTCCAACAGGCTTTTGGCCCAGGCGCTGATAGCATCGCCGCCGCGATAGACCACCGTGTCGATGAAATTCTTGGCCTTGTATTTGGTTTGCGCGTCCAGCGGTGCAAACAACATCTCGCGACCTGGGCGGATGAACGCGTATTCACCGATCCGCCGGACGATCATCAGCCCCGCCAACATGGCGAATGTGGGGGCCAGTGCCAGGCCGATGAAGCCTGCGCAGACCAACGCCGGGACTACCGCCAACAAGGTGCTGATCCCGAAGCGCTGGGCAATGCGCCCGGTGATGAACAACTGCGATACCAGCGCGCCAGCTTGCACGGCGAAATCGATGAGGCCGAAGACGCGGATCTGTTCTTCGCGAGTGGTGAACAGCTGCGCCACCAGACGCGCCTGTTCGAAATACAAAAACGTGCTGGCCGTGGCGAGCAGCACCACAAACAGGCACATCATCAGCAGGTAAGGGGAGCGCAGCACTTTGACGATGCCGCTGAACGGGTTACCCGGCACCGGTCGGCTGGCGCTTTCGGCCGCAGGCGCTCCGGGCCGACCCGCGCCGCCACGTTCGCGCCACGCCATCAGGTAGCGCTTGAGGATCAGAGCCAACAGCAGCAGCAAGGCGCTGACAAGGGCGAGCCCGGCTTGCCCGAGCAGATCGATTGAGAACGCGCTGATCAACGGGCCGAGCAGCCCACCGACGCTGGCACCGGCGGCAATGAACGCAAATAACCGCCGGGCTTGTGCGCTGTCGAAAGCGTCGGCCATGAGGCTCCAGGCCACCGAAACCACATACAGGTTGTAGACCGAAATCCACACGTAGAACGTGCGGGCCAGCCAGACGCTGTCGTCATGCAGAGCAAACGTGGCGGAGAACAGCAGCAGGTTGACGGCGAAAAAGCCATACACCCAATCAACGAACTGCACCCGTGGGACTACCGAGTTCAGCCAGCCGAACAGCGGCACTGCAATCAGCATGACCACGAATGTCGCGGTGAACAGCCACTGCAGGTTTTCAACTCCGCCCTGAATACCCATCGCCTCGCGAATCGGCCGCAGCATGAAGTAGCCGCAAAACAGGCAGAAGAACAACGCGAAACCTGCCAGCGCCGGGTACAGCTCATCCGGCTCGGCGTTAATGGCCTTGGCCGCGCGGTGCAGCAGTGACGCGTCGGTGATGGGCAAAGACAACCTCCTGTGAACGAAGCGGCTTAACAGGATTTTTCTGTAGGAGCCAACTGGTTGGCGATTGAGCAGGCGGTGATATAGCCGTTATTGCCTCGCGAATAAGTTCGCTCCTGCAAAAGCACCTGTCAGGCAAACAGTTCGACGATACGCTCGCGCAACGCTGCGTCTGGCAACCGGCCCTGGCCTGCAAGCAGATTGTCTGCCGCGTAACGCGGGTTGCTGGTGGCGGGAATGACTGCAGTGATGGCGGTGTTGGCGAGCACGAATTTGAGCATCAACTGCGCCCACGAACTAGCGTCCAGTTCGGCGGAGGCCCAGTCCGGCAGTGGCTTGCCTTTGACCTTGGCAAACAGCCGACCGGCCTCGAACGTGCGATTGGCCAACACGGCGACGCCGTGATCAGCGCACCACGGCAGCAAGCGTTTTTCAGCATTGCGCGCCCCGACCGAGTAATTGACCTGGACGAAGTCGACCTTTTCCTTTTGCAGCACCGCGAGCAAATCATCGTGGGCCGACTCCAGGTAATGCGTCACGCCGACGTAACGAATGCGCCCTTGCTGCTTGAGTTCGCGCAGGGTTTTGAGCTGAGTGGCGGTGTCTTGCAGGTTGTGCACCTGAATCAGGTCGATGCGCTCCGTCTGTAGTTGCTTGAATGACTGCTCGGTCTGGCTGATGCCCGCCTCGCGACCGGTGGCGGAGACCTTGGTCGCGACAAAGGCCTGACGGTGGGCGTTCGCGCGGGTCAACAGTTCGCCAGTGACCTGCTGGGAATCGCCGTAGCTGGGGGCCGTGTCGATGACTTTGGCGCCACCGGCCAACAACGTTTTGACCACCTCCAGGGCTGCCGTCATTTCGGCGGACGCGACGTCGATGTCAAACGTGCGCGAAGTGCCCAAACCGATCACCGGCAGGTCTTCCCCCGTGGCCGGGATCTTGCGCGAGAGCAGGGTGCTGGCTGCAAAAGACGGGAGCAGGGGCGATAGAGCGGCCATGGCGCTGAGGGCCGTGGTGATGCGGATGATGTCGCGACGACTGAACGAGTGAGCAGGCATAGCGGGCTTTCCTTCCGTTCGTGAGGGGCGCACGTGTCGGGTTGTAACAACCTTGTCATCGATAGAAGCACATTCACGCGCAGCGTGCGGAGGTGTCTAGACGAGGGGAATCGGAAAGTTTTGCAAATCATTTCTTCCGTCTGTTGCCTCGTACAGAGATCGAACTGCTGACGACGTCGTTTGGTCTGAACCTTGCACAGCGTGAACCCATGCGACGGGATCACCGAATCTTGACGCGCACGCACCTCACCCACGTAAAGACGGGCTTCATGTGAAGCCATGTCATGGAGTCGACCTTGAGCACCCTCGCAGAACTCGCCGCAAACCTTCTCAAGCTTGAGCGGCGCGCTGAAAACACGTCATTGGATACAGCCGCCCGTGATGCGATGGAGCGGGAAGAGTTGATGTCGTTTGCACACACGACCGAGCCTGAAAGCCCAATATTCACCCCGTTCATCATCACGCCATCGCGTCCCGTAGCCGCTTGACCGTGATGAGGGGTCGAGCGCGTACGAATCTGAGACGCGATCTGTGGGAAAAATCGTTATCGCGAGTCGCACGCACGAGTGGGTAAGCAGTGCAGGACACCGACCCGCGCATCGGCTTTGGGCAATCGCGCATCATAGTGGCCCTGCGGGTAGGCTTACGGCGCGCGCTCCCCTATAATCCGCCGCTCGAAATCCAATGAACTTTTTTCGAACTTCGCGTCACCCAAGCAGCTGAAGCCAATGACTAATAAAAAGTCAGCGCAGGAGGGGGCTAAAAGTGAGGTCGATGCGACTCTGTCGACCTTGTATGTCCACGCCAGATCTTCTGAGGGCGGGAGCCTGCGGCATGCAGTCATGCGTGCTGTGAACCCAGGCGTTTCGTGTTCGAGGACGGCGTTTTATCCTAGGTATTTACTGCATGTTTAAGAAAGTGAACACGGCGCTCTTGGGGCTGGCTATCTCGGTGGGAATGAATTCCGCACACGCCGCCGAGGCAAAGAAGGTCGATGTCCTGCTGGTTGGCGGCGGCATCATGAGCGCAACGTTGGGCGTCTGGCTCAATGAGTTGGAGCCGGGTTGGACGATGGAAATGGTCGAGCGCCTCGACAAGGTCGCCGAAGAAAGCTCCAACGGCTGGAACAACGCCGGTACCGGTCACTCGGGCCTCGCCGAGCTGAACTACACCCCGGAAGACAAAGACGGCAAGGTCAACATTTCCAAAGCCATCGAGATCAACGAAGCCTTTCAGATCACTCGTCAATTCCTGTCCTGGCAGGTCAAGAGCGACGTCCTGAAAAACCCGCATTCGTTCATCAACTCCACACCGCACATGAGCTTCGTGTGGGGCGACGAGAACATCAAGTTCCTGAAAAAGCGTTACGACGCGCTGCAAGCCAGCCCGCTGTTCCGCCCGATGCAGTATTCCGAAGACCCGGTGCAGATCGCCAAGTGGGTCCCGCTGATGATGGAAGGTCGTGATCCTTCCCAGAAGCTGGCGACCACCTGGACGCCAATCGGCACCGACGTCAACTGGGGTGAAGTCACCCGTCAGTACGTGTCCGCGTTGCAGACCCGCCCGAACTTCGACCTGAAGCTGTCCAGTGAAGTCAACGACATCACGCGCAACAAAGACGGCTCCTGGCACGTCGAGTACAAAAACCTGAAAGACGGCACCACCAGTGCAACGGACGCCAAGTTCCTGTTCATCGGTGCTGGCGGCGGCGCGCTGAAACTGCTGCAGAAATCCGGCATTCCCGAGGGTAACGAATACGCGGGCTTCCCGGTCGGCGGTTCGTTCCTGGTCACCGAGAACCCGACAATTGCCATGCAGCACATGGCCAAGGCCTACGGTATTGCGTCCACTGGCGCGCCACCGATGTCGGTTCCGCACCTGGACACCCGCGTGCTGGATGGCAAGCGCGTCATCCTGTTTGGCCCGTTCGCGACCTTCTCTACCAAGTTCCTGAAAGAAGGCTCGTATCTGGATCTGTTCAGCACCATGACCACGCACAACTTCTGGCCGATGACCAAAGTTGGCGTCGAGCAGTACCCGCTGGTCGAGTACCTCGCCGGTCAACTGATGCTGTCTGACGACGATCGCTTCAAGGCGCTGCAGGAATACTTCCCGCACGCCAAGAAAGAAGACTGGCGCCTGTGGCAAGCCGGTCAGCGCGTTCAGATCATCAAGCGTGATGCAGACAAGGGCGGCGTGCTCAAGCTAGGCACCGAAGTCGTTTCCTCTCAGGACGGCACCATTGCTGCTCTGCTGGGTGCATCGCCGGGCGCTTCGACCGCTGCTCCAATCATGCTGAACGTGATGGAAAAGGTCTTCAAAGACAAAGTCGCAACGCCGGAATGGCAGGCCAAGATCCGCCAGATCGTGCCGAGCTATGGCACCAAGCTCAACGATTCGCCTGCCGCTGTTCAGCAGGAATGGAACTACACCTCCGAAGTGCTGCAGCTTGATAAGCCGCCAGTACTGGATCTGAACATTCCAGCAGGTTCGGCTCCGGCTCAGAGCAAGCCAAACCCTGCGGCGGACATGGCTTTGTAAAAGGCCTCCGCCTGCTGCGGCTGTCGCTTTGCGCAGCCAGTAGCGCGCCAGAACTGCCGGGTCGTAGCGCATTGCTACGGCCCGGTTTTTTTTGCCCTAAAAAAGCGCGATGCCTGCTGCGTCAGGTCAGTGTCCTGTCACCGGCGCAAGCGCGACTTCGCTGAGCGGGCGTGGTATCACGACCCGCGACTTTGGTGCTGCGCGCTGAACCCGCTCGATGAAGGTCCCGACGTCCTTCTGCTGGCGCAGGATCTTTGGGTTGTCGGGGGTTCCTCCAACAAAATCCTCCCAGTGCACCAGCACCACCAGCTCAGGTTGCGTCAGGGCCAGCAAGCCCTCGGGGTAGTGTTTGGCGTTTTGAAAGGACGCTACGGGCAAGATTTGAACATCCACCGTTTTGTCATCCTTGAGTGCCGGGGGAAAACCGTACGGCGCATCGCTGGCCGAGTCCTGATAATGGATTCGGTAAGCCGGTTTGCCATCTTCACCGAGCAGGTCCACCAGCCAGGCAAGCGTCTGGCCCTGTTTCCAGTTCCAGAAAGCTTTAGGCAACTGCATGAGATCTTCGGTGTAGGCGCCGCTCATCAAAGGCGTAAGCGGGTTGGGTGCGTGCATGCTTTGAATGGGCATCGCGCGGATGTGCCGCTGACGGGTGTAGAACCAGCCGTTGTCCTTCGCCTGCATGACGGGTGTGGCAGCGTCACTCAGCGTGGCCATTTGCGGTTGTGCATCGATGAGCCGGTCTTTCGGGATTTCCGCGCGCAGCATGTGCACCGCGCTTGCGGACCCATAGGTGATCGCCTGCGGGGTGTGTTTTTGCATCACCCACGCGACATCCAGTGCATGGTCATAGTGGCCATGCCCAAGCAGCAGCATGGTGACGTCAGCGGCGGGCGGCATGCGCCGGTCGATTTCGTCAGTGTCGGGCGATAACCAAAACAGTTCGGGAATCGTCGGTCGACTGAAAAACGGGTCAAACAACACGCCCTCACCGCGCCAGTGGATAAGCACGCCCGCAACTCCGAGGAATTCAAGCTTGGGCTCGGCGAGCCGGTGCTCATCTGACAGACGCAGGTCGCCCAGCTCTTGCGCGCAACCGGCGGCCAGCAACGCGCAACACAGTATTGTCCAACGCATGGCATTCTCCCTCGATCACCGCCCCGACGTGTTCATCGGGGTGACAGTGACCCTGGCGCAACCGCGGTTGTTGTTATAAAAAAAGTCCTCGCTAAAGGGCACTCCGACCACGTCATTGACGTACAGGTACAACGGCCCTGAAGACCGGGCGAGGAATCTCATTCGGGTCATTTCCATCTGACCGAGGCTGGCGGCATCAGGCGGGCACGGCAGTGCAGCCGGAGGGCGTTCTGATGAGCATGGTTTTAATTCACTTGGCTCCACGTTGTTGCCGTCAATGGGGAACACGTCGTTGCCGTTATCCCCAATTTTAGCCATGGGCTGAAACCAGGCCTGAGTCAGGTTGCGACGGGCTGGAACAAGGGCTGCGAACCCGAGCGCTTTGTACCACGGTAATGCGCATGTAAAACCGCCGGGTCCTGCGGGGATCGTATCGTCGTACCAGCGGCTGCCGGCGGGGATTTCCAGGGTGATCTGGTAGAGCTTGCCAGCTTCGACCGGGGTCTGGGTGTCGTGGCACAGTTCTTTGGGGAAAAACCAGCTGCCTGCAGCCGAGGACGGGCTGCAAACAAGCCCGGTTGATGAACGGCCGGCAAACACCACCTGATTGAGCGTGATTGCGGCATAGGCAAAAATCGCCAGCACGAATACGAATGGCAGTACCCGGTGCGTCAAGCATTTCACGAAAGCGCGACCGGCGTCGGCGCTGCGCAGACGCTTGATCCACTCCGAGCCTCGACTGGGCCGGGGCGCGGGTTTCATCTTATAAACCGCAGTAGGTTTCAGCGGGGCGATGGCGTACCAGATTCGCCGCATCCGGTCACTGATCTGCAGGTCCAGATGCTTGCTCAAGCGAAAACAACCCCACAGCACCACCAGCATCGGGAGGAATATGTGGGGGCTGGAAACGAACGAGTTGGTCCAGGCTGTCGCGAACGACGGAATGAAAGTATCGAGCAGTTTAAGGGGCGAGGTCAGAAAACAGAAACCGCTGCGACAGACACCTTCGCCCGGCGCCCAGGCGGGCATGGCAAAGAGCGTCAGCGATACAAACAGGGTCAGGTAATAGGCGATTCGTCGCCACCAGACTGAGTTGAATACTTGCTCTCTTGCCAGCGTATAGCCTGCGAACCACGGCGTAGGAGGTGCAGCCGAATTCCTACCGGCATTGGGTTGCGCGAGGGCATCCAGATAGTCATTGACCGGGACGATCTGGCCATTGAGACAAACAACATCAAAGTCTTCGGGCAGTACGATTGGCGCATAGCCGTCGGGATCAACGCGGATACGCCGCAGTACGCTCTCATGCACCTTGCCACGCACGATGTTCACGTGATCCCTGTGATTGACCCACTCCATGCGCCGAGGGTTGTAGGCGTAATAACAGCCAAGCCCCCTGCGTGAGTCATACAGTGGGCCGTTTTCATCCGACAAGGCGCGAAATTGGTCCCTGATCTCATTTTTGAAACGCAGCTTGCAGCGATCGGCTTCATCCATGATCCATTGCAACGGCACCAGGGACAGGCTGTCATCGGGATAGCCGCCGCCCACGTTGGAATGCACGCCGGCAAACCATACCTGGCAGATGCGCTTGCCGCTGATGTGGCTCGCGCTATTGGCGGGCTCCTTGTCCTCGGTCCAGAGCCTTGGGTAAAAAGACCGCCGCTCATCGTCCAGAGACAAGGCGTGACGCGCGCATTTCACTCGGCTGTCGAGCACGTAACTGCGCATGTTCAACGGCCAGATGAATCGATCGATCGCCTTGGTTAGTTGATCGATCGGCAGCCCATAGGCATCCACTGTGTCCCATAGCCCGAGGAATTCGATGTGAATGGCCTCGGGAGTATCTTTCAGGCCAATGCGATCAGCCTGTGCGAAAGGAGTTTTGCTGTTCAGGTGATCCTTTGCGTTCAGCACTCGGTCACGAGCCCACCGGAGGGTCTGAACCAGGAAATTGCCCGGAAAGTTTTTTAGCCTGTACGCTCGATAGGCCGCTCGGGCCCAGCGTTGCAAGTCTTCCTCGCAGCCGCTGTAGCGCAGCAGTCCCTGGGTCATCACCAGCCCGATCAGCACGCGAATGGTGAACGCGCCACGGCTGAAACCGAATGCATAGATTCGGTCCCCAGGCTGGTAGGTACGGCAGAGAAACACGTACAGATCGATAACGTTGCGCGCCAGCCCGACGCCGAATGCGCCCCCGGCAATCGCCAGCGGCTTGAACGTCGAGGTGCCGACACCGTCGTCGTAATACGCGAACTGGCGGGGGATCGTCAGGGGCAGAGGGTCCGTCAGATCAAGGGCTTGGTACACACGCCAGACATTGGTCTTGAACAGCTTGCCAGCGCTGTTGCCGGTGCCGTCAGAAAACAAAACTAGGTTTTTCGGTTCCATGGTTAAGCTTCCTTGCATAGGTGGGTTGCGCACGTTCAAAAGCGTTCATGGCGTGATGAGCGAGGAACCTGACGAGCAGCCAATCTCGGGTGAGCCCCGGCAGATGCTCGGGCACGTTCCAGGGTTCAAGCCCTGGGCACTGTTTGAGGTTGAGGTCAGTTGCGCTGTCGTCGAGCGAATCTTGCAGCGCAATGAAGCAGATGAGCCGTGCGGTTAGGGGGATTGCACAGCGATTGAGCCGGCATGCGTTGCGCATTGCCGATGGGCGTTACCCATAAACACAGGTGACGTCCAGCCCTGGACACAAAGAAATTGATCATATCGCCTCCTTGGATGGCCCTGACGCATCAGCGTACAAGGCCACACGGCGGCGATAGTTCCTACTGCCCCTTTCAGGCAGCCGTGTCATTCAAAGCGTAGACAGAGTTGTTGACATCTGCTGCAAAGCTTTTCTTACCGCTGGTCAGTGGCGTAGTGTGTTCGACGATGTTACGCACCATGCCCCGATTGAAAGAGGTGAAAAAGAGATGACCCTGCAAAGCCGTCTGGACAACCTGTACCCGAGTGCCGACGAGATTCCCGAGGAGTTTCGGGCGGGCCCTGTGATCGAGCAGCGTGAGTATCTGGTCAATGGCCAATTGCATATCTGGGAAGGCGCGCTGGCGCCGGTGCTCAGCCCGGTTTCGCTGAAAACCGATTCGGGCCTTGAATCTGTAGTTTTGGGCAGCACGCCGCTGATGGACGCCGACACCGCGATGACCGCGCTGGATGCCGCAGTCAAGGCGTGGGATCGGGGGCAAGGCGCCTGGCCGACGATGCGCGTGGCGGACCGGATTCATCACGTCGAGAAGTTTTTGAAAGCCATGCGCGAGCAGCGCGATCCTGTGGTCAAGCTGCTGATGTGGGAGATCGGCAAGAATCTGAAGGACTCGCAGAAAGAGTTCGACCGCACGTGTGATTACATCGTCGACACCATCAATGCCCTCAAGGAACTGGACCGTCGTTCGAGCCGTTTCGAGCTTGAACAGGACACCCTGGGGCAGATTCGCCGCGTACCCCTGGGCGTGACCCTGTGCATGGGGCCTTATAACTATCCGCTGAACGAGACTTTTACCACGCTGATTCCGGCGCTGATCATGGGCAATCCGGTGGTCTTCAAGCCAGCCAAGTTCGGCGTGCTGCTGATTCGGCCATTGCTTGAAGCGTTCCGCGACAGCTTTCCGGCTGGGGTCATCAACGTCATTTACGGCAGCGGTCGCGAAACCGTCAGCGCGTTGATGGCCAGCGGCAAGATCGACGTGTTCGCCTTCATCGGCACCAACAAGGCGGCCAGCGCCTTGAAAAAGCTGCACCCCAAGCCTCACCGTTTGCGTGCGGCACTGGGGCTGGACGCGAAAAACCCCGGCATCGTGCTGGCGGATGTCAATCTGGACAACGCTGTCAGCGAAGCGATTACCGGGTCGTTGTCGTTCAACGGCCAGCGCTGTACGGCGCTGAAAATCCTCTTCGTTCATGAAAATGTCGTCGGCAGTTTTCTCGAAAAATTCGAGGAAAAACTCAAGCAGCTCAAGCCCGGCATGCCGTGGGAACCGGGTGTCGCGTTGACGCCACTGCCTGAGCCTGGCAAGACCGAATACCTGCAGGGCCTGGTGGATGACGCTGTCAGCAAAGGCGCCAAGGTGGTCAACGAAGGCGGCGGCGAGATTCATCAGCAGTTTTTCTACCCGGCAGTGCTGTACCCGGTTACGCCCGAAATGCGCGTGTACCACGAAGAACAGTTTGGTCCCGTTGTACCCGTAGTGGCTTATCGCGACCTGGATACGGTGATCGAGTACGTGCTCGATTCGGATTTCGGTCAGCAGCTCAGTATCTTCGGTAACGATCCCAAGCAGGTCGGGCGATTGGTGGACGCGTTCGCCAATCAGGTGGGGCGTATTAACATCAATGCGCAATGCCAGCGTGGTCCGGACAGCTTCCCGTTCAACGGCCGCAAGAACTCCGCTGAAGGCACTTTGTCAGTGGACGATGCGTTGCGGGTGTTCTCGATCCGTACGCTGGTGGCAACCAAGTTCCAGGAGAGCAACAAAGCGCTGATCAGCGATATCATTCACGACCGTGAGTCGAGTTTCCTGACCACCGATTACATCTTCTGACCGCCATCTCGTTTCGGCCCTGTTCAGGCGCCCACGCTACCCTCGGGCGGCGTGGCGCCTGCATAATGCCGTCATTGCCACTTTCTGGATTACCCCTTGATTGACGCTATTTCTGAAACTAACTCCGAGCGCACGGTAAAAAGGGTTGCGCCGGTTTTGCAGCACCTGCGAGCGGCGACAGGGGCGTCACACAAATCCCTGGAAGACCGTATGCCGTTCATGCGGCCGGAGCTGGACCGGGCGCTGTACGTCAGGCTGATCCAGGCGTATTACGGTTTTTATGCGCCACTGGAACAGTTGATTTCAGGCGTTGCAGACTTGAGCGAGACCGGCAGACAAAGGCAAAAGGTTCCGGCGCTGGTTCGCGATTTAACGGCGTTGGGATTGTCTGCGTCGGACATTCAAGCGTTGCCGTTGTGTACCGACTTGCCGGCTATCGACAATGCTCATCAATTGCTGGGCACCCGCTATGTGATCGAGGGCGCCACCCTCGGCGGGCAGGTGCTGCGGCGGGTAATCAAGGACAAGCTCGGGATCGAGGCTGACAGCGGTGCGGAGTTCCTGGACGTTTATGGCCGCGATACAGGGCCATTGTGGAAGGCATTTCTCCAGCAATTGGCCGAGGCCGAAGACCCGTACTACCACGCTCAAGTCGTCGCCGCGGCGTGCGCGACGTTCGATTGCTTTGAACGGTGGCTGGAAAGCGCGCAAGTACTAACTCCCTGACCCCCCTCTTATAGGAGCGCGCTTGCCCGCGATCGCGCTGTGTCAATCGATAACTAGGCGTCCAACAAACCCCCATCGCGGGCAAGCGCGCTCCTACGCCCTCCGGGCAGAAGCGACGATCTGGCGGATAAACCGACCTGTGTAGGAGCGCGCTTGCCAGCGAAGCCCATAACGCGGTGTGTCAGGCAAACCGCGGCGTCAGCTTCGCGGGCAAGCCTCGCTCCAACGGGATTTGCGTTGGGTAAGGTGCAACTGGGTGTCTGCTTTAGGGCCGCTTCGCACCCCATCGTCGGCAAGCCGGACTCCTACGCCCTGCGGGCAGAAGCGACGATCTGGCGGATAAACCGACCTGTGTAGGAGCGCGCTTGCCCGCGAAGCCCATAACCCGGTGCATCAGGCAAACCGAGTTGCCCGCGAAGTTTTTGATTCTGGCCGGAGGCCGTAGGAGCGTAGCTTGCTAGCGATCTGGCGCGCAGCGGCAGTGAAACCTGCGGATGCGGTATGTCAGGCAAACCGCGGCGTCAGCTTCGCGGGCAAGCCTCGCTCCAACGGGATTTGCGGTGGGTCAGGTGCAACTGGGTGTCTGCTTTAGGGCCG
Source organism: Pseudomonas corni (assembly GCF_057128765.1). NCBI lineage: Bacteria > Pseudomonadati > Pseudomonadota > Gammaproteobacteria > Pseudomonadales > Pseudomonadaceae > Pseudomonas > Pseudomonas corni. The sequence continues at coordinate 129,483 of NZ_JBSKHW010000009.1, forward strand.
CTTCGCACCCCATCGTCGGCAAGCCGGACTCCTACGCCCTGCGGGCAGAAGCGACGATCTGGCGGATAAACCGACCTGTGTAGGAGCGCGCTTGCCCGCGAAGCCCATAACCCGGTGCATCAGGCAAACCGAGTTGCCCGCGAAGTTTTTGATTCTGGCCGGAGGCCGTAGGAGCGTAGCTTGCTAGCGATCTGGCGCGCAGCGGCAGTGAAACCTGCGGATGCGGTATGTCAGGCAAACCGCGGCGTCAGCTTCGCGGGCAAGCCTCGCTCCAACGGGATTTGCGTTGGGTCAGCGGAAACATAGTGGCTACGCCCTGCGGGCAGAAGCACTATGCGGGGCCATTTGCGATCCGGGCAATAGCAGCACAGGTGCGGTATGCGTCATACCGAAAATAACCAAATGTGTCAGCTTTGTTTGGTTATCTGACGACAGCTTCTATATTCTTTTCACGTCTACCCGCTCTTTGCGCAGCGCCGAAGGTGGGCCACGTATTCACGCACGGCCAAAGGAAACCTGATGAGTACCCCCAGTACGCCGCTCTCCGGCGTCAATCAGCCGCTCAAGGGCATCGCCTTTATTGTCCTGGCGACCTTTCTGTTCTCCAGTCACGACACCCTGTCCAAATTTCTGTCCGGTATCTACCCGATCATCATGGTGGTCTGGGTACGTTATCTGGTGCACACGCTATTGATGGCCTGCATCTTCATGCCATCCGCGGGCCTACGGGTGTTGCGCACCAAAAAACCGGGATTACAAGCCATGCGGGCGGCGTGCCTGCTGGGCACCAGCCTGCTGTTTACCAGCGGGCTGATGTTCATTCCGCTGGCCGAGGCCACGGCGGTCAACTTCCTCGCGCCGCTGCTGGTGACGGCGCTGTCGGTGCCGCTGCTCAAGGAACACGTCACCCGCGGACAATGGATCGCAGTGCTGGTCGGGTTCAGCGGCGTGCTGGTGATCGTCCACCCCGGCGGCGAATTGTTCACGCCCGCCGTGTTGCTGCCGCTTGGGTCTGCGATGTGCTTTGCCTGCTACCAGTTGCTGACGCGGTTGGTGGCGGCACACGACAGTCCGACCACCAGTAATTTTTTCGCCGGGCTGTTCAACACCCTGGTGATGAGCGCCCTGGTGCCGTTTTTCTGGCAATCGCCTCAGTGGAAGCACATCCCCCTGATGCTCGCGCTGGGCACCTGCGGCATGGTTGCTCACCTGTTGCTGACCCAGGCGTTTCGCTTCGCAGCACCAGCGATGCTGGCGCCTTTTGGCTATTGCCAGATTGTCTTCGCCGGGCTGTTGGGCTTCATCTTCTTCGACCACGCGCCATCGCTGACGGCCCAGGCGGGCATTGCCATCATCTGTCTCAGCGGGCTGGCGGCGGCGTGGCAGCAACGCAAAAAGGGCAATTGATCTTTGCTTGCGAACAGCCACGTTTCGCGAGGGCGCCACTTCCAATCCTCAATAACAAGGTGCAGCCATGACTGAACTCGACGCGTTGATCAACGACCGGCCCGTGGCCATCGTGGGGGCCGGATTGGTGGGTGCAGGCTGGGCGCTGGTGTTTGCCCGCGCAGGCTTGCAGGTTCGCATATTCGACGCAAACCCTGTGATCGCCAACGCCGCAATCCCGCTGATCGAGCAGCAACTGATTGAGATGCACGCACGAGGTCTGATCAGCGAGCCGGTTGCCGATATCCTTGGGCGTTTGAGCCTGGCCGAAGACCTCGCCCACGCCATCAACGGCGCGGCGTATGTGCAGGAGTCGATCCTGGAGCGGGTGGAAGTCAAGCGCGCGTTGATGAATGAGCTGGAGGCGGTGGCCGACAGTGATCTGGTCATTGGCAGTTCCAGCTCTGGCATCGTTGCTTCGGCATTTGCCAGCGGGCTGAAAATCTCGTCACGGGTGATCATTGCTCACCCGGTCAACCCGCCTTATCTGGTGCCAGTGGTGGAAATCGTCCCCTCGGCTGAAACCTCTTCACAGACGGTGGCCTTTGTCGCGGCGCTGATGGAAGCGGTCGGTCAAAGCGTGGTGCACGTGCGCAAAGAGGTCGAAGGTTTTGTCCTCAATCGGCTGCAAGCCGTGTTATTGCGCGAGGCCTGGGCGTTGGTCGAGGAGGGGGTGGCGAGTTGCGAGGACATCGACAAAACCGTGCGCGACGGGCTCGGCTGGCGCTGGTCGTTTATGGGGCCGTTCGAAACCATCGACCTGAACGCTCCTGGCGGCATTGCCGATTACGCCCTCAGATTGGGGCCGCTGTACCGCTCCATCGCTGCGTCAGGCAAGCACGATGATGAATGGAGTGACGCGCTGATCAGCGAAGTGGAATCCCAGCGCCGCGGTTTCTTGAGTCGCGAAGACCTCGAAGCCAAGCGCGCCTGGCGCGATCGCAAGCTGATGGAATTCAGTGTGGCGAGGCGAGATGCGAAGGAGTGAGGTAAGAGCTTCAAGCTTCAAGAGGATGCAGTCAGCTGACATCTGCGCTGTAGCTTCTGGCTTGCAGCTTCAGGCTCCAGCCTGGCCTGCCCTAAACGCCCAACCCATCTGCACGCTTTGACTATTGCCCCAACGGACGACAGGGCGGAGTATTTGCGCACTCCAACAATAAAAGTCGAAGGAAGACACGGTCATGCAGATCCAAGGCAAGGTATTTCTGGTCAGCGGCGGTGCGTCGGGCCTGGGGGCGGCGACGGCGCAGATGCTGATCGAAGCGGGCGCCAGCGTCATGTTAGTGGACCTCAACGGCGACGCTGTACAAGCCCAGGCGCAAGCTCTGGGGAGTAACGCGCGGGCCAGTGTTGCCGACGTCACTCAAGAAGCTGCAGCGCAATCGGCGGTCGACAGCGCGGTTCGCGAGTTCGGCCAATTGCACGGGCTCGTCAATTGCGCCGGTATCGTCGGCGCCGAAAAAATCCTCGGTAAAGATGGCCCTCACGGCCTCGACAGCTTCAGCCGCGTCATCAATGTCAACCTGATCGGCAGCTTCAACCTGCTGCGTCTGGCCGCCGCCGCCATCGCCGAAAGCACGGCAGATGAGGGCGGTGAACGCGGAATAATCATCAACACTGCCTCGGTCGCGGCCTACGACGGTCAGATCGGTCAGGCGGCGTACGCTGCGTCCAAGGGCGCCATCGTGAGCCTGACCTTGCCCGCAGCCCGTGAGCTGGCGCGCTTCGGCATCCGCGTCATGACCATCGCCCCCGGCATTTTCGAGACACCGATGATGGCCGGCATGACCCCTCAGGTGCGTGAAAGCCTGTCTGCCGGCGTGCCATTTCCCCCGCGCCTGGGCAAGCCGCAGGAATACGCCGCGCTGGTGCGCCACATCATCGAAAACAGCATGCTCAACGGCGAAGTCATCCGTCTGGACGGCGCCCTGCGCATGGCCGCCCGCTAATCGAGGAGCCTTTCTATGGCATCTGGCACACCAACTTATTCCATTACCGACCCTGTGGTAATCGTCAGCGCCGTGCGCACGCCCATGGGTGGGTTTCAAGGTGATCTCAAAAGCCTGACCGCGCCGCAATTGGGTGCAGCCGCCATTCGCGCGGCGGTTGAGCGTGCGGGCATTGGCTCCAACGAGATCGACGAAGTGGTGATGGGCTGCGTTCTGCCCGCCGGGCTCGGCCAGGCGCCCGCGCGTCAGGCTGCACTGGGCGCAGGGCTGAGCAACCACACGCTGTGTACGACGCTGAACAAAATGTGTGGATCGGGCATGCAGGCGGCGATTCTGGCCCACGATCAATTGTTGGCTGGCAGTGCTGACATAGTGATCGCCGGCGGCATGGAAAGCATGTCCAACGCGCCGTATTTGCTGGACAAAGCCCGCAGTGGTCAGCGTATGGGTCACGGTCAGGTTCTCGATCACATGTTTCTCGACGGTCTTGAAGACGCCTACGAACGAGGCCGACTGATGGGCACTTTTGCCGAGGATTGCTCCGCGCTCGAAAGCATCAGCCGTGAAGCCCAGGATGCCTTTGCCATTGCCTCGTTGACGCGTGCGCAAGATGCCATTGAGCAAGGCCGTTTCGCCTCGGAGATCGTGCCTGTCCAGGTGACTGAAGGTAAACAGCAGCGGACCATCGTCCACGACGAACAGCCGCCCAAGGCGCGGCTGGAAAAAATCCCGCTGCTCAAACCGGCTTTTCGTTCAGGCGGAACGGTTACAGCCGCCAATTCCAGCTCGATTTCGGACGGGGCCGCGGCATTGACCCTGATGCGTCAGTCTGAGGCCAAGCGACGTGGCCTGACGCCACTGGCGGTGATTCGCGGCCACTCGGCCTACGCCAACAAGCCAGGACTGTTTCCTACTGCACCCATCGGCGCCATCGAAAAACTGATGCGCAAAACCGGCTGGTCGCTGAGCGATGTGGACCTGTTTGAGATTAATGAAGCGTTCGCCGTGGTAGCGCTCGTTGCAATGAGCAAACTCGAACTGCCCCCTGCCAAGGTCAACGTCAACGGTGGCGCCTGCGCATTGGGTCACCCCATTGGTGCCTCCGGCGCGCGCATTGTGGTCACTCTGATTGCGGCATTGAGGCAGCGTGATTTGAAGCGCGGAGTCGCCGCGATTTGCATTGGTGGCGGAGAAGCGACGGCGATAGCGGTTGAAATCGTTTAAAGCGTTGATAAATCAACGTCTTATGAATTTAAGTTAATGTCAGTTGTACAAGAAGTTAGCAGCTTTGCATTTTGAATAGACTGGATAAATAACAATGACTTACGAAACTATTCTCGAAGAAGTAAAAGGTCGTGTTGCGCTGATTAAGCTCAACCGCCCTGAGGCGCTGAACGCGTTGAACGCTCAGATTATCAGCGAGCTCAATCACGCACTGGATCAAATCGAGCGCAACCCGGACATCGGCTGCGTGATCCTCACGGGTTCGGCAAAAGCCTTCGCGGCGGGCGCCGATATCAAGGAAATGTACGACCTCAAATACCCGCAGATCTACCTCGATGATCTGTTCAGCGACAGTGACCGGGTCGCCGCGCGACGCAAGCCAATCATCGCCGCAGTGGCCGGTTTTGCCTTGGGCGGCGGTTGCGAGTTGGCGTTGATGTGCGATTTCATACTTGCTGCCGACAACGCCCGTTTCGGTCAGCCGGAAATCAAGATCGGCGTGCTGCCTGGCATGGGTGGAACACAGCGCCTGACCCGGGCCATCGGCAAAGCCAAGGCCATGGAAATGTGCCTGACCGGGCGCATGATCGACGCTGTGGAGGCTGAACGCGCAGGGATGGTGTCGCGCATCGTGCCGCTCGATACGCTGATCGACGAGGCGCTGAAGGTCGCGACAGCAATCGCAGCGAAATCCCTGCCCGTGGCGATGATGGTCAAGGAGAGCGTCAACCGTGCCTTCGAGGTCAGCCTCTCGGAAGGGATTCGCTTTGAGCGCCGCGTGTTTCATTCTGCCTTCGCCACCGAAGATCAAAAGGAAGGCATGGCCGCCTTCATCGAGAAGCGAGAACCGCTGTTCAAGCATCGCTGAGGTTCAGCCGTCTATGCGGTGGGAAAAGGTCAAGCGCTGGGCAGTGATTTCAATCGTGCCCCGCGCGGTGTGCAGCGTCATGGTTTGAAGGCGATTGATATCCAGGCGCTGATCGGGGGCCAACTGCGCCCGATTGCCGTCATCCGGGACAATACCGGAACGGCGCATATCGGCTTTCAGTTGCTCGGCAGCCGAACCCTCAAGTATCCCGCAAATTACTGGCTGATCGGGATCGTCATCAAAAAACCCCACGCTGACCGCAGTCGTATCGTCACTGATCTGAACGGCGCTGCACAGCGCCGCCCAACTGTCTTGCCCCCCCCGATCAGAGCGATCTGTTTGCCACTCCAGGCGCACAGCGACGCGGCCAAGGGCATCGAAGACGTGGGGTTGGGCAAGCACTGCGCTGTGTATGCCGGTGATCGCCGGCTTACGGTGCTGCAGAGACGGACGAAAAGGCATGGCCCAAGGGATTACGGCAAATTCATTGTGGTATTGGCAATCGGACGCGCGTGCATGGGTGGCTGTAGACGGTTCAGCAGGCGGCAGTGTCTTCCAGCTGAGCGCGCGCAGGGCCTGGGTAGCGCAGATGATCGCGGCAATGTCTTTGGCTGCGCCGCCCTTGAGCCGCTCCAGTTGTGAGCCTTCGTGACGAATTTCAGTGATCAGCCACTGATCATTCATGAGGCGTTCGGGATGCTCAGAGATTTGCATGATCTGCCCACTGACCAGCGCAGGCTGACTGCTACGTCCGCTGATGACCCGCCGTTCGCAACGCAAGCGCTCCAATGCCCGCACGCTGACCTGACGTTGCCGCACGCCCTGATCGCTGCGCAGGGCAAAAGGCAACACCACGGCAGGTGGCAAATCGACCTCGCTGACGGCCCCGTTCCTATTGGCGCACCGGTACTGGTCCAGAAGCGCAAGGTTTTCGCACACATGGCTGCTGTAACTGGGGGGAAGGGTCTGGTGCTCGGCAAAATGCGCGATGCCGATCGGGTCGGTCTCACTGACGTTGCTGATCAGCATGCCACGCGATTGATTCAGTTCCGGGAAACTCGCCGGGTCGTCTGCGAATATCATCACGTGCCCGTCGACGGCGTGCTCGAAGCGATAGCTGATACCTTCTTCCTCGCACAAGCGCTGCAGCAGGTGCAGATCAGTTTCCTGATACTGCCCACACATGTCTCTGGGCGGATATACGCCGATGATGCGTTCGAAGCGGTAGGTCGGGGGTTGCAGGCCATGTTCCTGCAGCAATTGGCCGATAATCTGCGGCACTGTCATGCCGTTGAATGTCCGGGCCCTGGGGGCGCAGGCGAGCCGCTGCAGGCTTGGCATCAAAGTGATGCGATACAGGTTCAAACCATCGCCAGCATGCACTTGACTGGCTGCGCAGATCTGGCCGTGAATCCCTTGCGGTTGTGGGCCAAAACTCAGGTAAGCGCTGCGATCGAGCAGACTGTCACAATCGATGGCGGCAAACTCGCTGACCAGGTCGATATCGAACCGGTAAGGGTGATTCAGCGCTTCTCGTCCGGTGAAGCTGATGACGTGCAGATCCATCTGGCTATCATTGATCGCCAGCGTCATTGGCCCTTGCGTGTCGTTATGCATCAGCATGTTCTCTCACCGTGAAATTCAGCTGCAGAGGGTACGGAAAGCGACGTGCAGAAGTCTTCGCCAGCGGCTTTTTCGGAAAAGGACTACAGGTCGCGTCGGTTGATTTTGGGAAGCGATGAGATTTGCGGGACGAAACTTAACTGCCCAAGTTTGATCGACGGTGCGCGGCGAGGGGTTTCATCTGGCGTTATCGCGTATAAAATGCGCGGGCGCTGCGGCTTTGCTTCGGCGCTTCAATGACAGTCACCATTTTCAGCGCTTACCGTCACGCAAACGGCACGCCATGCCGGGCGCAAGACCCTGACGGCAAGACGCCATCGAAACAAGAGAGCAATCATGGGCGCACAGTGGAAGGTCAAGCACAGAGAAGCAGCAGCCAACGCCAAGGGGCGAATTTTTGGCAAGCTGTCCAAGGAAATCATGATTGCTGCGCGTTCCGGCGCTGACCCCGACATGAACGCCCGCCTGCGACTGGTTGTAGAACAGGCGAAAAAGGCGTCGATGCCCCGCGAGACACTTGAGCGCGCTATCAAGAAAGGCGCGGGACTGCTCGGCGAGCACGTGCACTTCGAAAAGCTGACTTACGAGGGTTTTGCGCCGCACAAGGTTCCGGTCATCGTTGAATGCCTGACCGACAACATCAACCGCACCGTGTCTGAAATTCGCGTGCTGTTTCGCAAAGGCCAACTGGGCGCAGCGGGGTCGGTGTCCTGGGACTTTCTGCATCAGGGCATGATCGAAGCCGTTCCGGCCACGCCGGATGCCGACGCGGACGAAGCGGCCATCGAAGCGGGTGCCCAGGAATGCGAGCCGGGCGAAGAGGGCGCCACGCTGTTCTTCACCGACATCACCGATCTGGACGCGGTGTGCAAAGCGCTGCCCGACTTTGGTTTCACCGTGCAGTCGGCGCACATCGGCTACCGTCCGAAAAGCACCGTGGACGGCCTGACCGAGGAGCAAATGAGCGAAGTCGAAGCGTTCCTCGAAGCCATCGACGGCCATGATGACGTGCAGAACGTGTACGTCGGTCTGGCGGGATAAACATCGTTTGGTACATCCCGCACAACTTGTAGGAGCTGCCGGAGGCTGTGATCGCGTGGTGTCTGACACCTCGCATCGGTCGGGCGCGACCCCGGAGCCTCGCGTTGATCTTCCGCTCACACAGGTTTGCGAGTATCGACAGGCGCTGTTCAATGGCGAGGTTACAGACATCCTGTAGGAGCCAACTTGTTGGCGAGGCGTCAAACCTGGTTTCAGGCCAATCCCCTCGCGAACAAGTTCGCTCCTACAGATTTTTGAACGTCGACAAGCGCTGTTCAATCTGGGTAAAAGACGGGCGCAGTTCGATGGCCGGTTGAACGCACTGATGTTGAAGCTCGGTGAATTGCGCCATCGTTTGCCGATCCATCCCGTCACACCGCTCAAGCAATTCCCCGAGCAAAATCCCGTAAGCCCGTACCTCCAGGCGCTCAAGCCGCACGCCCGTCTGCGCGTCGGCGTAGAACGAGGCCGCGCCAAAATCCCCCAGCAGGCAATCGCCGTGCTCGTTCCACAGCACGTTGTGCCCGTAGAGGTCACCGTGGGTCAGGCCGTGGGCGTGCAGGTGGGCGGTCGCCGCAGCAACGCCGGTGGCAATCCGCAGAGCCACTTCGCCGGTGAAGCGTGTGTCGTTGTAGATATCCCGTGTGCAGGTTTGCAGGCTTGGCGGGCCTGCCAGGTTAATGAACTCAGGAGAAATGAGCTCCATCACCAACCCGTCGACTTCGGCCGGATGGCCATGAATCTGCCCCAGGACATTGATCAAATTAGGATGGTTGCCAGCCCCGATGCACGCCGCCATCTCGTTGAGCGGCGATCCATCGCTGGTCACGGCGCCCTTGTACAGCTTGACCGCCACCGGTTGCGGCGCGCTGTCATCGCTCAGCCATAACGCCCGCTGAATAATCCCGGAAGCGCCTTGGCCCAGCACCTGCTCCAGTTGCAGGTCCTGCCAGGCGACGGGATGAATCGGCGTGTCGGTTGCAGGCTTGGACATCGGGTTCCCGGCGCATGCCAGCCACGCCAGTGCAGGCATGTTCAACAGCCAGTCGGGAAGATGCCCAATGTTGTTGGCCGAGATTCGCAGCAGCTCCAGCCGCTCACACCGGGCCAGACTCTCTGGCAAATGCCGCAACCGGTTACCAGCCATCATCAGTTTTTGCAGTGCGCTGCAGTCACCCAGCTCATCGGGCAAGGACTCGATGCAATTGTCGGTCAGGATCAACGAACGCAGCTGCGTCGGCAGGGCCCGCGCCGACACATCACGGATTCGACAGGCCTTGAAACCGACGACCTGCAACTGCGCGCATTGACCGATGGATTCGGGCAAGTGAGTAAACGGATTGTTGGAACAGAACAGAATCTTCAGGTGCGTGAGGCGATGCAGATCGTGGGGAAGGTCGGTCAGTGCATTGCCACTGAGGTCGAGCATTTCCAGTGAATCGCTCAGGCTGAAGATTTCCTGAGGAAACTCGGTCAGGCCGCAGGCCAGGTTCAGGCGCTTGATACCCGCCAGTTTACCGGCGCGCAGGTCTGCGAGAGTGTGCATAGGAAGGGTTCACAGATAGCTGATTTGGCCGGCCATCATAACGATTTGCCGGACCGGGCGGCAGTGATCTCTGCCGATCCCGGTGAACATCCGGCATTCAGCCCAGGCAGCGGTCCAGCAATTGGTGCATGCGCTCAAGGGTCGGAGGGGTCTCGGCGTAGAGAATGCGGTAAATCATCGGCGCGACCACTGCATCGACCAGCTCATCGGCCGATGGCGAACGTTCGCCACGCTCCTGGGCGCGATCAATCATGATTTGAAATTGATCGCGGACCATGTTCAGGCATTTACCGGAACACAGCGTTGCGCTGCTGGCTACGACGTCACGCATCATTTCCCGACCGGGCTCGGAGCTCATTTCGTCCAGATAGATTTCGGTCCAGTGACGCAGGTCATCACGCAGGTTACCGCAATCAACCGGTTCGTCCGGGCGCAGACGCTCGACGGCGGCATCAGCCAGCAGAGCCGTAAGATCGCCCCAGCGACGATAGATTGTCGACGGCGTGACACCCGCGCGTGCGGCAATGACCGGAACGCTGAGGGCGGAGCGCTCATGTTCGAGCAACAGGTCACGGACAGCAGCGTAGATCGATGTTTGCACACGGGCACTTCGACCGCCGGTGCGGATGCCTTCTTTGATAGCCATGGGGCAGACCTTAACACAAAGTATTTGCTTTAAGCAGATTCAGCTCGCACACTCGGTAAAGCTAAATATTTGCTTTTATGACGTGGTTTTTTGGAGAGTGTACCTGTGTCTCAAACTTTGCAGAACCCGAAAGTCGATAGTCGGGATCGGGGACATCTCGGTTTTCTGGCGTTCGTGCTGCTGTGTTTCTTCGCAGCCTCCAGCACCCCCACGCCGCTTTATCACTTGTATCAACAAAACTGGGGCTTCTCCCCGGCGCTGATGACGCTGATCTTCGCCGCTTATGCGTTGAGCCTGCTGGTAGCGTTGTTGGTGGTGGGCTCCTTATCTGATCACTTGGGGCGAAGGCCTGTGATCTTTGCGGCGCTGGTGCTGGAGATTGTCTCCATGCTGCTGTTCCTCGGTGCTCAGGATGTCAGCTGGTTATTGGCCGCGCGCATTGTGCAGGGGTTTGCCACCGGCATGGCGACGGGCGCACTAGGCGCCGCGTTGCTCGACACTGACCAAACCCAGGGCCCGTTGATCAACAGCATCGCGCCGATGTTCGGCATGGCCGCCGGTGCTCTGGGCACCAGTGCATTGGTGGAGTTCGCCCCATTGCCGTTGCTTCTCGCTTATGCGGTGTTGTTGACGGCGTTCATCGCCCAGGCCGTGTATCTGTGGCGCACGCAGGAGACCGTTACCCCGCAAGCAGGGGCCTGGCGATCGCTGCGTCCCTCGCTGCATGTGCCGAAACAGGCACGCGGGACTTTGTGGCTGGTGATGCCCGCGGACATTGCAGCCTGGGCGCTGGGCGGGTTTTTTCTGTCCCTGACCCCCTCGTTGCTGGCGGCGGCGACCGGCTCGAAATCGGTGCTTAACGGTGGATTTGCGGTGGCGGCGTTGACCATCAGTGGCGCGATGGCGATTCTCAATCTGCGCACTCGCGCGCCAGGGCTTGCGCTGTTGGTGGGCTGCAGCTTCCTGGCGATGGGTGTCTCTATTATCCTCGCGGCGGTCAATCTCGGGCTGTTGTGGTTGTTCTTCGTCGGTACGGTAGTGGCGGGAATTGGCTTTGGTTCGAGCTTCCTCGGCGCCTTGCGACTGCTCTTGCCGCTGGCTCATGCCCATGAGCGCGCCGGGCTAATGTCGGCTTTCTATGTGCTCAGCTATTTGGCGTTTTGCGTGCCCGCACTGATTGCTGGCCTTTCTATCAGCCGCGTGGGCCTGATCGCCACGACCAATGTCTACGGCTCAATTGTGGTGCTGTTTGCGGTGATTGCGCTGGTTTCGTTGCTGGTGCAGCGGGCTAACAAACCCCGTGCGGTGACACCTCTGTAGGAGACAACTTGTTGGCGAGGCGATTGACTCGGTGTGTCAGGCGGGGCGTCTCGCGAACAAGTTCGCTCCTACAGGGTTCGGGC
>NZ_JBSKHW010000009.1:141238-250080 GCF_057128765.1 Pseudomonas corni
ACTTGTTGGCGAGGCGATTGACTCGGTGTGTCAGGCGGGGCGTCTCGCGAACAAGTTCGCTCCTACAGGGTTCGGGCCGTGTGCGGCGGGCTAACAAACCTCCTGCGGTGACACCTCTGTAGGAGACAACTTGTTGGCGAGGCGATTTACTCGGTGTGTCAGGCGGGGCATCTCGCGAACAAGTTCGCTCCTACAGGGGTTCGGGCTGTGTGCGGCGGGCTAACAAACCCCGTGCGGTGACCCCTCTGTAGGAGACAACTTGTTGGCGAGGCGATTGACTCGGTGTGTCAGGCGGGGCGTCTCGCGAACAAGTTCGCTCCTACAGGGGGCCGGGCTGTGACATCTGACCGCCCCGACCAAAGTCGCACGCGCCATCTTCTGCGCATCTGCTAATTTCATCTGTGTTCCCAACCCCCATAAAAACAATCACAGGGTTCCACGGATGACCGAGATAAATGGCCAGGCCTCGCGCCGCGATTATGTACAGCAGCACGCCGAGGCTTTAGTTGATCCCGTCGCTTATTGGGCTGAACAGGCACAGCACATCGCCTGGTATCGCAAGCCTGAGCAAACGCTGGAGGCCATGGGTGATGGCACCCATCGCTGGTTCGCCGACGGCCAGTTGAACACCTGTTACCTGGCGCTGGATTACCAGATCGAGTCCGGTCGCGGCGAGCAGCTCGCGTTGATTTACGACTCGCCAGTCACCAATACCGAGACGTCCTACACCTACCACCAACTGCGCGACGAAGTGGCCCGGCTCGCGGGGTTACTGCGCAGTTTGGGGGTGGGGAAGGGCGACGGCGTCATTCTCTACATGCCGATGATTCCCCAAGCGGCCATGGCCATGCTGGCCTGCGCGCGTCTGGGTGCGGTGCATTCAGTGGTGTTCGGTGGGTTCGCTGCCCATGAGCTGGCGCTGCGCATCGACGACATCAAACCCAAATTGCTGCTGACCGCGTCTTGTGGCCTGGAATTCGACCGAGTCATCGCCTACAAGCCCTTGGTGGACAAAGCGCTGGATCTGGCCAGACACGCACCCGACCACGTGCTGCTGTGGCAGCGTCCGCAACTTCAGGCCGACCTGGTCGAAGATCGAGATGTGGATTGGGCCGCGTCACTCGTAGGGGCCGATGCTGTGGATCCGGTCCCTGTGTCCAGCCTTGATCCGCTCTACATCCTCTACACCTCCGGCACCACCGGTAAACCCAAGGGCATCGTGCGTGAAAACGGCGGGCACGCGGTCGCCATGCTCTACACCTTGCGCACGATTTACGGGATGCAGCCGGGCGATGTCTGGTGGGGGATATCCGATGTCGGTTGGGTGGTCGGGCACACGCTGATCGTCTACGCGCCGCTGATCGCTGGCTGCACCACAGTGTTCTACGAAGGCAAACCGATTCGTACCCCGGATGCCGGCGCTTATGGCCGGATCATCGAGCAATACAAGGTCAACGCACTGTTCTGCGCGCCAACAGCCATCCGCGCGATCCGAAAGGAAGATCCGCAGGGCACGCTACTCAAACGCTATGACATGAGTTCGCTGCGGCAATGGTTTCTGGCGGGCGAAAAGCTCGATTCCAGCACTCACCAGTGGCTCGAACAACTCACCGGCAAACCGGTGCTCGACCACTGGTGGCAAACCGAGACGGGCTGGCCGGTCACGGCGCCATGCCTGGGGCTGGAGGGGCATCGGGCAGGCGTGGGTTCCAGCAATCGGCCGGTGCCGGGTTATGACGTGAAGGTCGTGAATGAAGAGGGCCAATTGCTGGAAGCCGGGCAAGAGGGGTTCATCGTGATTGCCCTGCCGCTGCCCCCCGGTTGTAGCCAGACGTTGTGGAACGATCACCCGCGTTTTGTGCAGTCCTACCTTCAGGCATTTGCGGGCTATTACCACACTGGCGACGGCGGTTATGTGGATGCGGACGGCTTGGTCTACATCATGGGGCGCACCGACGATGTGATAAATGTCTCCGGGCATCGCCTGTCCACCGGCGAAATGGAAGACCTGGTCGGACAACACGCAGCAGTTGCCGAAAGCGCAGTGATTGCCACCTTCGACGAGATCAAAGGCCATGTGCCGCTGGCTTTGGTGGTGCTCAAGGACGGCGTGCCGCACACGCCCGAGCAAGTCCAGCGGGAACTGGTAGCCCACGTTCGCGAGCATATTGGCGCGCTGGCGTGTTTCAACAAAGTGGTGCTGGTCAAGCGGTTGCCCAAGACCCGCTCCGGCAAGACCTTGCGCGCAGTCTTGCGCAAAATCGCTGATGGCGAGGCCTACGGCATGCCGCCCACCATTGATGATCCGGCGATATTGCTGGAGATCGCCGAAGCCTTGAACCGACCCGCTCCGGCATCAAACCCGTAACGGACTCAAGTTAGTTGTATCGGCGTCGATACAGAGGATGGACACACGAGGAACTCAACAGGGACGTCACCGGTTATGACCAGCATCAGCGCAGTCAACCAAAGCCAGACATTGGCGCTTAAACCGTCAGCCAGTCTGCCGCCTGCAGTAAACGATAGCGCCGTAGCCGAATCAGCGGCGTCGCCTGCATCCGTGGTGATAATCGGCGATGATACCAGCGTCCAGGTGCCGGTTTATTCAGCCCGAGGTCTGCTCCCGTTGGGCGGTACAGCCCTGGCCTGGGAGTCCGACGCCACCGACAATGTGTCGAAGGCGATGGCCAGCAATTTCAATACCTCATCGACATTCGGCAGGTTCCGCGGCCTGGGGGCTGCGATGTTGGAACAGTTGGCCGCGAACGGAAAAGGCTTCTCCCAGTCGCTGATGAAAACCAGCGCCACACCGGACGCTGCCGCGTTGTCGGCAGCCCAATCCAAGCTGCACAGTAACGCTGACAACAGCGTCACACTGACGATCCAGACTGCCAGCGGTGCAACCGTGTCCTTGAGCCTGACCAATCAGGCCAACGGGCTGGCAGTGTCGGCTGATGTGACCGGCGGCGAGCTGACCGATGAAGAACTCGCAGGACTGGCCGCGCTGGCTGATGGCTTTGAGTCGGCTATCGCTGGATTCACCGGCGAGCCGCCGAGCCTTGATCTGAGCAAACTGACCCAGTACGACGCCGATGTGTTCTCGTCCGTGGACCTTCAGGGTTCGCTCAAACTCAGCGGAGACAGCGTACAAACCCTGAGCTTTCATGCCGACAGCAGCACCCGCTCGGTCAACATGAGCGGCCCGCTGGGGCAGCTGCAAATGGCCGTAGACCTGAAAAACTCGGCCATCATCGGCGATGAAGCGCAGCAGGCGAAAGCGTTGCAGAGCTACCTCAAACAGTTTGACTCAGCTCGCCAGCGGGGCCACGGCGATACGCAGCTGATGACCTTGTTCACAGACACCTTCAAAGCGCTCAACAGCCACTATCCCGAAGCGAGCCGCACGGCAACAGCACCGCAGACGGTCAACTCGATCAGTCTGACAGATGTCGATCATGCGATGCTCAGCGGGCTGGCCGATTTCACCGCTTCGGTCACCCAAAGCGTGCAAGCGAGCAACCCCATGCGTCCCGACGAGCTGGACGCTTTCGCCTACAAGGTCTCGCAGTCCAGTGAAAGCAAAGGCAGCAACCCGCTCAATCGCACTCTGGAGCAGCATCAACAATCGCAATTGACGGCCAGTTATCACCAGGCGCTGTACCCCGGCTCATCCCTGCGGATGGGCATGGACGCGGAGTCGCAGAACTATGCCTATTACCAGATTGAAGACAGTGCCAGCAGCTCGATGAGCATGACCTACGACAAAGGCAAACTGATCGAGGCCGCAGTGTCCAGGTCTGCCAGCCAATCGACCCGCGTCACCAAATACGAGCTGGGGCACTTGATCGAAGACACGCTGACCCCGGAGAAGTCCTCAGAGCAGCGCAGCTTCACCCAGTTGATTGAATCGGCGTTGCAGGAAGACAGAAAATCCAGGGTCCAGACTGGACGCTCGAGCTTGCTGGACGCGCTGACGGCGATTCACGATCAAGTGATGCAGCCAGCGCGGATTTGAAGAGTGGCGGTTGAGGCGCGCGGGGTGGTTTGAGCATTTCCGCCCTCGGGGCCAGTCCATCTTGGCTCGGATTCAGATCGGATGATTCAACGCCTCACGCGCTGCCTGCGCCGCCGGATCATCCGCCGGGCCGACCATGGCGTAGTTGTAGCCGCTGCCGGACCAATAATCAGCCTGCAACTCGCCGTCACGACGACTGCCCCGTGGCAACAAGTGGTTATGCTCGCCGGGCGGGCGAATATAGAAACTCAAAGTGCGGCCCTGTGCATCTCGGTACACCACCATGGCACCGGCGCCTTGTTCGGTCGGGGTCAGACGGCCACTGACCGGCTTGAAACCTGCCGCCGCCAGATCAGGCAAACGGTTCGCCTGGGCGAAGTTGCTGTCCAGCCAGCCTTGGGCATCGCTCACTTTGGTCGGGCTCCAGTCGCTGGCCATGTCGTCTTTCACCGCGAACATACGGTATGCCTGCACGGCGTCGGCCATGGGCAAGGTGCTGGTGGCCAACGTCATTTCCCGCGCCTGCCAACCACTCAATCCTCCCACGCTCACGGCAATCAGCAGTACCGCAGCGGTCGCGTAATGCCGGGTGCGGTTGCGTCGCAGGCGTTGGCGAATGAACCCAGGGTCAAGCTCGGGATTCGCGGCGCGGTGCAGCTCGCCACTGAGGGCGGCGCGCAGGCTTTGGGCATCGCGTTGCCAGGCAAGGACTTGCTCTGACACCTCCGGGTTAGCCGCCAGATAAATGTCCATGGTCGTCTGGTCGGCTTCGTTGAGCTGGCCGTCGACGTAGGCGTGCAGGTCGCGTTCGCTGGGGGGCAGAGTGATCATTTCAGTATCCGCAGGGCAGGGGTGGTGATTTCGCCTTCGCTAAGCAGACGCAAGGCCTGACGCGCGCGAGACAGGCGGGACATGACAGTGCCCACCGGGACATCAAGAATTTGGGCGCATTCGTTATAGCTCAAGCCCTCGACCGAGACCCATAGTAATAAAGCCCGCTGTTCGGTGTTAAGCCGCTCGAATGCCTGTAACGTCGATCGTGCGACCACCGTACGTTCAACCGATGGCTCGAAATGGTCGTCCTTGCCACCGGTGAACAGCTCTAGCATGCGACTGTAGCGACGAGAGCGGCGATGCGCATCGAGAAATTGTCTATAAAGAATGGAGAACAACCAGGCACGCAGATCACCTTCGGGGCGTTTGCCGCCCCACGATGACAGTGCTTTTTCAAGGCTCGATTGCACCAGATCGTCGGCGCTGCTCGGGTCGCGCGTCAACGATACGGCAAAGCGGCGCATGCGCGGCAGCACTTCTCTGAGTTGTTCGTCCAGCTCGTTCATGGTCAGGTTCCAGGTCATCCAGCGGGATGATTCAAATCGTGTGACCAGAAAGACGCATGCCGCCGAAGGTTATTCCACGCTCATAAAAATAAATATCACATCGTGGAATAGATGCACCGCAGGAACGTCCACCTTCAATACCGTGATTAGAGGCCAAAGGCCCGGAGTTTTCCCTATGATTGAGCGCGAACCACCGCAGCACTCGAAACCGCCCCTCAGTACTTCGCAGATATTAATACGCCTGGCCGGGATCGGCGCCGTGGTCGTGGTGATTGCTGGCGCTTTTGCCTACGTCAACGGCACGCTTGACCCCCAGCGCCTGACGCCTGCGCGCGTCGTCGATACCTTCGAGCACAACAACGGTCTGTTCCCCGGCTACCGCCGCAACCACCCGAAAGGCACCTGCGTCGCCGGGTATTTCGAGAGCAATGGATCAGCAGCTACGTTGTCCAGTGCGCAAGTGTTCGGCGCCGGACGAACTCCCGTGATCGGCCGGTTCGCACTCCCTACTGGCAACCCGAACTCTCCTGACAACGCTGCGCCGATCCGCAGCCTGGCCCTGCAATTCACCCAGCCCAACGGCCAGCAGTGGCGAACGGGCGTAAACAGTATGCCGCTGTTTCCAGTGGGTACTCCGGCTGCCTTCATTGATCTGCAGAACGCGACGGCAGCCGACCCGAAAACCGGCAAGCCTGACCCGGCCAAGCCGCCGGCATTCTTCGCGGCGCACCCAGAAACCGCGCCGTTTCTGGCGTGGATAAAGACGGCCAAACCGTCGGCCAGCTACGTTACCGAAACCTACAATTCGGTCAACGCCTTTGTGCTGGTCGCCGCCGATGGCAAGCGTCAGGCGGTGCGCTGGAGTGTGGTGCCGCAGAACCAGGATTCTCTGGTGGCGCCCACGCCTCAGGACAAGGACTTCCTGGAGAAGGACCTGGCCGAAAAACTGGCTGCAGGCCCGCAGAAATTTAGCCTGGTGCTGACGCTCGCCAACGCTGGTGATCCCACCAACGATGCCAGCAAGGCGTGGCCGGCCGATCGCAAAACTGTGAATGCCGGGAC
Organism: Pseudomonas corni; assembly: GCF_057128765.1. Lineage (NCBI taxonomy): Bacteria > Pseudomonadati > Pseudomonadota > Gammaproteobacteria > Pseudomonadales > Pseudomonadaceae > Pseudomonas > Pseudomonas corni. The sequence continues at coordinate 147,656 of NZ_JBSKHW010000009.1, forward strand.
TTTGGTCCTCGACAAGAGCCAGCCGCAGTTGGACGGCGATTGCCGGGATATCAACTACGACCCGCTGGTGCTGCCAAGCGGCATCGAAGGTTCGGACGATCCGTTGTTGGCCGCGCGCTCTGCGGCGTATGCAGCCTCATACGAACGTCGCACCCGTGAAGTGAATCAGCTCAAAGCCGCACCTGCACAGGAGAAACAACCATGAGTGCTCCGACGTCTCATTTCGCACCCCTGGCGCGACTGCTGCACTGGCTGATGGCGTTGATGGTAATTGCCATGTTGTTCATCGGCGCGGGGATGGTGGCTTCGATTTCCGAGCGGCATGAATGGCTGTTGAATATTCACAAGCCACTGGGCATCGCGATTCTGGTGCTGGTGGTTGTGCGCTTGATCGTGCGGTTCTCGACCCAAACCCCACCGTTGCCAGCTGACCTTCCCGCCTGGCAAGCGCTCGCGGCGAAGCTGTCGCATTACGTGCTTTACGCGCTGATGCTGGCGATGCCTTTGATTGGCTGGGCGATGATCTCGGCGGCGGGGGACCCGGTGATGTTGGGGCAAAGCGTGCGTTTGCCATCCATTGTCGGCGCAGACGCTGCAACCTTTGCCTGGCTGCGCGGCGCGCACCGGTACCTGGCGTACCTGTTCTTCCTGACCATCCTCGCGCACTTGGCTGCCGCGCTGTTTCATGGCTGGATTCGTAGGGATGAGGTATTGGGGAGCATGTTGCGCGGGCGCGATTAAGCCCTCAACCGGACACGGCGGAAGGACTCGACACTTATCTGTAGGAGCCAACTTGTTGGCGAGGCGGGGCGCAGGTGTATCAAGAAAAACGCCTCGCGAACAAGTTCGCTCCTACAGAGTGATGCAATCAACGCAACACGGACACCATCTGCGCCAACGTCGTCAGTACGTCTTTCGCCAATTGCTTCGAGCGCTCGCCGGACCATCCGGTCTGCGGATTCGGCGCGTCGTCGTTGTCCTTGAATGGCATTTCCAGCGTCAGTGCCAGGCATTTGTAACGTTCGCCCGTGCTGTTGCAGGCCAGGTTCATGTTGGCCTTGCCCGGTGCTGAGCGCGGATAACCGTAGCGGGTCTGGAAGTCTTGAGTGATTGCACTCAACCGCCCACGGAAATCAGCTTCAAGCTCCTGCTGTTTGGGCGTGTAGCCCGGATTACCTTCGCAGGCAGCTGTGAATACGTAGGGGATTTCCTCGTCGCCGTGTACGTCGAGGAACATGTCCACGCCGTACTTTTCCATCTGCTGCTTGACGAAGAACACTTCCGGGCTCAGTTCCGGGGTTGAGTCCTGCCAGGCGCGATTGAGATCCTTGCCTTGGGCGTTGGTCCGCAAATGACCATGGAACGAGCCATCCGGGTTCATGTGCGGTACCAGATAAAGGTCCGCTTGTTCCAGCAAACCGGCCAGTTCGCTGTCGTTCTGCTGCAACCGCTCGATCACGCCTTCCATGAACCACTCAGCCATGTGCTCGCCGGGGTGTTGCTGGGCGATGATCCAGATGTTGCGCTTGCCTGCAGCGCCGTCGCCTTTGCGCAGTAACTGGATGTCGCGCCCCTCGACGCTTTTGCCGGTGGCGAGCAGTTCAACGCCCGGCACACTCAACGCCTGGTCGATCAACCCTTCATGGCGCTCACGGCTATAGGGTTCGAAGTAGGCGAACCAGATGTGCGGTTGGGTGGGGGACAGATCGAAATTCAGAGCTTTGCCGTCAAAGCTGCTCGGCACGCGGAACCAGGTCTTCTGATCGTAAGAAGCGGCAGCGTTGTAACCGGTCCAGGCTCGGTTGTAGCTGGACTCACTGGCGTTGGTCAGGCTGAAACCGTGGACGTGGCCGACCTGCATCCCATCCACTTTGAAGTGGAACCACTGGAAATGCGGGCTTTTGGTGTCGGGGCGGATAGCCAGTCGGATGTGCTGCGGGTCGGTGGCGTCGATAACGGAAATGTTGCCGCTGTCGAAGTCAGCGCTGATGGAGAGCAAGTTCTGGGTCACGGAAAGGTCCTGAGTACGTTAGTGCCAACTCATGCCGCCAGACCAACGTGGCAATGAGCTGCACGGGGTCTCTGGGCTGTTATGACACTTACTTTACACGCATCGAACCCCTACGCTGCGACGTATTGTTCCGTCAAACGGCCATGGCAGATGGGTGATTGCCCGACCCTTTATGCCAGCGCTGAGATTGCTTCGGCAGTGGCCAGCAGGCCGCACAGAAACGCTGTCAGCAATAACCAGCCGATATACACCCTCCGTTTACGTCGGTGCCAACCGCTTGCGCCCATTACGGTTGAAGGCGCTTGAAGCCCGCACCACAGCTGTTCGCTGGCTTTGAAGGCAGAGAGATGGGAAAGGTCGGCATCGAGCCAGTGGCGAAATTCGATGCGCTGACTGGCAGTGGCATGAGGACTTTGCAGGTGGACGTACCAGCAATGGGCTTGGGTGGTGACCGGGTCTGCAGCGGCGTCGTTGCCGGTTTGGTCGCTGCACTGTTCGAGTACCCGCACCATGGCGCGTTCGACTGCGGCAACACTGATTTCCAGCAGCGCCGCAATGTCGGCGTAAGGGAGTCGATCAAGACGGCTTAGCAGAAAAATCTGCTGGGTGCGGCGAGGCAGTTTTTGAATGCGGCGGCGAAGCTCGTCGCTTTCCTGGCTGAGCGGTGTGTCCGGTTGCCGCGACGGCAAGCTGAACAGTGAGGCAAATTGACCCGTCATAATGATTTCACTCGCTGCGCGTCCATGTTCATCCCTTGATGAGGAGTGGGGGCATCGTCCGTGACGCATGGGCAGATTAGGCTTTATGAGAGTCATTCTCAAGTACTTATCGATGATAGTGACGTTTATTGCAAAATGTGTCGTTTTTGACCTCGCTTCCCTTCAGTGCTCGGCATTGTTTTGCTATGATCGGCCCCATCGAAACAGACCCCTCTTCATTAGCCTGAAGAAAGCAGCACCACGAACCTCGATGGCCGCAAAGGCCACGCCCAAAAAAAAGACCCGGCCTATAGAGCCGGGTCAAAAACCGTGATTAGCCTGATGAGGAGATAATCCGGAAGCCGACCTAAGGCTTCTGGGTTATCAGTCGATCTTGCGACCGGCTTGGTGCAATAGTAATCATTATCATTTGAGAGTCAAAGGTTTTTTTTAGCTGCAAACGACAAGCTTCAAGCGGCAAGCTGATCTGCGTGCGCTTGAAGCTTGAAGCTTGCAGCTGCCCTCAATCAATCGGCAACTCTGTCGTGCGTTTCACTTCACTCATCGCGATGTTGGAATGAGCCTCCTGCACATGGGGGCTTTGCAGTAGATGATCGCGCAGAAATCGCTCATAGCTGGCGATGTCCTGCACCACCACCTTGAGCAGGAAATCCATGTCGCCGGCCATGGTGTAGCACTCCAGCACCTCGGGATAGCCGATCACCGCCTCTTCGAATTCCGTCAGATAGCGTCGGCCGTGCCCCGACAGTTTTACATCGACGAATACGGTCGTGGTCAGCCCCAGTTTGGCGGGGTTGAGCAGGGCGACCTTGCGCTCGATAACCCCCTCTTCCTGCAATCGATTGATGCGCCGCCAGCACGGCGATTGCGACAGTTCCACGCGTTCGGCGATCTCTGCAGCGGAGAGGTCTGCGTCGTGTTGAAGCAGGCGCAGAATCTTGCGGTCGACGGCACTTAATTTAACCTGCATGAATTGACCCTTTTTTATTATTTAAACGAAACAGGTATGCAGGATCTGAACAGATTCACTCACATTTAGAAAGAAAAAGCCTCATCGCTACGGGCACTATTTGATCCATAAGCGCCGGGCCCACCGTCCTGGCGCCTGGGCTGGCAGACCTGCAGGTCGCCGCAGCTCACTTCATTCAAAACGCACCGTATAAAAACAAGGAGTGCATGAATGTCTTTGGCCGATATCCGTCTGGACGATAAGTACCGTCTCGCAACCGGGAATCTTTATCTGACCGGCACGCAGGCGCTGACACGTCTGCCCATGCTGCAGAAACAACGTGACGAGGCCCGAGGGCTGAACACTGCCGGCTTCATCTCCGGCTATCGCGGTTCGCCGTTGGGCAACCTCGACAAAAGCCTGTGGGACGCCAAGGAATATCTTCAGGAAAACGCCATTCACTTCCAGCCCGGCGTCAACGAAGAGCTGGCAGCGACAGCGGTGTGGGGCAGCCAGCAGGTCAATCTGTTCCCCCATGGCAAGTACGATGGCGTGTTCGCCCTGTGGTACGGCAAAGGCCCGGGAGTGGACCGCTGCGGCGACGTGTTCAAGCACGGCAACTCGGCAGGCGTTTCAGAAAAGGGTGGCGTACTGGTATTGGCCGGTGACGACCACGGTTGCAAATCCTCGACGATCGCCCATCAAAGCGAGCACGCGTTCATCGCCTCGATGATCCCGGTTCTCAACCCCAGCAATGTCCAGGAAATCCTCGATTACGGCATCATCGGCTGGGAGCTTTCACGCTACAGCGGGTGCTGGGTGGCGATGAAAACCATCGCTGAAAACGTCGATTCCTCGGCAGTGGTTGAAGTCGATCCGCTGCGTATTGAAATCCGCATTCCCGACGATTTCGAATTGCCTAAAGACGGCCTGCATATCCGTTGGCCCGATCCGCCCCTGGCTCAGGAAGCGCGGCTCAACACCTACAAAATCTACGCCGCCCGCGCATTCGCCCGGGCCAACAATCTCAACAAAGTGATGATCGACTCGCCCCAGCCGCGACTGGGTATCGTCACCACCGGTAAATCCTATCTGGACGTGCGCCAGGCGCTCGAAGAGCTCGGCATTGATGAGGACTTGTGCGCGCAGGTGGGTATTCGCGTACTCAAAGTCGGCATGAGCTGGCCGCTGGAACCAGTATCAGTGCACGGCTTTGCAGAAGGCCTTGACGAGATTCTGGTGGTCGAAGAAAAACGCAGCGTGATCGAGGACCAGCTCACCGGTCAGCTTTACAACTGGCCCGTGGATCAGCGCCCACGGGTTGTGGGCGAGTTCGATGAAGAAGGGCGCTCTTTGCTGCCCAATCTGGCAGAACTGACCCCGGCGATGATCGCCCGAGTCATCGCCAAACGCCTTGCGCCGATCTACAGCAGCCCTAAAATCGAAGCCCGCCTACAGTTTTTGCAGGACAAGGAAAAAGCCCTCGCCGCGCCACTGTTCAATACCCAGCGCATCCCGCATTTCTGCTCCGGCTGTCCGCACAACACCTCGACCCGCGTGCCAGAAGGCAGCCGCGCACTGGCCGGCATTGGCTGCCACTACATGACCATCTGGATGGACCGGGAAACCGAAACGTTCACCCAGATGGGCGGCGAGGGCGTGACCTGGATTGGCCAGGCGCCTTTCACCGAAACTCCCCACGTTTTCCAGAACCTGGGTGATGGCACCTATTTCCACTCCGGCCATCTGGCGCTGCGGGCGGCGGTCGCGGCCAAGGTCAACATCACCTACAAGATTCTCTATAACGACGCGGTGGCGATGACCGGCGGCCAGCCTATCGACGGCATTTTGCGCGTCGATCAACTGAGCCGTCAGGTGTTCAACGAAGGCGTGATGCGCATCGCGCTGGTGTCCGACGAGCCGGAGAAATACCCGAGCCGCGAAGCGTTTGCGCCGATCACCACTTTCCATCACCGCCGCGATCTGGACACGGTGCAGCGGGAGTTGCGCGAGTTCAAAGGCGTGTCTGTGATCATCTACGACCAGACCTGTGCCACGGAAAAGCGCCGCCGTCGCAAACGCGGCACGATGCTCGACCTGGACAAGCGCGCAGTGATCAACCCCGCCGTATGCGAAGGCTGTGGCGACTGCGGCGTGAAATCCGGTTGTCTGTCGGTGCTGCCTAAAGAAACGGCCCAAGGCCGCAAGCGCGAGATCGACCAGAGCGCGTGCAACAAGGATTTCAGCTGCGTCGAAGGCTTCTGCCCAAGCTTTGTGACGGTGCACGGCGGCAAGCTGCGCAAACCGCAACTGCCCAAGCAGGCATCAGCCTTCGCAGCGCTGCCCGATCCGACTCTGCCAGCGCTGGATAAGCCTTTTAATATCTTGCTATCAGGCGTCGGCGGCACAGGCGTGACCACGGTCGGCGCCATGCTCGGTTACGCGGCCAATCTTGAAGGCAAAGGTTGCAGCGTGCTGGATCAGGCAGGCCTGGCGCAGAAGTTTGGTCCGGTAGTCAGCCATATCCGCATTGCTGCGCGCCAGAGCGATCTGTTTGCCGTGCGCATTGCTGCTGGCGAAGCCAACCTGCTGTTGGGTTGTGATCTGTTGGTGGCGTCTGGCCCTGATGCGATTGCCAAACTCAACAGCGCCAAGTCCTACGCCGTGATCAACAGCCAGCAAACCCCGACGGCAGAGTTCACGCGCAACCCGGACGCGGAATTCCCGGCCGACGCGATGATGCAGACCATTCGCGACGCGGTGGGCGCTGAGAAGACCCACTTCGTTCAAGCCACCGATTTGGCGACCAAACTGATGGGTGACAGCATTGCGAGCAACCTGTTCATGCTCGGCTTTGCCTTTCAGTCAGGTTTGATCCCGCTGACGTCAGCGGCCATCGAGAAAGCCATCGAGCTGAATGGCGTACAGGTCAATCTCAATCAGCAGGCGTTCCTGTGGGGACGTCGCGCGGCGCATGACCTGCCAGCGGTGCAAGCCGCAGCTAACCCGGACAGCGTGGTGGTGGAAGATTTCCAGGCGCTGGACCTGGATCAGCGGCTGGAGAATAACGTCAAGCTGCTGACTGAGTACCAGAACAAGGCCTACGCAGAGCGTTATTTGCAGCTGGTGTATCGGGTGCGCGATGTCGAAAATCAGTTATTCCCCGGTCAGCAGCCAGCGTTGACCGAGGCGGTCGCGTTCAGTTACTTCAAACTGTTGGCCTACAAGGATGAGTATGAAGTCGCACGGCTGTACAGCAACGGCGAGTTCACCCGTCAGCTTCAGGCGCAGTTCGAGGGCGACTACCGGCTGGAATTTCATCTGGCGCCGTCTTGGCTGGCCAAGCGCGATCCGCACAATGGCACGCCGCGTAAACGTAGCTTCGGTCCGTGGATGTTGAAAGCGTTCGATGTGCTGGCCAAATTCAAGTTTCTGCGCGGGACTGCGATTGATCCATTCGGTCGCAGTGTCGAGCGCCAGCAGGAGCGGGCGCTGATCGACAGCTACGTGGCTGACATCGAGCTGATCCTGGAGCACCTGAAGGCGAGCAATCGTCACACGGCGTTGAGCCTGGCCCGTTTGCCCGAGAAGATTCGCGGGTACGGCCATGTGAAGGAAAGCGCGATGAAGGCCGCAGGTTTGCAGGCGGCGCGGATGCGTCAGAGTCTGGTGAACGGGGAAGTGGTATTGCCAGCACTGTATGAGGTCGCCGCATAAGGGATGCTGCGCTTTTAAACTGTAGGAGCGCGCTTGCCCGCGATTGCGGTGTACCAGCCAGAAGGTAGTTGGCTGATAGACCCCATTCGCGGGCAAGCGCGCTCCTACAGGGTTGGCAGTCTCCTGTAGGAGCGAACTTGTTGGCGAGGCGGCCTATCTGTGGAACTACATCTGGCCGTCTCGCCAACAAGTTGGCTCCTACAGATCCCTGCCGATTCAGAGGATTTATTGGTCCTGCAACGCCACCAACACCGTCCCCTCACTGACCATCTCGCCTTCCGCGCAATACAACGCTGTTACCACCCCCGCCTGGGCTGCCCGTACGCTGTGTTCCATTTTCATGGCTTCGAGCACGACCAATTGCGTGCCGGCTTCGACAGCCTGACCCACCTGGACCAGTACCCGAACGATGCTGCCGTTCATGGGGGCGGTCAGGCCGCCGAGTTGCCCATGGCTGGCCTCAACCGCTGCAATCGGATCAACCCGCTTGACCGCGTGCAACTCGCCATGCCACTGAAGATACAGCGTATCGTCCCGGCGAATTGCCCGATGCTGGCGGCGTACGCCGTTATGCTCGATGGTCAATTGCTCGCCGTTGAGTTCGATGTGCGCCGCATCCAGGCTTCGCAACTGAACCTTCTGTTGCTCAGTGCCACACGTCAGGTGCAGATCAACCTCGTTGGGCAGGCCAAGCCGCAGACCATCAAGCGTTGACCACGGCGAATGAACGTCATCGTCGCGCACGCGCGGCCGGGTACTTTCCCGAAATCCCTGGGCAGCCGCGTGCCAGAAATCAACCGACAGTTCCTGCGGCGCTGGCAGCAAATCAGCGTGATAACGGGGAATGAAATCGGTGTCCAGCTCAGCGGCAGCGAACGCCGGATGCGCGATGATGCGGCGCAGGAACGCCAGATTGCAGCGCAGCCCGCCAATGGCAAATTCATCGAGCATCGCCAATAGCCGCAAACGCGCCTGCTCGCGGTTCTCGCCCCAGGCAATCAGCTTGCCGAGCATCGGGTCATAAAACGGCGACACCACGTCGCCCTCGGCAACGCCGCTGTCTACCCGGCGACCTGGCCCCGGCGACGATTCGCGGTAGATCTCCAGGGTGCCGGTGGCAGGCAAAAAGTCATTGCTCGGGTCTTCCGCATACAGGCGCACCTCGATGGCGTGCCCAATCAGCGGCACCTGCTCCTGAGTGATCGGCAGCGCTTCCCCTTGGGCCACGCGAATCTGCCACGCCACCAGATCAAGGCCAGTGATCGCCTCGGTAACCGGATGCTCGACCTGCAGGCGCGTATTCATCTCCATGAAGAAGAATTCGCCTCGGGCATCCAGCAGAAACTCCACCGTGCCCGCGCCGACATAGCCGATGGCCTGGGCGGCACGTACCGCTGATTCACCCATGGCGCGGCGCAGCTCGGGGCTCAGGCCGGGGGCGGGGGCTTCTTCGACGACTTTCTGGTGACGACGCTGTATCGAGCAATCACGCTCGTTGAGGTACAAGCAGTTGCCGTGCTGATCCGCGAAGACCTGAATCTCCACGTGACGCGGCTTGAGCACGTACTTTTCGACGAGCATGCGCGAATCGCCGAACGAGGATTGCGCCTCACGTTGCGCCGAGGCCAGCGCCTCTGCCAGATCCTCATCGCGTTCGACTACCTTCATGCCTTTACCACCGCCACCCGCCGTGGCTTTGAGCAACACCGGGTAGCCGATTTTCGCAGCCGCCGTGCGGAACGTCTGCGCGTCCTGGGCCTCGCCGTGATAGCCCGGCACCAGTGGTACACCGGCCTTTTCCATCAGGGATTTGGCGGCGGATTTGCTACCCATGGCGTCGATGGCCGAGGCGGGCGGGCCGAGGAAGATTAATCCGGCCTGTTCGATGGCTCGGGCGAAACCGGCGTTTTCCGATAAAAAACCGTAACCGGGGTGAATCGCCTGGGCACCGCTAGCCTGTGCGGCAGCGATCAGTTTGTCGATCAGCAGATAGCTGTCGGCGGCTTTGCTGCCACCCAGATCGACGCAGATGTCAGCCTCGCGGGCATGGCGCGCATCGCGATCAGTGGCGCTGTGCACGGCAACGGTGGTGAGGCCCATGGCTTTGGCGGTACGCATCACGCGGCAGGCGATTTCGCCGCGATTGGCCACCAGTAGGGTATTCAGAGTTACGGGTTTGACGGCGCTCATTCGGGCGAATCCCCATTTTTATTGTGCTGTTGCCAAGCGGGTGGGCGTTTTTGCAGAAAGGCGCGCAGGCCTTCCTGGCCTTCTGGGCTGACGCGAATCCGCGCGATGGCGTTCTCACAGAAGCGCCGACGTGCCGGGGTCAGTTCGCCGTTGCCCATTTCCCGCAGCAGATCCTTGCTGGTGCGCATGGCCTTGGGGCTGTTGAGCAGCAAATTGTCGACCCAGCGCTGCACCTGCGGCTCAAGCTCGGCTAGCGGGTAACACTCAGCCAGCAGGCCAATTTCCCGGGCGCGCAGGCCGTCGAAACGCTCGGCGGTCAGTGCATAGCGGCGTGCGGCGCGCTCACCGATGGCCTGCACCACGAACGGGCTGATGACCGCAGGCGCCAGGCCGATGCGCACTTCGGACAGACAAAACTGCGCGTCCTCGGCGCCAATCGCCATGTCGCAACAGCTGATCAGGCCCAGCGCACCTCCGTAGGAGGCGCCCTGAGCAACGGCCAGGGTCGGGATCTTCAGGCGCGCCAGGTTGTACATCAGCTCGGCCAGTTCCTGAGCGTCACGCAGGTTGGTGTTGTAATCCAGATTGGCCGATTCCTGCATCCAGGCCAGATCGGCACCAGCGCTGAAGTGCTTGCCACGCCCGCGCAACAGCAGGAAACGCAGCGTCGTATCGGCCTGTAATTGGTCCAGCGCGATGATCAACTCGCGAATCATCAGCGCGTTGAAGGCATTGTTTTTCTCTGCGCGGTTCAGCCACAGCGTGGCGAAGCCCCGTGGGTCGTGCTCTACCTGGACAGTTTCAAATTCAGTCATGGTCAGTCCCTGGATTACATTCGGAAGATGCCGAACTGCGTGGGCTCGATGGGGGCGTTGAGCGACGCGGAGAGCGCGAGGCCCAGGGCGTCTCGGGTTTGCGCCGGGTCAATGACGCCGTCATCCCACAGCCGAGCGCTGGAGTAATACGGATGGCCCTGGGTGTCGTACTGATCGAGGATCGGTTGCTTGATGGCGGATTCTTCGTCGGCGCTGAATCCCTGGCCACTGCGTTCGGCCTGCTCGCGCTTGACCTGCACGAGCACGCCAGCCGCTTGCTCGCCGCCCATGACGCCGATCCGTGCGTTGGGCCACATCCACAGAAACCGTGGGTCATAAGCGCGGCCGCACATGCCGTAGTTGCCCGCGCCGAAACTACCACCGATGATCACCGTGAATTTCGGCACTTTGGCGCAGGCCACCGCGGTGACCAGCTTGGCGCCATGCTTGGCGATGCCGCCAGCTTCATATTTCTGCCCGACCATGAAGCCGGTGATGTTTTGCAGGAACAGCAGCGGGATGCCGCGCTGACAGGCCAGTTCGATGAAATGCGCGCCTTTCTGCGCGGCTTCCGCGAACAGAATGCCGTTGTTGGCAAGAATCGCGATCGGATAGCCGTGCAGATGGGCAAAGCCACACACCAGCGTGGTGCCGAACAGGGCTTTGAATTCATCGAACACCGAGCCATCCACCAGGCGCGCGATGACTTCGCGCACGTCGTAGGGCTGCTTGGGATCAGCTGAAATCACCCCGTACAACTCGTCACTGGCATACAGCGGGGCAATCGGGGCGCGCACTTGCAGTTGACCCTGTTTGCGCCAGTTGAGATTGGCAATGCTGCGTCGGGCAAAGGCCAGCGCGTGTTCGTCGCTTTCGGCGTAGTGGTCGGCCACACCTGAGATCTTGCAGTGCACGTCGGCGCCGCCCAAGTCCTCGGCGCTGACCACTTCGCCGGTGGCCGCCTTCACCAGCGGCGGCCCGGCAAGAAAGATCGTCGCCTGATTGCGCACCATGATCGCTTCGTCGGCCATTGCCGGCACGTAAGCGCCGCCCGCCGTGCAGGAACCCATCACCACAGCGATCTGCGCGATGCCCTGAGCGCTCATGTTGGCCTGATTGAAGAAGATCCGCCCGAAGTGCTCTCGGTCCGGAAATACTTCGTCCTGGCGTGGCAGGTTGGCGCCCCCCGAATCCACCAGATAAATACACGGCAGGCGGTTTTGCTGGGCGATGGTCTGGGCGCGCAGGTGTTTTTTCACCGTGAGCGGGTAGTACGAACCGCCTTTTACCGTGGCATCGTTGGCGATGATCATGCATTCGACGCCTTCGACCCTGCCGATACCTGCGATCAGACCGGCAGCGGGCACGTCTTCGCCATACACCCCATGAGCCGCCAGCGGGCTGATTTCAAGAAACGGCGAGCCGATATCCAGCAGCCGATTGATACGTTCCCGAGGCAGTAACTTGCCTCGGGACGCATGGCGCTCCTGCGCTTTAGCGCCACCGCCTTGCTGAACCTGATTGAGCAATTGGCGCAGGGCATTGACCTGGCTGTGCATGGCTTCGTGATTGGTCGCGAACTCCGAAGAGCGCGGGTTGATCTGAGTCGTCAGAATTGCCATGGAAATTACTCCGAGAGAAAAGTCGAGGCCGCACGGCAGATGCTTTTACTTGCAGCTTGTCGCTTGGGGCTTGCAGCTCGCCCCATCCTCACTTCGTTTCATTGAACAGTTCGCGCCCAATCAACATCCGGCGGATTTCGCTGGTCCCGGCACCGATTTCGTAGAGCTTGGCATCGCGCAATAAACGGCCCGCCGGGAATTCATTGATGTAGCCATTGCCGCCAAGGATCTGGATCGTGTCCAACGCCATTTGCGTGGCGCGTTCGGCGGAATAGAGGATGACGCCAGCGGCGTCCTTGCGCGTGGTTTCGCCACGCTCGCAGGCTTGCGCCACGGCATAGAGGTAAGCGCGACTGGCGTTGAGCTGGGTGTACATATCAGCGACCTTGCCCTGAATCAGCTGAAATTCGCCAATGCTCTGGCCGAATTGTTTGCGGTCATGGATGTACGGCAATACCACGTCCATGCAGGCCTGCATGATCCCGGTCGGGCCGCCGGAGAGCACGACCCGCTCGTAATCCAGGCCGCTCATCAACACCTTCACGCCGCCGTTCAACGCGCCGAGCAGGTTTTCTTCCGGGACTTCGACGTCATCGAAGAACAGCTCGCAGGTGTTGGAGCCGCGCATGCCGAGCTTGTCGAACTTGCTGCCACGGGAAAACCCTTTCCAGTCGCGTTCGACGATGAACGCGCTGATGCCGTGGGGACCTTTTTCCAGGTCGGTCTTGGCGTAGATCACGTAAGTATTGGCGTCGGGGCCGTTGGTGATCCAGGTTTTGCTGCCATTGAGCACGTAGCGGTCGGCGCGCTTGTCGGCCCGCAGTTTCATCGACACTACGTCGGAGCCTGCATTAGGCTCGCTCATGGCCAACGCGCCAATGTGTTCGCCGGAAATCAGCTTGGGAAGGTAGCGGGCTTTTTGTTCGGGATTGCCGTTGCGATTGATCTGGTTGACGCACAGATTCGAATGCGCACCGTAGGACAACGCTACCGACGCCGAACCGCGACTGATTTCTTCCATCGCCACCACGTGGGCCAGATAACCCAGCCCGGCGCCGCCATATTCTTCGCTGACAGTGATTCCCAAAAGCCCCATTTCGCCGAACTTGCGCCACATGTCGGCGGGGAACAGATTGTCTCGGTCGATTTGCGCAGCGCGTGGGGCAATCTCGGCGGCTACGAAGTGCTGGACTTGATCGCGCAGCATGTCGATGGTTTCGCCGAGGGCAAAGTTTAGGCTTGGGTAGTTCATGGCGCTGGAATTCCCTGTTGTTTTTGGCGTGCTGGCGGGCAGCAATATTGGGTATCACCTTTACGTTAACGTAAGCCTTGGGGCGAGGCACTGTCAACGGGGATAACAAGCGGATAGGGAGGAGGGGATTGGAAAAGCCTTTGGACCAGACAGCACGAAGGGGAGCCAAGGCTCCCCTTCAAGTTTTTGCTACATGCTCTTTTTTGTTTTTAGGCGGTCTGTTGTTGTTTTTGGCAACCGGCCTTTTTTGGTTTTTGAGCGACCCCCAACCGGGGTTAAGAGCAAACGTATTTTTTTGAGCGCTGATGCTGCTTCTACTGCCGCTCGATGAGAGCAACTGTCCAACCAGTTCGGGAGCTACCTGAGGGTAGTTTTATTGTTCTCTGCCCGGTTGTGAGGCCAAAGCCTCGAAAAGCGATCCACTCCAAAAAAATCTGTTAGCTGCGTCTCTGTCCGTGTTGTTCTTGTTATGTCAGAGCCGATACGTTTTGTTTTTATTGGGTTACTGCAGTTTGTTATTTTTGTTATGCCTGAGACATAGCAGATGCCGTGCCAATTTTTACAAAGCCTTTGAAAACAGTCACTTGGTTCATCAAGTGGGATACAAGACCGCCCGTAAAGGCTAGCGTTTGTTTCCGAGTTACCCGTTTAACGACTTTCAATGCCAGTGAGGGTAACACTGTGTGACAAGTTGTCGCACCATCAAACCGACAGACGTGCCTTCGCTACCCGCGATCCGTTGCTACGCTTTAAGGCCTCGCATATACGCTGGCCCGCCAAAATCAGCTTGTCCAGGTCAATACCGGTGTCGATTCCCAAGCCGTTGAGCATGTACAAAACGTCCTCCGTCGCAACGTTACCGGTCGCACCTTTGGCATAGGGACAGCCGCCAAGCCCTGCGACAGAGCTGTCGAACACCTCAATCCCTTCCAGCAGACCGGCATAGATATTGGCGAGCGCCTGGCCGTAGGTGTCGTGAAAGTGCCCGGCCAATTGGCTGCGCGGGACTTGCTGGCCCACTACCTCGAACAACCGTCGTGTCTCACCTGGAGTGCCTGTTCCGATGGTATCGCCGAGCGAAACTTCATAGCAGCCCATCGCTACCAGTTCCTTGGCCACGGCCGCCACCTGATCGGAGGGGACATGGCCTTCATAGGGGCAGCCGAGCACGCATGACACATACCCGCGCACCTTAATGCCGTGCAAACGCGCAGCTTCCATCAGCGGAATAAATCGTTCCAGGCTTTCGCTGATCGAGCAGTTGATGTTGCGCTGTGAGAAGGCTTCCGATGCTGCGGCGAACACGGCAACCTCTTGAACCCCTGCGGCCAGGGCGTCCTCCAACCCTCTCAAATTGGGCGCAAGGGCTGCATAGGTAACGCCGGATTTGCGCTGGATCTGTGCAAACACCTCGGCCGAGCCTGCCATTTGGGGCACCCATTTGGGTGAGACAAAACTGCCCACCTCGATATAGCTCAGGCCGGCCTCGCTTAGCGCGTCCACCAAAATCACCTTGTCGGCAACGCTGATCGGTTGGGATTCATTTTGCAAACCGTCTCGTGGGCCGACTTCAACCAAGCGAACGTGGGTGGGAAATGACATGGCGTCTATCGCTCCGGAACTTGATTTTTATTTTTGGTTTCATTCGTAAATTATTGATTTACATCAGCTTTGCAGAGCGCGTGCTTGCAGCGTTCTTCAGCAGTATCTAGCTCAAGCTGCATTTGCTGAATATCAAGCAATTGTTGATCAAGCTGCGCTCGGCGCTCGGTGATTTTGCCGAGCATGGTGGTGAGCTGTTTGTGATTGCCACCCTCCGGATCGTATAGCGCGATTAAATCCCGGCACTCGGCAAGGGAAAACCCAATCCGTTTGCCACGCAGTATCAACCTCAGCGTGACCTTGTCCCGCCCCGTATAAATGCGCTCCTGCCCACGTCGTTCGGGCGTAAGCATGCCTTGTTCTTCGTAAAAGCGGATGGTACGGGTGGTGATGTCCAGCTCCCGAGCCAGGTCGGAAATGCTGTATGTCTGGGTAGTCATGGGGGGAAGGGCTCAGACGCTAATGGCGAAGGGCTAAGCTACGGCGCACTTGACGTTAACGTCAAGCGGCCGGTGTAAAGGAGGCCAGCCCAATCCTGAGCTGCTTTTTCTAGAATTCACTTTAACTAAAATATTATTCTCTAATTTCAAACATATACATCATATTAATCAGGCTGTTTCGAGCTTCTTGTCATTGGCAGTGACCCACTGACACAGCTCAATCATCTGCTCGCGCATCCATCGGTTCGCCGGGTCCTGGTCCGTACTCTCATGCCAATACAGATGACTTTCCACGCTGGGCACGTCATTTACCGGCAGGTAAACGTAGTGCAAGTCGTTGCGGCGGGCGAAGCGCTCTGGAACGGTCATCACCATGTCCGTCTGCTGCAGCACTTGCGAGGCCATCAGGTAATGCTGCGAGCGCAGGGCGATCTTGCGCTGAATGCCCATCTTTCCAAGCGCAAGGTCAACGTGGCCCAAGCCAGCGCGGCGGCTGGAGATATGAATGTGGGTCAGTGCCAGATAGTCATCGAGGGTGATCGGACTCTTGCTGGCCAGCGGATGGCCCTTGCGCATGGCGCAGACGTATTTGTCTTCCATCAGCTTGACGTGACGCACCTGAGGGTCGGTGTTGAGTGGGGCGTCGATGGCGAAATCCAGTCGGCCCGCGGCCAGTTCCTTGGTGGTTTCGCGACGTTTGGACAGAAAGCTTTCGATGACCACCGCAGGCGCCAGACGCCGCAGCCGTTGAAACAGCGAGGGCAGAATCACCGCTTCGGTCAGGTCGGTCATGCTGATGCGGTAGTTCTTGTTGGCCTGCAGCGGGTTGAAAATCCGGCTTTCCTGCACCGAGACACGCAGCAATGACAGCGCGTTGCGCACCGGGCCGATGATGTTCTGCGCCATCGGCGTTGGCACCATGCCTTGAGCGGTACGCACGAACAGCGGATCGTTAAAGGTTTCACGCAAGCGCGCCAGTGCATTGGACACCGCAGGCTGGGTGATGCCGACGATCTGACCGGCGCGGGTCAGGTTGGCTTCGGTGTAGATGGCGTCAAAGACAATAAAGAGATTGAGATCGACCTTGCTCAGGTTCATTGCTGCGCGCCTCGTGCTGTTTTTGTTTTGGTTGAATCGCCCGATCATATATCGGTTATGAATGTTTATACACGCCGAGAATAGGTTAGATAAATGGTGGGGCGTGTTCTAGCATCGCTAACAAGACTTAAATAACCTCCCAGAAGGTAGCTGCCGATGGATTTCGCTTACTCCCCCAAGGTTCAGGCGCTGCGCGAGCGCGTGACGGCGTTCATGGACGCTTACGTTTACCCCGCAGAACCCGTTTTTGAACGCCAGGTGGCTGAAGGTGATCGCTGGCAGCCGACTGCAATCATGGAGGAGCTCAAGCTCAAGGCTAAGGCTGAAGGGTTGTGGAACCTGTTTCTGCCGGAATCGGAGTTCGGCGCTGGTTTGACTAACCTTGAGTACGCGCCGTTGGCGGAAATCATGGGCCGATCACTCCTGGGGCCGGAGCCGTTCAACTGCTCGGCGCCAGACACCGGCAACATGGAAGTACTGGTGCGTTATGCCAGCGAGAGCCAGAAGCAGCGTTGGCTGGAGCCTTTGCTGCGGGGCGAGATTCGATCGGCCTTTGCGATGACTGAGCCTGACGTTGCGTCCTCAGATGCCACCAACATGGCCGCCCGCGCTACCCGTGACGGAGACAATTGGGTCATCAATGGCCGCAAATGGTGGACATCCGGCGCCTGCGATCCCCGCTGCAAGATCATGATTTTCATGGGTTTGAGCGATCCGGACGGTCCGCGCCATCAACAGCACTCAATGATTCTGGTGCCCACCGACACGCCGGGCGTGAAAATCGTCCGCCCGTTGCCGGTCTTCGGTTACGACGATGCACCACACGGTCATGCCGAAGTGCTGTTCGAGAACGTGCGTGTGCCGTACGAAAACGTACTGCTGGGGGAAGGGCGTGGCTTTGAAATTGCCCAAGGACGTCTGGGCCCTGGCCGGATTCATCACTGCATGCGCTCGGTAGGCATGGCCGAGCGGGCGCTGGAGCTGATGTGCAAGCGCTCAGTGCAGCGCACGGCCTTCGGTCGTCCGTTGGCAAGGCTCGGTGGCAATATCGACAAGATCGCTGATTCGCGCATGGAAATCGACATGGCCCGGCTGCTGACACTGAAAGCGGCGTACATGATGGACACGGTGGGCAACAAGGTCGCCAAAAGTGAGATCGCGCAGATCAAGGTGGTCGCGCCTAATGTCGCGCTGCGGGTGATTGACCGGGCGATTCAGATCCATGGGGGGGCGGGGGTTTCAGGCGATTTCCCGCTGGCTTATATGTACGCCATGCAACGCACGCTGCGGCTGGCCGATGGCCCGGATGAGGTTCACCGCGCGGCGATTGGCAAACATGAGGTTGGCAAATACGTGCCCCGGGAAATGATGCGCAGTGAGCCCCGTTAATTAGATAGCACTCCGGCCAACCCCCCAACAGGTCAACAATTACGGCTGAAGCAACAATCCGTGGGAGCGGACCTGTCCGCAAAGGGGGCCCGTACATCCGGCGGGTCTCTATCGCCCGAAACACCGCTTTCGCGAACAGGTTCGCTCCCACAGGAGACTGATCGTCTTTACAGTGCCCCATACTCACTCCACCCAAACCTCAACCCGTCGATTCTTGAATCTGCCCTCATCGGCATCATTGTCGGCCACGGGCATTTCAGCGCCCAGGCCCAGCACGTCCCGCAGCACGACGTTGCTTTTCAGCAACTCCCGGCGCACAGCCATCGCCCGCAGTTTGGACAATAATTGCGCTCTGGTTGAGTCGTCTTTCACATCACCGAAGCCGACCAGCGTGACCCGCTGGTTAAGCTGATCATGGTCTTTCAAGTAATCCACAACACGCTGCACATCAAGCCTGGCCTTGTTATCCAGTACGGCACTGCCTTGAGCAAAACGAAAATTCACCGACAGCCGTTCACCTTCGCGGGTCAGGTTCTGGTACTGCGATGGCATTTCCGGGGTCGCCCGCACCTTTACAGCTTGGACCGTCTGCGCGACAAACCCGGTTTTCGCCACAATGGTTTGCCCTGCGGCGCTCTGAGTAAATTTCACCAAGGCTTTGGCCCAGCGCTGGCTCGACTGCGGCGGCAGGTAGAAGTACAAACGGCGCGACAGCGGATAATCTTCCGTGGCAATCAGGCCAACGGTCGGCAGCATCGGCTTGGAACCCCCATCGATAATCGCAACGGCCTTGGCCCGGCGCACGTAGGGCAGGCCGATAAAACCGATGCCTTGACGGTCCTGGCTGACTTCGTCCGACAGTTGCTCGCTGGACTCGAATCGCTTGGCATCACGCACCAGGGATTTTCCGTTTTTGGTTAAAACCAACTCGTTGAAGGTGTCGTAGGTGCCGGACTGTTGGTCCCGTGCGTACACATGGATGGGGCCTGCGGCACCCCCCAGTTGCTGCCAGTCCTGAATTTCTCCAGAGAAGATCTGCGCCAGCTGAATAATGCTTAACGCCCGCAGTGGATTGTTTGGATGCAGGATGACTGCAACGCCATCGATGGCGATGACCTGCTCGGCTTCATGGCTTTTCAGGTCACCCAAGCCGTTCAGGTCGTTGATTTCGCTTTCTTTTATAGGCCTGGATGAAGCAGCCAGATCCGCGGTTTTGGCCTTCAGTGCACTGAAGCCGGTGCCGGAGCCGTGTGCTGCCACCTCGACTGTGACGGTTTGGCCCGCGCTGTTGCGTCCGGAAAGGAGTGTCTCGTTGGGATGTGCGCCGGGACGTTTTTCGATGGAGAGCAAACCCTGTTCAGCCATCAGCCCTTCAACCAGGGCAGGGCCCAGTTGCGCACCGATCGTGTTGGAGCCCTGAATCCGCAAAACCGGGGAACCGTCCACCGGTATCGGCAAGGCAGCAAGCGCCGCCAGCGGCCAGGCGCCGATCAGCAGTGCGTGGAAGGTTCGAATGCAAAACGTGCGCAGCATCTTCGACATCTTCTTCTAATAAGCGGAAATGCCGAGAGAATAAGACGGATAGATGACTGCTATGTGACAGCTTGTTGATATGGAATACCGACCTGTAGGAGCCAACTTGTTGGCGAGGCGGCCAGTGTGGTGTCAGTGTGGACGCCTCGCGAACAAGTTCGCTCCTACAGGGGCTTGCACACCTCTTAGCTCAACTCAAGCCAGATCGGCGCATGGTCCGAAGGCTTTTCCATGGCGCGCAGATCGTAATCCACCCCAGCTGCTTTGATTCGTGGCTGCAAGCCGTGGGACGCCATGATCAGATCGATGCGCAAGCCACGCTTGGGTTCATCCTCGAAGCCACGGCTGCGGTAGTCGAACCAGCTGAACTGATCGATTACCTCCGGGTACAGATGGCGGAAGCTGTCCACCAGGCCCCAGCTTTTCAGTTTGCCCATCCACTCGCGCTCTTCCGGCAAGAAGCTGCATTTGCCGGTTTTCAGCCAACGCTTGGCGTTATCCGGGCCAATGCCGATGTCACTGTCTTCCGGGGAAATATTGACGTCGCCCATTACCACCAAAGCCTGGTCGTTGCTAAAACGCGTCTCCAGGAGTTGCTGCAGATCGGCATAGAAACGTTGTTTGGCAGGGAATTTGGTGGGATGGTCGCGGCTTTCGCCCTGGGGGAAATAGCCGTTCATGACAGTGACCGGCACGCCGTTGCGGTCAGCGTAAGTGCCCCAGATGAAACGCTTCTGGGATTCTTCGTCGTCGGTGTCAAAGCCCTTGTGCAAAGCGATGGGCGGCAGGCGCGAGAGCAGCGCAACCCCATAGTGGCCTTTCTGACCATGGAAATGTACGTGGTAGCCGAGCGCTTCGATTTCCGCCTGGGGAAACTGCTCATCGGAGACCTTGGTTTCCTGCAGACCAATGACGTCTGGTTGATGTTTCTCGATCAGCGCCGCCAGCTGATGGGGACGGGCGCGCAGGCCATTGATATTGAAAGACACAATTTTCATAGGCGGCAGTCCTGGCAAAAAGCAAAAGGCGATGCTAGCCGACCTTCGACGTCAGGGCCAGCGCAGGGTCGCCCGGACTTGCCGGGCAGGGCGACTGCTACGCTCAATCGTAGCCAGGTGAAATTAGCCTGAACTGTCTTAGTAGACCCCGACTCGAAGCACATAGCCAAGACGCTGCTTTTGAAGGGCGCGTCGCCATCTTGAGGTCGTACCCATGCCCGAATCTGCCCCCGCACACGCGCAAATCCGCCAGTTGGACAGCGGCTATTCCCGCGAGGCACGCTCGGTGCTGTATCAGGCGTACCGGCATGAACCGAGTTTTGCCTACCTCTTTGAATCCGGGCGTTCTGGTTACGAACACCGTGTGCGTGCAACCGTTCGTGAGCTGGTCAAACAGCATTTTCTTCAGGACATGCCGGCACTGGGTCTGTTCGTCGATGACCGTCTGATCGGCGTTGCGTTGATAGCGCCACCGTCGCGGCGACTGGGGATTACCGAAAGCTGGGCATGGCGTCTGCGGATGATCATGAGTACCGGACTGCGCTGCACTCAACGCTATCTGGAGTACTACCACGCAGTGCTGGCGTGTCTGCCGTCAGACGCTGTCCATGTGCTGCCGCTGCTGGGTATTCATCCGGATTTTCAGGGCCAGCATTACGGCGAACAGTTGCTTGACGCCCTGCATGACTGGTGCGCGGTGGATGAACATTCCCAAGGCATCGTCCTTGACACCGGAAACGCCCATTATCTTGAGTTCTACAAACGACAGGGCTATGAGGAAATCGGTGAGGTGGCTGTAGGGCCCATCCGCGAACACGTGTTCTTCCACCCAAATCCCAAGGTTTCGCTTGGAGCGATGGCTTGAATGCCGGCAATTTCTGACACCCAGCGGGGTTCCAATTCAACCCGCAGCTCGTGCTAGCATTCGCGCCTATGAAGTTTCCAAGCAAAGTTACCAGCGGTTTTCTCCTTATGTTTTCCAGTGTTACGGCGTTTGGCGCCGATCAACTGGACGTGCGGATCAAGCCATCAAACGCTGAGCTCAAGTCCAATATCGAAGGGTACGTGGGTGACTTGGGCGATCGCGACGAACAGGCGCTCGAGCGATTCAGCGTGGGAGCGGTCGAGCAAGCCCAAAAGGCCGCTCAGGCGCTGGGTTTTTATCAGGCGCAGATCGAGCCAGAAATCAAAACTTCGGGCAAGACGCCGCAGTTGATCCTCAACGTGCAGCCCGGCGAGCCCATTCATCTGCGCAACATCGTGCTGCGCATCGACGGTCCCGCCAATCAGCTAAAAGCCTTTCGCATCCCCAAGAGCGATGCACTGAAAACCGGTGCCGTGCTCAATCACGGGCATTACGAAGACGCCAAGCGTCTGATCCAGAATCAGGCAGCCCGCTACGGCTTTTTCAACGGCCGGTTTACCAGCCAGCGCTTGTCGGTAGACCCCCGCGCCGGGGTGGCCGACATTGAGCTGATCTACGACAGCGGCCCGCGTTTCTCTTTGGGTAAGGTGTCGTTCAGTGGCGACGCGCCTTTCGACGACGACCTGCTCAAACGCATGGTGCCGTTCAAGGAAAACACACCGTACGACTCAGAGCTGATCGCTGAACTGAACCAGGCCATGCAGGCCAGCGGCTATTTCGAAGGCGTGCGGGTCGATGCCACGCCCACGTCCGCCCAAGGGCAGGTGATTCCGGTCGAAGTCCAGTTGGAAACCCGCAAGCCGCGCACCATGGGGCTCGGCCTGGGATACTCCACTGACGTCGGGCCGCGGGCCAAAGCCAACTGGACCCGGCACTGGGTCAACCCGCAAGGTCACAGCTATGGCGCTGAAATGGAATTGTCGGCACCTCGGCAGAATGTCGGCCTGTGGTATGACATCCCCCTCGATCCACCCTTGACCGACAAACTTCGCTTCGCGGGCGGCTATCAGTATGAAGAAATCGCCGACACCGACAGCTTGAGCAAGTTGCTGACGGTTGGCCCCGAATGGCACAGCAAGTTGCCCAGCGGATGGGAGCGGGTGATTTCCCTGAAGTGGCAACGCGAAGAGTATCGCCTCGGTAACGACGCCGGGCTGAGCACCTTGTTGATGCCCGGCATCAGCTACTCCTATCTGCGCAGTGACAACCGCATCGACCCCCATAACGGCTATCGCCTGCAGTTCGACACTCAGGTGGCCAAAGAGGGCCTGGGTTCCGACGCCAACGTGGTACACGGCACGGCGCTGATCAAGGGCCTGACCACGGTGTGGGACAACCATCGATTCCTCGGCCGCGTTCAGGTCGGCGGTACCGCCACCAATGGCTATAAATCAATCCCGCCATCGCTGCGCTTTTTCGCCGGTGGCGACCAGAGCGTGCGCGGTTACGACTACCAATCGCTGTCACCGGAAAACTCCGATGGCGACAAGATCGGCGGCCGCTACATGGTCACTGCCAGCGCCGAGTATCAGTATTCAATTGCCGAAAAATGGCGTATCGCGACCTTTGTCGATCAAGGCAATTCGTTCAACAGTCTTGAACTGCCGAGCCTGAAAACGGGTGTTGGCATCGGTATTCGCTGGGTGTCTCCGGTCGGGCCACTGCGGCTGGACCTCGCCCATGCTCTGGATGATGACGGCGGTATTCGTCTGCACTTCTCGATGGGACCTGAATTGTGACGAACACGGCACGGCTAAAACGCTTCGCGATCATTGCCGCGATCACCCTTGTGGCGCTTTTGGTGTTGCTGGTAGCAAGCGTCAGCTTGGTGCTGGGCACGCAGGCTGGCAGTCGCTGGGCTCTCGGTCTGGTGCCGGGTTTGCAGCTTGAGAATTTCAACGGCCGTCTGGGCGGGCTGTGGAGCGCCGATCATCTGATCTGGGAGCAGGGCGCAAACAGGGTCGAGGTCGACGCGCCGGTATTCGATTGGTCTCCGGGCTGCCTGACGCGCATGACCCTGTGCGTCGATACGCTCAAAGCGGGCGATATCCGCCTGCGATTTGCGCCCTCAACCGACGCTGCGCCCGGCGGCCCGATTACGTTGCCGGACCTGAAAATCCCGCTGGCCATCGAGTTGGGCGACGTACAGATCGGCAGCGTCACGCTGGATGGCGCCGAGCAGTTGAAGGATCTGAAGCTCGCTGCGCACTGGACCGCCGAGGGACTGAAGATCGATTCGGCGCACCTGCAACGCGATGATCTAATACTCGACCTCAGCGGATTGCTCAAGCCAGAAGCCGACTGGCCACTGACCGCACAAGGGAAATTGCAATTGCCACCCGTGGCCGGTCAACCGCTGTCCCTGGCACTGAACATCGACGGCGACCTGCTGAAAACCCTCAATCTCAATGCTCAAAGCAGCGGATATATCAACGCAAAGCTGGTCGGCGCGTTACAGCCGTTGGCAGACAATCTCCCAGCTGAAATCACCATCACCTCTGAACAGTTCAAGCCTGCTTCTGATCTGCCTGACACGTTGCAACTGAACCAGCTCACGCTCAACGCCAAAGGTGATCTTGCCCGTGGCTATGCGATCCTGGGTAACGCGAGCCTGCCCGCCGAGCAAGGCCCTATCACGTTGGCTTTGCAGGGAAGGGTGGACGCCAAAGGGGCCGAGATTGCTGCACTGGACCTGGCTTCGAGTGCAGAGCAGCGACTCAAACTGAACGCCACGCTCGACTGGCAGAACGGCGTGCGCGCGGACGCGAAAATTGATTGGCTGGACTTTCCCTGGCATCGCCTCTACCCAGTGATCGCAGAGCCGGACGTCAAAGTCCATACGTTTAAAGGAGAAATCTCTTACACCGACGGCAAGTACCTGGGTAATTTCGCTGGCGACTTCACTGGCCCCGCCGGCCCGTTCAGCCTCAACAGTCCGTTCAGCGGCGATCTTCAGCAGGTGTTCCTGCCACAACTGGAATTAATTGCCGGTAAGGGCAAAGCCAGCGGGCACCTGAACCTGCAGTTTGCCGACGGGATTGCCTGGGATACCGCACTTGATCTCAGCGCGTTCGATCCTTCGTACTGGGTGGCAGAACTGCCCGGTACGCTCGCCGGGCCGTTGCGCAGCGAGGGCTCATTCAAAAATGACCAGTTGAAACTCAACGCCGACCTCGACCTCAAGGGCCGTCTGCGCGGCCAGCCTGCGGTGCTTCAGGCCAAAGCCGATGGTGCCGCCGATAAATGGAACGTCAGCGCGTTGGAAATCCGGCTCGGCGACAACCGTATTAAGGGCACCGGCAGTCTGCAACAGAAGCTTGTTGCGCAGCTGGATCTGAATTTGCCACGCCTGGGTCAGCTGTGGCCGGGCTTGCAGGGCCAGGCCAAAGGTCGGCTTGACCTGGCTGGCACCGTGCAGGCGCCGCAAGGGCAGTTGGCGTTGCAAGGCACCCAGCTGGCATTCGAAACCAATCGCCTGCAATCCCTTGCACTGACCGCCAAGCTGGACGCTGCCCAACGGGCGGTCGTCGATCTGAAAACCGTCGGCATCAACGTCGGTGACACAGCGCTGGGCACGTTGACTGTCAACGGTCAGGGCGACATCAAACGCCAGCAAGTCAAACTCGATCTGCAGGGACCGCTGCTCAAGCTGGCGTTGGCACTGGACGGTAATCTGGACAAGGGCAACTGGCGGGGTCGGCTGGCAAGCGGCGATATCCAGTCAGGCGGCCAGGACTGGCGACTACAACAACCGGCTAAGCTGGAGCGTTTGGCGGACGGAAAGATCAACTTTGGCGCCCACTGCTGGCTTTCGGGGCCTGCAAGCCTGTGTGGTGAAGACCAACGCCTGATGCCGGAGCCTCGGTTGCGCTATCACCTCAAGCAATTCCCGCTGGACAGTCTGGCGCAATGGTTGCCCAAGGACTTTGCCTGGAAGGGCGCGCTGAATGCAGATGTTCAGCTTGATCTGCCAGCCTCGGGCCCCAACGGACAAATCATGGTGGATGCCAGCGGCGGTACGCTGCGGGTTCGCGAGAAGCAGCAGTGGCTGGACTTTCCCTATGAAAGCCTGAAGCTCACCAGCACTTTCAAGCCCAAGCGAGTGGATGCCAATCTGGACTTCCGGGGCGGGAAACTGGGTTCATTGCAACTCAATGCCACCATCGATCCGCTGGCTAAAGACAAGAACATCAACGGTACTTTCAACCTGAGTGGTCTCGACATATCGGTGGCGCGGCCTTTTGTACCGGTGGTCGATAAGCTCAACGGTCGTCTAAACGGCAGCGGTCGTATTTCTGGTGGTTTGCTGGCGCCCCAAGTCAACGGCAGCGTGGTGCTGAGCGATGGCGAGGTGTCCGGGCCGGAACTCCCCGTGAGCCTTGAGAAGCTCAACGTTCAGGCGCTCATCGCCGGTGAGAGCGTTCAGGTGCAAGGTCGGTGGAGCAGCGGTCCGAACGGGCAGGGTACGCTGGCCGGGCAAGTTGGGTGGGCGCAGGCACTGAATGTAGATCTGAGCCTCAAGGGTTCGCGTTTACCGATTACCGTCGAGCCTTACGCCAAGCTGGAAGCTGCGCCGGATTTGAAGATTGCCCTGCAGGGCGACAAGCTGGCGGTGTCGGGTAAAGTCTTGATCCCCACCGGCGATATCGTCATCCGGCAACTTCCGCCGTCCACCGTCAAGCTGTCTGATGACACGGTGATCGTTGGCCAGCAAACCAAGGCTGGCAAGCCGCCGATGGCGATCGCGATGGACATTGATGTCGAAGTGGGCAAAGA
Organism: Pseudomonas corni; assembly: GCF_057128765.1. Taxonomy (NCBI): domain Bacteria; kingdom Pseudomonadati; phylum Pseudomonadota; class Gammaproteobacteria; order Pseudomonadales; family Pseudomonadaceae; genus Pseudomonas; species Pseudomonas corni. Next base: position 173,692 of record NZ_JBSKHW010000009.1, read on the forward strand.
CAAGCTGACGTTCACTGGGTTTGGCTTGACTGCCAACCTGGCCGGACAGGTGCATATTGGCGACAACCTCGACACGCGGGGCGAGCTGAGTCTGAACGACGGACGTTATCGGGCTTATGGCCAGCGTCTGACGATTCGCAAGGCGCGGCTGTTGTTTGCGGGTCCCATTGATCAGCCCTATCTAGATATCGAAGCGATCCGCCAGACCGATGAAATCATCGCCGGGATCAGGTTGACGGGGAGCGCCGAGCAGCCTACCACCGTGGTGTTCTCGGAGCCGGCGATGAGTCAGGAGCAGGCGTTGTCGTATCTGGTGCTGGGACGTCCGTTAAGCACCAACGGCGAAGACAACAACATGATGGCGCAGGCGGCGCTGGCACTCGGGTTGGCGGGGAGCTCGTCGACCGCAGGTAAATTAGCGACTGATCTGGGTATCAAGGATTTCGAGCTGGACACGTCCGGCAGCGGTGATACTACCGCCGTGGTTGCCAGCGGCAAGATCACCGACAAGCTGAGTTTGCGTTATGGCCTCGGCGTGTTCGAGCCGGCCAATACGCTAACCCTGCGATATTTGCTGAGCAAGAAGGTGTACCTGGAAGTGGCGGGGGGCGTGGCGAGCTCGCTGGATATCTTCTACAAACGTGATTTCTGACGAAGCAGGTCTGTAGGAGCCAACTTGTTGGCGAGGCGGTGTTGAGGTGTATCAGTAACGACGCCTCGCGAACAAGTTCGCTCCTACAGGGGCAGCGCCTTCTGGATTCTGTAGGAGCCAACTTGTTGGCGAGGGATTCAGCAGGAGCGTGTCAAACGCTCTGCTACCCCGTCAGCCATTCACCAGCTTCAATGACGCCTCGGTGTAGCGCTCACCGGCCACCGCACTCTCCGGGAACAAATCTTTCAGCGCTTTGAGCTCATCTGCGCTCAGCTTGATGTCCAGCGCGGCGACGTTCTCTTGCAGGTATTTGCGCTGTTTGGTCCCCGGAATCGGCACCACATCGTTGCCCTGCGCCAAGACCCACGCCAACGCCAGTTGCCCGGCAGTCACGCCTTTGTCTGCCGCGAGTTTCTGCACTTTCTCCACCAGCAACAGGTTCTTGGCAAAGTTTTCGCCCTGAAAGCGCGGGCTGTTGCGACGGTAGTCATCGGCCGCGAAATCATCGGCGCTTTTCAGCGTGCCGGTCAGGAAACCCCGGCCCAGCGGGCTGTAAGGCACAAACCCGATCCCCAGTCGACGGCACGTCTCCAGCACGCCGTTTTCCTCAGGATCGCGGCTCCACAACGAATACTCGGTTTGCAGGGCGGTGATCGGATGCACGGTTTGCGCGCGCTCCAAGGTAGCGGCTGACGCTTCACTCAAACCCAGATAACGAACCTTGCCCTCTTTGACCAACTCAGCCATGGCGCCGACCGATTCCTCTACCGAAATCCGCGGGTCGATGCGGTGCTGGTAATACAGATCGAGGGTGTCGATCTGCAAACGCTGCAACGTGCCTTCAATAGCGCTGCGAATGTATTCGGGGCTGCCGTTCACGCCCCGGGCGCTAGCGTCATTGGGGTCGCGCACAAAGCCGAACTTGCTCGCCAGAAATACCTGATCGCGCTTGCCTTTCAGCGCTTTGCCGATCAGTTCCTCGTTGGTGTGCGGGCCGTACATGTCGGCGGTGTCGAGCAACGTCACGCCCAACTCAAGGGCGCGGTGGATCGTAGCGATGGCTTCCTGAGTATCGGTGCCAGTGGTGTAAAAGTCGGTCATGCCCATGCAGCCCAAGCCGATGGCTGACACGTGAGGTCCGTTCTTGCCGAGTTGACGCGTTTGCATGAAAGAATCCTTGAGAAATTGAAGTGATCACTAGACGTGGTCAATAAAGGCAGATCATTGTCACCCTCGACAGATTCTGGATAAACCGGTTAAAAGTGCTTTCACTGTTTTGAATTTCTACATAACGCCGATCAATATTCCTGGAGCCGGTTTGGACAAATTCAATGCCATGCGAGCGTTCACCCGCATCGTCGAACTGGGCGGATTCGCCAAAGCTGCCGATGACCTGCACCTGCCGCGCGCTTCCGTCACCATTCTGATAAAGCAGCTTGAAGCGCATCTCGGCGTGCAATTGCTGCAACGCACCACCCGCCATGTCAGCCCGACCCTCGATGGCCAGGCGTATTACCAGCGCTGCGTTTCGTTGCTCAGCGATCTGGAAGAAACCGAAAATGCCTTGTCCGCCATCGGCAGTGCGCCCAAAGGGGTATTGCGAATCGACGTTCCCGCAGGTTTCGGGCGTTTGATCGTGATGCGTGCGCTGCCCGAATTCACCGAGCGCTATCCGCAGATCGAACTGGAAGTCGGCATGACTGACCGGCCAGTGGACCTGATCCGCGAGGGCGTAGATTGTGTGGTCCGTGGCGGACAGGCGCTGGACCAGTCACTGGTTGCCCGACCGTTGGCCCAGATGCGCCAAGTGGTCTGCGCCAGTCGTGAGTATCTGCAGCGCCATGGCACTCCGTTGACACTCGATGATCTGGCGCATCACAAAGTCATCGAATACTTCTCCAGCGGCTCCAATAAACGCTACGGGCTAGAGTTCATCATCGACGGCAAGGAGCAGGAATTCAGCATGCCCAAGGCGTTGTCGATCAACAGCGCCGATGGTTATCTGGCAGCCTGTGAAGCCGGTTATGGCCTGGTGCAGACGCCGTACTACCATGCCGCCGAACCCTTGCGCAGCGGGTCATTGGTAGAGGTACTGGGAAGCTATGCTCAGCCGGTGCTGCCATTGACCGCGTTGTATCCTGCCCACCGGCATCTGTCGCGCAGGGTGCGTGTGTTCATCGACTGGCTGGTCGAACTGTGTCGTCGGCCGGGGCTGTTGGACAAACTTGACCACTGACCGTAGTGGCCAAACATAATCGCGCCAAGACGTAGGTCTCGACGCGCTTTCGTGGTTAACTTCCGCTTTTCCAGAATTGCCGAAAGGCAACCCAGAACAAGGACTCAGCTCATGGCTCAAGTGACTCGTCGTGGTAACCCGGTTCAGATCAAAGGTGAATTGCCCCAGGTTGGCAGCACCGCTCCTGCGTTCACCCTGGTGGGTGGTGATCTGGCTGACGTAACCCTGGAAACCTTCGCCGGCAAGCGCAAGGTGCTGAACATTTTCCCAAGCGTCGACACCCCGACCTGCGCCACGTCGGTGCGTAAATTCAATGCCCAGGCCAACGATCTGACCAACGCTGTGGTGTTGTGCATCTCCGCTGACCTGCCGTTCGCCCAAGCACGCTTCTGTGGCGCCGAAGGCCTGGAGAACGTGAAAAACCTCTCCACCATGCGCGGTGCCGAATTTATGGAAACCTACGGCGTGGCTATCGTCGACGGTCCGATGGCTGGCCTGACCACCCGCGCGGTAGTGGTGCTGGACGAAGACAACAAAGTGCTGCACAGCGAACTGGTTCCGGAAATCGGCCAAGAGCCTGACTACGACGCAGCGCTGGCAGTATTGAAGTAATTTGCCACTTGCGCATTCAACCGATGCGCAGTTAAGCGGCAACAAACAGCAATACATGGCGGCCTGACCTGATCAGGCCGTTTTTATTTATCCTTCAGCACCTTAACGAAAGTAAGCGCTAGGTAAATTGCCGGTAAAGCCACTTTGCTCAGGCCCTATCTGTGCTTATTGTTCAGCCTCCCGAAGACGCTCACGCGCACACTGGTTGATTTATACATGCAATCGTCTGGCCCTCGTAACTCCCGTCGTTGGCTGATCAGCCTGTTGGTTTTGGTGATCATTGCGGGTCTGTGCTGGTGGTTCTGGCCCAGCTCTACTGTGCAGAATGGCAGCACCGCCCACGTTGATGCGGCCCCCCAGGGCGTTGGTCGTAAAGCTGGCGGCAAGACCGTCGCCAACCGTCCTGGCTTCGGCGGCGCAACCGGGCCGATTCCCGTGCGTGTGGCGCCTGCGACCACCGGCGATTTCCCGATCTACTACAAAGCGCTTGGCACCGTGACGGCGATGAATACCATCAACGTGCGCAGCCGCGTGGCGGGAGAGCTGGTCAAGCTCAATTTCCAGGAAGGCCAACTGGTGAAAGCGGGCGATCTGCTGGCGGAAATCGATCCGCGCAGCTACCAGATCGCGTTGCAGCAGGCCGAAGGGACGCTGATGCAAAATCAGGCGCTGCTCAAGAACGCGCAGACCGACGTCCAGCGCTATCGCGGCCTGTACAAAGAAGACAGCATCGCCAAGCAGACCCTGGACACCGCCGAATCCCTGGTCGGCCAGTATCAAGGCACCATCAAGACCAATCAGGCCGCAGTGGGCGACGCCAAGCTCAACCTCGATTTCGCGAGGATTCGTGCGCCAATCTCGGGCCGTATCGGCCTGCGCCAACTGGACGTCGGCAATCTGGTCGCCGCCAATGACACGACTGCGCTGGCAGTCATCACCCAGACCAAGCCCATCACGGTCAATTTCACGCTGCCGGAAAAAGACCTCTCGGCGGTCATCAGCCGTTATCGCAGCGGGGACAATCTGCCGGTAGAGGCCTGGGATCGCGGCGACGTGAAGCTGCAGTCCACCGGCGTGCTTGCCAGTCTGGACAACCAGATCGACATCACCACCGGCACCCTGAAATTCAAGGCGCGCTTTGATAACCAGGATGAAGTGCTGTTTCCCAACCAGTTCGTCAACGTGCGCCTGCGCGCCGACACCCTGAAAAACGTGGTGCTGGTGCCCACCGCTGCCGTGCAGTTCGGCGTGAACGGCACGTTCGTCTATGCGCTGGACGGCGACAAGAAGGTCAAGATTCGCATGCTGAAGACCGGCGCGAGCGACGAGACCTCGACCGTCATCAACGAAGGGCTGGCTGCGGGCGACCGTGTAGTGCTGGAAGGCACCGACCGTTTGAAGGACGGCAGCGAGGTCGAAGTGGTCAACGACAGCAAAGAGGTGCCGACTACCCCCGGCCAGCACCTGCAAGGCCAGCCGTCCAAGCAGTCGTCTGAGTCGGCCAGCGTCAGCGCCGTGAAGAAAGGCGACGTATGAACCTGTCCCGCCTGTTCATCCTGAGGCCGGTCGCGACCACGCTGAGCATGCTGGCGATCGTCCTCTCTGGTCTGATTGCCTACACGTTGTTGCCGGTTTCCGCGCTGCCGCAGGTGGATTATCCGACCATCCGCGTGATGACGCTGTACCCCGGCGCCAGTCCGCAAGTGATGACCAGTGCGGTGACCGCACCCCTTGAGCGCCAATTTGGGCAGATGCCAGGCCTGACGCAGATGGCGTCCACCAGTTCCGGCGGCGCGTCGGTGATAACCCTGCGTTTCAGCCTCGACATCAACATGGATGTGGCCGAGCAGGAAGTGCAGGCGGCGATCAACGGCGCGACCAATCTGCTGCCCACCGATTTGCCCGCGCCGCCGGTGTACAACAAGGTCAACCCGGCCGACACCCCGGTGCTGACGCTGGCGATCACCTCCAAAACGATGCTGCTGCCCAAACTCAATGATCTGGTCGATACGCGCATGGCGCAGAAGATCGCCCAGATCAGCGGGGTCGGCATGGTCAGCATTGCCGGTGGGCAGCGTCAGGCGGTGCGGATCAAGGTCAATCCCGAAGCGCTGGCGGCCAACGGCCTCAATCTGGCCGATGTGCGCACGCTGGTCAGCGCCTCTAACGTCAACACGCCCAAGGGTAACTTCGACGGTCCGACCCGAGTGTCGATGCTCGACGCCAACGACCAGCTCAAATCGCCTGAGGAATACGCCAACCTGATCCTGGCCTACGCCAACGGCGGCCCTCTGCGGCTCAAGGACGTGGCTGAAATCGTCGATGGCGCGGAAAACGATCGTCTCGCCGCATGGGCCAACGAAAACCAGGCGGTGCTGCTGAACATTCAGCGCCAGCCCGGCGCCAACGTGATCGACGTGGTTGACCGGATCAAAGCGCTGCTGCCAAGCATCACCGACAACCTGCCTGCCGGGCTGGATGTCGCGGTACTGACCGACCGCACACAGACGATTCGGGCATCGGTCACTGACGTGCAGCACGAATTGCTGATCGCGGTAGTGCTGGTGGTGCTGGTGACATTCCTGTTCCTGCGCCGCTTCAGCGCCACGATCATTCCGTCGATTGCCGTGCCGCTGTCATTGATTGGCACCTTTGGCGTGATGTACCTGGCGGGTTTTTCGGTTAATAACCTGACTTTGATGGCCATGACCATCGCCACCGGTTTCGTGGTGGACGACGCCATCGTGATGCTGGAGAACATTTCCCGGCATCTGGAGGAGGGCGAGACTCCCCTGCAGGCGGCGCTCAAGGGCGCGAAGCAGATCGGATTCACCCTCATTTCCCTGACCATTTCGCTGATCGCGGTACTGATTCCGTTGCTGTTCATGGCCGACGTAGTAGGGCGGCTGTTCCGCGAATTCGCGATTACCCTGGCGGTTGCAATCCTCATTTCGCTGGTGGTGTCCCTCACGCTGACGCCGATGATGTGCGCGCGTCTGCTCAAGCGCGAACCCAAGGAGGAAAATCAAGGCCGTTTCTATCGCGCCAGCGGGGCGTGGATCGACTGGCTTATTTCCGGCTACGGCAGGGGGTTGCGCTGGGTGCTCAAGCATCAGCCGCTGACCTTGCTGGTGGCGGTCGCGACGTTGGGCATCACGGTGTTGCTTTACTTGGCGGTGCCTAAAGGCTTTTTCCCGGTGCAGGACACCGGCGTGATCCAGGGCATCTCCGAAGCGCCGCAGTCGGTGTCGTTCGCCGCCATGAGCGAGCGTCAGCAGGCGTTGGCTAAAATCATTCTTCAGGACCCTGCCGTGCAGAGCCTGTCGTCGTATATCGGTGTCGATGGCGACAACGCGACGCTCAACAGCGGCCGCTTTCTGATCAACCTCAAGCCCCATGCCCAACGTGATTTGTCCGCCGCCCAGGTGATCCTGCGCTTGCAGCCGCAGCTGGCGGATCTGGCGGGCATTCGGCTGTATATGCAGCCGGTGCAGGATTTGACCATCGAGGATCGGGTCAGCCTCACCCAGTATCAGTTCAGCATGTCGTCGCCGGATTCCGAACTGCTCGCCGAGTGGAGCGACAAGCTGGTTGAGGCCTTGAGTCAGCGCCCCGAATTGACCGACGTCGCCAGCGACTTGCAGGACAAGGGCTTGCAGGTGTTTCTGAACATCGACCGCGATGCGGCAAGCCGTCTGGGCGTCACGGTGGCCAATATCACTGACGCGCTCTATGACGCCTTCGGTCAGCGGCAGATTTCGACCATTTATACCCAGGCCAGCCAGTACCGCGTGGTGCTGCAGGCCGCAGCGGGCAATGAAATCGGGCCGCAGGCGCTGGAACAGATTCACGTCAAGACCGTTGACGGCGGTCAGGTCAAGCTGTCGAGCCTGGCCAAGGTCGAGCAGCGTCAGGCGCAGCTGGCTATTGCTCACATTGGTCAGTTCCCGGCGGTGATGATGTCGTTCAACCTGGCCGAGGGTGTGGCGCTGGGCAAGGGCGTGGAAATCATCGATCAGGTGCAGAAAGACATCGGCATGCCGCTGGGCGTGCAGACGCAATTCCAGGGTGCGGCCGAAGCATTCCAGGCCTCGCTGTCGAGCACGCTGTTGCTGGTGTTGGCGGCCGTGGTGACGATGTACATCGTGCTCGGCGTTCTATACGAGAGCTACATTCACCCGATCACCATTCTCTCGACATTGCCATCGGCGGCAATCGGTGCCTTGCTGGCGCTGATCCTCAGCGGCAATGACCTGGGGATGATCGCGATCATCGGCATCATCCTGCTGATCGGTATCGTCAAGAAGAACGCGATCATGATGATCGACTTCGCACTGGACGCCGAACGCAACCGGGGCGTCGATCCGGAAACCGCCATTTACGAAGCCGCGCTGCTGCGCTTCCGGCCGATTCTGATGACCACCCTCGCGGCGCTGTTCGGCGCGATCCCGCTGATGTTCGCCACCGGCTCAGGCGCCGAACTGCGCCAGCCGCTGGGCCTGGTGATGGTCGGCGGTTTGCTCGTGAGTCAGGTGTTGACGCTGTTCACCACGCCCGTCATCTATTTGTACTTTGATCGGTTGGGGCGCAGGTTTGCGCGTCAACCCAAGGCCGAGGTGGCGGGGTGAACGGGCAGCTGCAAGCTTCAAGCTTTAAGCCGCAAGCTAGAAGCAGGACTGCGCTGGCCGCGGCTTCTGCTTTTGCTTTTGCTCTTGCTTGCAGCTTGCAGCTTGAAGCTTGTAGCTGCTTCCAGGCTTGGAGCTGCCACCTATGAACCTCTCCGGCCCCTTCATCCGCCGCCCCGTGGCGACCATGCTCCTGAGCCTGGCAATCATGCTGCTGGGCGGTATGAGCTTCGGTCTGTTGCCGGTTTCGCCGCTGCCGAACATGGATTTCCCAGTGATAGTGGTGTCGGCCTCTTTGCCGGGTGCCAGCCCGGAGATCATGGCCTCCAGTGTCGCAACGCCCCTTGAGCGATCCCTTGGTGTGATCGCCGGGGTCAACACCATGAGCAGCCGTTCGAGCCAGGGCTCCACGCGAATCATTTTGCAGTTCGATCTGGACCGCGACATCAACGGTGCTGCGCGGGAAGTGCAAGCGGCGATCAACGCGGCGCGCAGTCTGTTGCCCAGCGGGATGCGCAGCATGCCGACCTACAAGAAGGTCAACCCGTCGCAGGCGCCGATCATGGTGCTCTCGCTGACATCGACTGTGCTTGAAAAGGGCCAGCTGTACGACCTGGCCTCCACGATCCTGTCGCAAAGCCTGTCCCAGGTAACCGGCGTGGGCGAAGTACAGATCGGCGGCAGTTCGTTGCCCGCCGTGCGGGTCGAGCTGGAACCGAAAATGCTCGATCAATACGGCGTGTCGCTGGACGACGTGCGCAAGACCATAACCGGTTCCAATGTCCGCCGCCCAAAAGGCTCGGTGGAAGATGCCCAGCACAATTGGCAGGTTCAGGCCAACGATCAACTGGAGAAAGCCAAGGATTACGAGTCGCTGATCATTCGCTACGACAACGGAGCCGCGCTGCGTCTGAAGGACGTCGCCAAGGTCCGGGATTCGGTCGAGGACCGTTACAACTCAGGCTTCTTCAACGAAGACGCTGCCGTGCTGTTGGTGATCAACCGCCAGGCCGGTGCCAACATCATCGAAACCGTCGCCAGCATCAAGGCCCAGCTCCCCGCGTTGCAGGCGGTGCTACCGGCCAGCGTCAAGCTTGATCTGGCGATGGACCGCTCCCCGGTGATCAAAGCCACGCTGCACGAAGCCGAAATGACCCTGTTGATCGCTGTGGTGCTGGTGATTCTGGTGGTGTTCGCGTTCCTCGGTAATTTCCGTGCATCGCTGATCCCCACACTCGCCGTGCCGGTGTCGCTGGTGGGTACGTTCGCGATCATGTACCTGTTTGGGTTCTCCCTGAACAACCTGTCGCTGATGGCGCTGATTCTTGCGACGGGCCTGGTGGTGGACGACGCCATTGTCGTGCTGGAAAACATCTCCCGGCACATCGACAAGGGCGTGTCGCCGATGCAGGCCGCGTACCTGGGCGCCAAGGAAGTGGGTTTCACGCTGCTGTCGATGAACGTGTCGCTGGTGGCGGTGTTCATCTCGATCCTGTTCATGGGCGGACTGGTAGAAACCCTGTTTCGCGAATTCTCGATCACCCTGTCGGCGTCGATCGTGGTGTCGCTGGTGGTGTCCCTGACGCTAACGCCAATGCTGTGCGCGCGCTGGCTCAAGCCCCATGTGCCGGGCCAGGAAAACCGCTTGCAACGCTGGAGCCAGCGCGTCAATGACCGCATGGTGGCGGGTTACGACCGCAGCCTGGGCTGGGCGCTGAAGCATCGGCGTCTGACGGTGCTGACATTGCTGATCACCGTCGGCGTCAACATCGCGCTTTACATCGTGGTGCCCAAGACCTTTCTGCCGCAGCAGGACACCGGGCAACTGATGGGCTTCGTACGCGGGGACAACGGATTGTCGTTCTCGGTCATGCAGCCAAAAATGGACACCTATCGCGACGCGATTCTCAAGGACCCGGCCGTGGACAGTGTTGCCGGGTTCATCGGCGGCAACGGTGGCACTGGCAATGCCTTCATCATCGTGCGGCTAAAACCGATCAAAGAGCGCGGCATCAGCGCCGAAGCGGTGGTCGAGCGTCTGCGCAAGGAAATGCCCAAAGTGCCGGGCGGGCGTCTGTTCCTGCAGCCTGATCAGGATCTGCAACTGGGCGGCGGCCGCGAGCAGACCACCTCGCAGTATCAATACATCCTGCAAAGCGGCGATCTGGATACGTTGCGCGTTTGGTACCCCAAAGTGGTCACGGCACTTAAATCGCTTAAAGAGCTGACGGCCATCGACGCCAACGACGGCGGCGGCACCCAGCAGGTGACCCTGATCGTCGACCGCGATGCCGCCAAGCGTCTGGGCATCGACATGAACATGGTCACCACCGTGCTCAACAACGCCTACGCCCAGCGTCAGGTGTCGACCATCTACGATCCGCTCAACCAGTATCAGGTGGTGATGGAGGTCAATCCCAAATACGCCCAGGACCCGGCAACGCTTGAGCAGGTGCAGGTGATCACTGCGGATGGCGCGCGGGTGCCGCTGTCGACGATTGCTCATTATGAACGCAGCCTGGAAGAAGATCGGGTAGTGCACGACGGCCAGTTTGCGTCGGACAATATCTCGTTCGACCTGGCCGAAGGCGTGTCGCTGGATCAGGCAACCACCGCCATCGAGCGCGCGATTGCCGCTGTCGGCCTGCCCGAAGGCGTAATCGCGAAAATGGCCGGCACTGCCAATGCCTTTGCTGCGACTCAGAAGAGTCAACCGTGGATGATCCTCGGCGCGTTGGTGGCGGTGTATTTGGTGTTGGGGATTCTCTATGAAAGCTATGTCCATCCGCTGACCATTCTTTCCACACTGCCGTCGGCCGGGGTCGGCGCGCTGCTCAGCATCTACCTCACGGGCGGGCAGTTCAGCCTGATCTCCCTGCTGGGGATATTCCTGTTGATCGGTGTGGTGAAGAAAAACGCGATTCTGATGATTGATCTGGCGCTGCAACTGGAGCGCGACGGCGGCATGACCCCGCTGGACTCCATTCGCCATGCCTGCCTGCAACGCCTGCGGCCAATCCTGATGACCACGCTGGCCGCCATTCTCGGCGCCGTGCCGCTGTTGCTGAGCAGTGCCGAGGGTGCAGAAATGCGCCGTCCGCTGGGGCTGACCATCATCGGCGGCCTGATCCTCAGCCAGATACTCACCTTGTACACCACACCTGTCGTTTACCTTTATCTGGACCGTCTGCGCCATCGCGTCAACAAATGGCGCGGCGTGCAGACCGATGCTGCCCTGGAAACTCCGCTATGACCGATCGCCTGCACCTCTTCATGCAACCGCGGACCGGCGCCTTCAAAAAGCGCTTTGCCATCGGCCTGTGCGCGCTGCTATTGGGCGGGTGCGCCGTGGGCCCGGATTATCACAAGCCGGACATGCCGGCCCCTGCGCAATTCAAGCAGGCCCAAGGCTGGACCCAGGCCAACCCCAGTGATGCGTTCAGCCGCGGCGCGTGGTGGGAGGTCTACAACGACCCGCAGCTCAATGGCCTGGTGGAACAGCTCAACCGTTCCAACCAGACCGTCGCGCAATACGAAGCCCAATACCGACAGGCCCAGGCATTGGTGCGCAGTTCCCGGGGTGCGTTCTTTCCCACCCTGGACCTCAGCGCCGGGAAAACTCGCTCCAGCCAGGGCACCGGTAGCTCCAGCTCAAGCCTGAGCAGTTCCAGCAGCGGCATCCGTGACACCTACAGCACCCAATTGGGCGTCAGCTGGGAAGCCGACATCTGGGGCAAATTGCGTCGGGGCCTGGAAGCGGACAAAGCCAGCGCCCAGGCCAGCCTCGCCGATCTGGCGTCGATGCAGCTGAGCCTGCAATCGGAGTTGGTGCAGAACTACTTGCAACTGCGGGTGATCGACGAGCAAAAACGCCTGCTCGAAGCGACAGTTGACGCCTATCAGCGCTCACTGACACTTACGCAAAACCAGTATCGCGCTGGTATCTCCGGTCGCGATGCGGTGGCGCTGGCGCAAACCCAGCTCAAGAGCACCCAGGCTGATCTGATCGATCTGGCTTGGCAACGGGCGCAATTTGAAAACGCGATTGCCGTGTTGATGGGCTTGGCACCGGCCGACTTCAATCTGGCGATCAGCAAGGACATCCCGGTCCTGCCCCAGATCCCGATGCAGGTGCCCTCGCAATTGCTGGAGCGGCGGCCGGACATCGCTGCTGCCGAGCGCTCGGTGATGTCGGCCAATGCCAACATTGGCGTCGCGAAAGCTGCGTATTACCCGGACCTGACACTGAGCATGAGCGGCGGCTACAGCAGCAGTACGGTTTCCAACTGGATCAGTTTGCCTAACCGCTTCTGGTCAGTGGGGCCGCAATTGGCCATGACCCTGTTCGACGGCGGGCAGCGTGCGGCAGAAGTCGATCGCACTGAGGCGGTGTACGACCAGACCGTGGCGCAATACCGCCAGACCGTGCTCGACGGCTTTCGCGAAGTAGAAGACTACATGGTCCAGCTTAAGGTCTACGAAGACGAGGCGGGGGTGCGTGCCGAAGCGTTGGCGGCCGCCCGCGAATCCCTGCGCCTGACTAACAACCAGTACAAAGCCGGTTTGATTGGCTACCTGGACGTGGTCAATGTACAGACCACGGCGTTAAGCAACGAACGCAGCGTGCTCAACGTGTTGCAAAGTCGTCTTATCGCCAGCGTGCAATTGATTGCGGCGCTGGGCGGCGGATGGAATGCCCAAACCGGCCTGGAGAACCCGGCTCCACGCGTCTCGGAGCGGTAAGCAACATCCAAATGGCTTATTGCCATGATTTCATCGGATACATGGGACTTTTTCTGGCGACCCGGTACAATCGCGCACCGAGTTTTTCCAGTCTCGCTGACCGTATTTCGTTGTAGTCATGAGTCGCCGCCATGCTGATTGGGCATTACACATTTTCTCTGGTTCTGATTTCGATTCTGGTCGCCATGCTGGCGTCCTATACCGCCCTTGACCTGACCGGCAGAATCGCTTCGGCCAAGGGTCGCGCCGTATGGATGTGGATCGGTGGCGGCGCACTGTCCATGGGCATCGGCATCTGGTCGATGCATTTCATCGGCATGCTCGCGTTCAAACTGCCCATCGATCTGGGCTTCGATCTGCCCATCACCTTGTTGTCCCTGGCCATCGGCATTCTGTCTTCGGGGCTTGCGCTGTGGCTGGTGAGTCAGCCGTTGTTGCCCGCCTGGCAACTGAGCAGCGGCGCCCTGGCGATGGGCATGGGGATCAGCGCCATGCACTACACCGGCATGGCGGCGCTGCGTATGCAGCCGGGCATCGATTACGATCCCGCATTGTTCGGCACCTCATTGGTCATCGCCGTCAGCGCATCGGCGGCGGCGCTGTGGATTGCCTTTCGCCTGCGCCAACACACGCCTTACGTCAGGCTAGCCCGAGGTGGCGCTGCGGTGATAATGGGCTTCGCCATTGTCGGGATGCATTACACCGGCATGGCGGCGGCCAACTTCCCCGACGGCAGTTTTTGCGGTGCCCTGAACGGAGGCCTGCGCACCGACGGCCTCGACAAACTGGTGCTGGTCACGAGTCTGGCCGTGCTGACCATCACCCTGTTGACGTCGATCCTCGACGCTCGAATGGAAGCTCGCACTGCGGTGCTGGCCCATTCTCTGAGCGAGGCCAACCGGGAGCTGACGCAACTGGCGTTGCATGACACGCTCACTGGCTTGCCGAACCGCGTACTGCTAGCCGACCGCATCGAGCAGGCGATGCTCAAGGCCGACACCCTGGGCGGTCAGTTTGCGTTGATGTTCATGGATCTGGACGGGTTCAAACCGGTCAATGATGCCTTCGGCCATCACGTCGGCGATCAGTTATTGCGCGCTGTCGCCGTTCGGCTGCGGGAGAACTTCCACCGTCACGACACCTTGGCGCGGATCGGCGGCGACGAGTTTATTCTGCTGGTTGAAGTCGAAGATATCGCTGACGTGAGCACCGTGGCAGCTCGGCAAGTGGCGCTTATTGGCAAGCATTTTAGTGTTGGCGACCATGAATTGCAGGTGTCGGTCAGTATCGGCATCGTTTTGTACCCCGGTAACGGCCAGACCCAGCAAGAGCTGTTGATGAACGCCGACGCCGCGATGTACCACGCCAAGAGTGCCGGGAAAAACGGCTACAGCTTCTTCGATTCATCAATGAACACCAACGCGCGCAACCATTTGCAGTTGCTCCAGGATTTGCGCGTTGCCCTCAGGCAGGGCCAGTTCTGTTTGCACTATCAGCCCAAATTCAACGCCGGCGACGGTCAACCGGTCGGCGCCGAAGCACTGGTGCGCTGGAATCATCCGGAGCATGGGTTGTTGATGCCGGATAAATTCATCGGCCTTGCGGAGAAGACTGGTCTGATCATTTCCATCGGCGAATGGGTACTCAACGAGGCCTGTCGGCAAATGCGAGTCTGGTTCGACATGGGCTACACCGACTGGCGCATCGCGGTGAATCTTTCAGCGCTGCAGTTCTGTCACGCCGGACTGGTCAACACGGTGGCGAACGCATTGAGCCGGCACGATTTACCGCCCAACAGTCTGACCCTGGAAATCACCGAAACCACTGCCATGAGCGATGCCGACGCCAGTATGACTGTGCTGCAGCAGCTCTCGGAAATGGGTGTGGACCTGTCCATCGACGATTTCGGTACGGGCTATTCCAGCCTGATGTACCTCAAGCGCCTGCCCGCCAATGAATTGAAGATCGATCGTGGCTTTGTCCGTGATCTGGAGAATGACAGCGACGATGCGGCCATTGTGTCGGCCATCGTGGCGCTCGGTCAGGCGCTCAATTTGCGCATCGTTGCTGAAGGCGTTGAAACCAGCAGCCAACGCAGCTTTCTGACCCGGCTGGGCTGCGATTCGCTGCAAGGTTATCTGCTGGGATACCCACTGCCCGCCGAGCGTTTCATGGCCGATATTCACGCTGCCCAGCTGCGGCCAGTCGAGGCCGGTGACTGACGTTCCCCCCTTTGCACAACACCAAGAACAGCATTGAGCATTGATTCGGAAAAAAAATTCCATGGATAAAAATCTCCTCATCACCGGTGGATCGCGCGGTATCGGCGCGGCCACCGCCCTGTTGGCGGCAGCACAGGGTTATCGCGTTTGCATCAACTATCTGACCAACCATGCAGCGGCAGAGCGGGTGTGCGGCCAGATTCGCGAAGCGGGCGGTTACGCCATTGCGGTGCAGGCTGATGTCAGCAACGAGGATGAGATCATTCATCTGTTTGCGCGTATCGACTCGGACATGGGGCGGCTGACGGCGCTGGTGAACAACGCCGGCACCGTGGCCCATGCGTCGCGCGTGGAATCGATGTCGGAGTTCCGCTTGCTCAAGATAATGATGAGCAATGTGGTCGGGCCGATGCTCTGCACCAAGCACGCGCTGCAGCGGATGTTGCCGCGCCATGGCGGACGCGGCGGCAGCATTGTCAATGTATCGTCAGTGGCGGCGCGCTTGGGTTCGCCGGGGGAATACGTCGATTACGCGGCGTCCAAAGGCGCGCTGGACACGTTCACCATCGGCCTGGCCAAGGAAGTGGCGGGCGAGGGCGTGCGGGTGAACGCGGTGCGCCCCGGTTACATCTTCACCGAGTTCCACGCCCTGAGCGGCGACGCTCAGCGTGTCAGCAAACTGGAGCCGACCATCCCCATGGGCCGTGGCGGCCTGGCGGACGAAGTGGCGGAAGCGATTTTGTGGTTGTTGTCGGATAAAGCGTCGTACTCGACCGGGACTTTCATCGACCTGGGCGGTGGTCGCTGAGAGCCGCGACAACGCGATCCCTGCGCACTGGACCGGATTACTGTAGGAGCGCGCTTGCCCGCGAAAGCATTGTTCCTGTTATTGATGCAGCAACTGACCCACCTCAATCGCGGGCAAGCGCGCTCCTACAGATGAGGCGCCACTCTGTAGGAGCGAACTTGTTCGCGAGGCGGTGTCCGGGGGGATCAATTCCGGCGGCTCGCCAACCAGTTGGCTTCTACAGGGAGGCGGTGTGATTGGTCGCGTCCATCAACGACCGCACGATCATGCCGAGGGTCTGCATGGCTTTTTCCGAAGCGTCACTCCACGGGCTGCCGTAGTTCAGGCGAATGCAGTGGGTGAAGCGCCGGGTCGGGGAAAATATCGGGCCGGGGGCGATGCTGATGCCTTGGGCCAGTGCCGCGTGAAACACCTTTAAAGAATCCACCTGTTTCGGCAGTTCCAGCCATAGAAAGTAGCCGCCCGAAGGCTGGCTGACGCGGGTCTGTGGCGGAAAGTGCCGGGCCACGGCGCCGAGCATCGCCTGGGATTGATCTTCCAGAGCGTTACGCAGTTTGCGCAGATGGCGGTCGTACCCACCGTGTTGTAAATAATCGGCAATCGCCGCTTGCGCAGGCATCGATGCACAAAGCGATGTCATCAGCTTGAGCCGTTCTACCTTCTGCGCAAACCGGCCCGCTGCCACCCAACCAATTCGATAGCCAGGCGCAAGGCTTTTAGCAAACGAGCCGCAATGCATGACCAGCCCGTCGGTATCAAATGCCTTGGCGGGCTTGGGCGCATGCTGACCGAAATACAGTTCGCCATAGACGTCGTCTTCGATCAGCGGCACTTGATGCTCGCGCAGCAACTCCACCAATGCCCGCTTACGCTCTTCTGGCACTCTGGCCCCGGTCGGGTTCTGAAAATTGGTCATGCTCCAGCAGGCCTTGATCGGGTGACGGTTCAGCGCCTCTTCCAGCACTTCCAGATCAATACCGGTCTGCGGATGCACGGGGATTTCCACGGCCTTGAGTTTCAACCGTTCGAGAACCTGAAGACAGGCATAAAAAGCCGGGGACTCGATCGCGACCAGATCCCCCGGTTGCGTAACGGCCTGCAGGCACAGATTCAACGCTTCAAGGGCGCCGTTGGTGATCAGTAATTCTTCCATCGGCAGCATCAGGCCGCCAACCATGTAGCGCAGGGCAATTTGCCGCCGCAGCATCGGATTGCCGGGCGACAGGTCAGTCACGGTCAGTTGTGGGTCCATCTCACGGGTAGCGCTGGCGAGCGAGCGGGCCAGTCGTTGCAAAGGGAACAGCAAGGGGCTGGGGAAGGCCGAGCCGAACGGTACGGTGTTCGGGTCTTTGATGGAATCAAGCACCGAGAAAACCAGTTCGCTGACGTCCACTTCCGTGGTTTCCCGAACCTGCTCAGCAGCAAGCGCCACCGGCTCCGGAGCCGCAACTGCCTGACCGATGTAACTATCATTGACGAAGTAACCGGAACGGGGGCGTGCACGTATCAAGCCGCGCCGCTCCAGTAGGTAATACGCCTGAAATACCGTCGATGGGCTGATGCCATGGGTCTGGCTGGCGTACCGCACTGATGGCACCCGCTGCCCGGCGGCGAGTACGCCAGAGCGGATCAGTTCTGCGATGTCTTCTGCAAACTTTTCATAACGCTTCATGAGTCTGGCTGGCCTGGTGGAGCGGCGGTGATAAATTCGTAGGACTATGTACGCTTATCTGATTCAGGAACAGCGTCACTTTAAGACAGAAAAACCGGATCAGATCGGTCATGACAGCAGCGCCTCGATTTCATTGTGGGAGCGAACCTGTTCGCGAAAGCGTGGGTTCTGATGATAAAGATGCGCTGGATGTACCGGCACTTCGCGGACAGGTCCGCTCCCACGGGTTGTGCTTCTGCTTCAGATCAGTGATGAACTAACAGTTCTGAGTGGAGAACCGATAGTTGTGATTCAACAAAAAGACATCTTTTAAATAACCAAAAAAAAGCGCTGCAATTAATGCAGCGCTTTTCATGTTTCGGTAAATAAGCAGGCCGTAAGTTCGACCCTTATCAACCATTCTGACGACCATAACCCAGGATGGTGTAATCAAGGTTGTGACGAACACCGGAGCCGTCGACATAAACCATTTGTGCCTTAACAGGACCGTCTACATTTTGCGGGTCCTGGGCAGTCGAGCTGCTGATGACTTTGGCGATGTCGAGGCCTTTGTGCTGGTTGTATTTCTGGGTCTGGGTCATGGCTTGTGCGCTGGAAACGCTGCTGACATTCTCATCGGCCATGGCGAATACGCTGACCAGTGAAAGTGCTACGAAGGCTAAAGTTTTCATGTTGGTGCTCCAGAAGTTTGAATGATTCGGTAATGAGCAAATCGTTGTTTGGTTTGCTTCTGGAACTGATTCTCTGCGCATTCTCACTCATGGGGAAATCCTGCCAGTCGATAGTAAACATCACTGACACGAATACCAGACCACATTATATTAATTTCAGTAATGAACTGTTGCGGGTATTAAGCGGAGTTTTAACTCCGCCTTAATACCTCAGTTCGCAGCATGACGCCTATCACTACGGATGCCGCTCAAATCACCGGTGACTCTTCGCCGGGCTCCACACCGATCGTGTGATGGCGCTTGTCTTTGGCCTGGTAAACCGTCAACGCATCAGCTTCGGCTTCGGTGATCGGCACTTGCTGGCCGTCGATGTTGGCTTCAGACATATGCGTGTTGTCGTTGGTGGTAATCACCACATCGATTATGGCGCTGCGATGTTCCACACCGTCGACCACGGCGGTGCAGTATTGGTTGGTGCTGTCGAATTCCAGTGGCATGACCGTTCTCCTCTCTGTTTATAGAGTTGTGACTTCGGGGGCCTGGCGATGTTCGTCGCAACCCGACCATAGGTTTGCACGAAGGCTAGGCACGTTCCGCACGCTGCACGCCATTCGCTGTCCATCTTCCACGACAGTGCAAAAAGGGACTGATATGAACAGTTGGTGGCAGGAAGTCGTCGACACGCTCCAGGCAGAATTTTCCGACATTACCGACCCCTCGCAATTGACCCGCGTCACGGTGCGTCTGGTGATCGCGGCCGTGCTTGGCGGCATATTGGGGTTTGAGCGAGAACACAAGGGCAAGGCGGCCGGGGTGCGAACGCACATGCTGGTGGCGATGGGGGCGGCGTTGTTCGTGTTGGTGCCGCGCATGGCTGGCGCGGACGACGCTGCGCTGAGCCGGGTGGTGCAGGGGATCGTGGCAGGGATTGGTTTTCTTGGTGCCGGGACCATCCTGAAAGGCAAAGAGATCAACGCCAATCAGGTAAAAGGTCTGACCACCGCAGCAGGCTTGTGGATGACAGCGGCGATTGGCATTGCAGCCGGAATGGGCCGGGAGGCAACAGCAGTGCTAAGTACGATTCTGGCGCTGGGAATCTTCAGCTTGATGCCATGGATCGTGAACCGGTTCGATCCACCGTCCAAGCGCGAGGGCGGGGTAGATGAGCCGTAGCAAAATGGCAGTCTTGGCGCGGCGCAGATTCATCTGATTGCCACAGAACCCGTGGGAGCGGACCCGTCCGCGAAGAGTTCATTTCAGCCGATATAAATATGTCGTCTGACAGATAGCCTTCGCGGACAGGTCCGCTCCCACGGACAGCAAATATGCGACCGGTTCTAGAGTTACTCAGGAAACCCATCATCCAGCACCGCCGGTGGTTCCTTGGACGGCGGATCACCCATTGGCTGTTCGATCACCGGCGGCATGGTATCGGGCGGTGGCTCACTGGGTTTTGGCACCGGCAATTCAGGGTCGTCGATGTTCGGATCGGGGGTTTCTGCGGGGATCGGGATGTTCATTGCTTCACCTTCCTGACTGGGACTTATGAAGAAAATGGGTGACGCTCCCGACCTTCGACAGCGGCCCTTATAGAATGACTCAAGGCAAATTCCCGAGCACGGCTACGCTCAGGACGGCGCAAGATGAATAGCGTCTTTCCCGCCACAAGCTCGTTGAACTTTTCCCAACAGCAAGCGCTCGGAACCTATGCGGCGACGTTGGACGTCCTTGGCTCCCTCGATCGCGACTTTCTTCTATATGAATGGATATTCAATTGAATGGATTCGCACAAGGAGCGTCCCTGGGGCGTGAGGAGTGATGCTCGATGAATGTGACTGCTGATCAGCCATACGGCCCGGATTCCCTGGCCACCGATGTTCCCCATCTCACCCGGCCGCTGCCGCTCACCCAAGCGCTGCAGCTTCCGAGAATTGTCATAGAAGACACCACGCCGGTCATCGACGGCGGCCAGTTCGCGGCCAAGGCTATCGTTGGCGAGCCGGTATCAGTCACCAGCAAGGTTTACGCCGACGGTCACGACAAGATGGCCGTCCGCGTCTGCTGGCGCGCTGCCGACGAAGAGCAATGGCAAACCGCGCCGTTGCGCGAGCTGGTCAATGACAGCTGGGTCGGCGAATTCACTCCGTCCACTGTGGCCACCTATGTATTCCGTCTGGAAGCCTGGATCGATCAATTCGCCAGCTATCGCTACGAGCTGGAGAAAAAGTACGCGGCCGGTGTGCCGATCGAGCTGGAGCTTGAAGAGGGTCGCCTGCATCTGGTTCATGCCGTCGAGCGCAGCTCGGGCGAGGTGCGCTCGCAGATCGAAGCGCTGCTCAAGCAGTTCAACGAAAGCCCGGATCAGGATGTTCAGGTCACGTTGCTGCTCAATAGCGAAACTGGCACCACCATGGCTCAGGCGGACAACCACGCCTATTTGAGCCGCAGTATCGAGTTTCCGCTGGACGTCGAACGTGAATTGGCGCAGTTCGCCAGCTGGTACGAACTGTTCCCACGCTCGATCACCGACGACAAAGCGCGCCACGGTACGTTTAAGGACGTGCACAGCCGCTTGCCGATGGTCCGTGACATGGGCTTCGACGTGCTGTACTTCCCGCCGATCCACCCGATTGGCCGCGCCCATCGCAAAGGGCCCAACAACTCGTTGCAGGCAGGCCCGGATGATGTCGGCAGCCCGTACGCCATCGGCAGCGCTGAAGGTGGTCACGAAGCCATTCACCCGCAGCTTGGCACCCGCGAAGACTTCCGCAATCTGGTAGCCGCTGCCGCCGAACACGGTCTGGAAATCGCTCTGGATTTCGCCATTCAGTGCTCCCAGGATCACCCGTGGCTGAAAGAACATCCGGGCTGGTTCTCGTGGCGCCCGGACGGCACGATCCGTTATGCGGAAAATCCGCCGAAGAAGTATCAAGACATAGTCAACGTCGATTTCTATGCGCCGGATGCGATCCCTGGCCTGTGGCTTGAGCTGCGCGACGTGGTATTGGGCTGGGTGGAAGAGGGCGTGAAGATCTTCCGCGTCGACAATCCGCACACCAAACCGCTGCCGTTCTGGCAATGGATGATTGCCGATATTCGCAGTCAGCATCCGGACGTGATGTTCCTCGCCGAGGCCTTCACCAAACCGGCGATGATGGCGCGTCTGGGCAAGGTTGGTTATTCACAGAGCTACACCTATTTCACCTGGCGCAACACCAAGGCCGAGCTGACCGAGTACCTGACCCAGCTCAATGAAGCGCCGTGGCGCGATTGCTACCGTCCCAACTTCTTCGTCAATACGCCGGACATCAACCCGCCGTTTCTGCATGCGTCGGGGCGTCCGGGCTTTCTGATCCGCGCTGCGTTGGCAACCATGGGCTCGGGCTTGTGGGGGATGTATTCGGGCTTTGAGTTGTGTGAATCGGCGCCAGTACCTGGCAAAGAGGAATACCTGGACTCCGAGAAATACGAGATTCGTCCTCGGGACTACACCGCGCCCGGCAACATCATTGCCGAAATCGCGCAGCTCAACCGTATCCGTCGGCAGAACCCGGCCTTGCAAACCCACTTGGGCCTGCAGATTTACAACGCGTGGAACGACAACATTCTTTACTTCGGCAAGCGCAGCGCCGACGGCAGCAACTTCATTCTGGTCGCCGTCAGCCTCGATCCCGTGAACCCGCAGGAGGCGAATTTCGAATTGCCGTTGTGGGAACTGGGCTTGCCCGATGACGCAGTGACAACCGGTGAAGATTTGATGACCGGCCACACCTGGAACTGGTACGGCAAGACTCAGTTCATGCGCATCGACCCTGCGTATCAGCCCTTCGGCATCTGGCGTTTTAAAGTCGCCAATCAATAATTAAAAGGGATGTCACCATGGCGAAAAAGCCTCGGAATGCTGCTTTCATCGACGATCCGCTTTGGTACAAGGACGCCGTGATTTACCAGGTACACGTCAAGTCTTACTTCGATTCCAACAACGACGGGATTGGCGACTTCCCGGGGCTTATCGCCAAGCTCGATTACATCGCTGAACTGGGTGTCAACACCATCTGGCTGCTGCCGTTCTACCCGTCGCCACGCCGTGACGACGGGTACGACATCGCCGATTACCGTGGTGTGCACACTGATTACGGCACCATGGCAGATGCCAAGAAATTCATTTCCGAGGCCCACAAACGTGGGCTGCGGGTCATCACCGAGCTGGTCATCAACCACACCTCGGATCAACATCCGTGGTTCCAGAAAGCCCGCGCCGCGAAAAAAGGCTCCAAGGCTCGGGACTTCTACGTGTGGTCCGACAGCGATCAGAAATACGACGGCACGCGGATCATCTTCCTCGATACCGAAAAGTCCAACTGGACCTGGGACCCGGTCGCCGGTCAGTACTTCTGGCACCGTTTTTACTCCCACCAGCCTGACTTGAACTTCGATAACCCGCAGGTAATGGAAGCGGTGTTGGAAGTCATGCGCTATTGGCTGGACATGGGCATCGACGGTCTGCGTCTGGACGCGATTCCGTACCTGATCGAGCGTGACGGCACCAACAACGAAAACCTTCCCGAGACCCATGATGTCCTGAAGAAGATTCGTGCCGAGATCGACGCCAACTACCCAGACCGCATGCTGCTGGCCGAAGCCAATCAGTGGCCGGAAGACACGCAGCTGTATTTCGGTGACAAGAAGGGCAAAGATGGCGACGAATGCCACATGGCGTTCCACTTCCCGTTGATGCCGCGCATGTACATGGCGGTGGCCCAGGAAGACCGTTTCCCGATTACCGATATCTTGCGCCAGACCCCGGAAATTCCGGAAAACTGCCAATGGGCGATTTTCCTGCGTAACCACGATGAACTGACGCTGGAAATGGTCACCGACCGTGAACGCGACTATTTGTGGAACTACTACGCCTCCGACAAGCGCGCCCGGATCAACCTCGGGATTCGCCGCCGCCTGGCACCGCTGCTGGAGCGCGACCGCCGTCGAGTAGAGCTTCTCAACAGTATGCTGTTGTCCATGCCAGGTACGCCGACCCTGTATTACGGTGATGAGATCGGCATGGGTGACAACATTTATCTGGGCGACCGCGATGGCGTGCGTACGCCGATGCAGTGGTCGATCGACCGCAACGGCGGCTTCTCCCGCGCCGACCCGGCCAGCTTGGTGCTGCCACCGATCATGGACCCGCTGTATGGCTATCTGTCGGTTAACGTCGAGACCCAAAACAGCGATCCGCATTCGCTGCTGAACTGGACGCGGCGCATGCTCTCGGTGCGTAAACAGCAAAAAGCCTTTGGTCGCGGTAGCCTTAAAATGCTCTCGCCGAGCAACCGTCGCATTCTGGCCTACACCCGTGAATACACCGGACCTGACGGCAAGACCGAAATCATTCTGTGTGTCGCCAACGTATCCAGCGCATCCCAGGCCGCCGAGCTTGAGCTGTCGCAATATGCCGGCACGGTGCCGGTCGAGATGCTGGGCGGCAGCGCCTTCCCACCTATTGGCCAGTTGAACTACCTGCTGACGTTGCCGCCGTATGGCTTCTATTGGTTCGTGCTGGCAACGGAGAATCAAATGCCCAGCTGGCATGTGGAACCGGCCCAGAGCCTGCCGGACTTCCCGACGATGGTCCTCAAGAGCCGTCTGGAAGAATTGCTCGACGAACCCCTGCGCGGCACCATGGAAAACGCCTCGCTCTCGGTCTATTTGCCCAAGCGCCGCTGGTTCGCGGGCAAAGGCACTGCCATCGACAAGGTCAACATCGCCTATGCCGTCCGTTTCGGCGATGCCCAACGGCCGGTGCTACTCAGCGAAATTGAAGTGACCTCGGGCGGTGAGACGGTGCGCTACCAGTTGCCGTTCGGTCTGCTGGCCGAAGACGACATCAGTAGCCCGCTGCCGCAGCAATTGGCGCTGGCCCGCGTACGTCGCGGCCGTCAGGTGGGTCTGATCACCGACGCGTTCACTTTGGAGCCATTCATTCGGGCCGTGATTCAGGGCATGCAGGATGAGAAAGTTCTGCCATGCAATGACGGCGAACTGCGCTTCGAACAAACATCGCAGCTCGCACCGCTGGGTCTGAACAGCGAATCGGAAGTGCGTTACCTGTCCGCCGAGCAGTCCAACAGCTCGGTGGTGGTGGGTAAGGCGCTTGTGTTGAAAATGATCCGCCGTGTCGCAGCCGGTACGCACCCGGAGCTGGAAATGGGCGCGTTTCTGACCCAGGCCGGATACAAACACATCTCGCCATTGCTGGGCGCCGTGGTGCGGGTCGATCCTGAAGGGCAAAGCAATTTGCTGATGATCGCCCAGGGCTACCTGAGCAATCAGGGCGATGCATGGGAATGGACGCAAAACAACCTGGAACGCGCGGTGCGGGACGAAATGACTCGTGGTCGCTCGGAGGTTGAACAGCACGCCAATGCACTGCTGGAACTCAAGGATTTCGCGGGTCTGCTGGGTCAGCGTCTGGGCGAAATGCACGTGGTGCTGAGCACCGCGACTGACAATCCGGACTTCAAGGCCGAAACCACTAGCGTCAAGGACAGTCAGGCGTCAGCCAAAAGCGTCAGCGCTCAGGTTGAACGTGCGTTGCAATTGCTGGAGCAGCATCGCAACACCCTGGAAGCCGATGATCAGGAACTGGTCAGCGAACTGCTGGGCAAGCGCAAACAATTGCTGACGCAGGTGCAAACCCTGGCCAAACGCACCGTGGGCGGCTTGCGCATGCGGGTGCATGGTGACTTGCACCTGGGGCAAATGCTGGTCGTTAAAGGCGATGCATACCTGATCGACTTCGAGGGCGAGCCGGCACGGCCGCTTGAAGAGCGTCGAGCCAAGTACAGCCCGTTCAAAGACGTCAGCGGTGTGCTGCGTTCTTTCGACTACGCTGCGGCCATGGCCGTACGCAACGCACAGAGTGCGGACAATTCGCCGGAAGCTGCAACGGCGCGTCGTCATGTGGCCGAAACCTACTTGACCCAGGCACGGGAAGCGTTCATCGATGGCTATCGCAAGGCCACGGTCGACATGGCCCATGACTGGAAAGATGCCAAGGGCGAGGGCGCAGCACTGGCTCTGTTCACCTTGGAAAAAGCTGCTTATGAAGTAGCCTATGAAGCCGAAAACCGCCCGACCTGGTTGTCCGTGCCGTTGCAAGGCTTGCGTGGGTTGCTGACATTGTCTGATGGAGAGTGAAAATGAGTGCGTCTGACCAATTCGGCGAAGGCAACCATAAGATATCGCCCAATGCTGTCGACATGGACGCGTTGATCCGCGCCGAACATCGCGATCCGTTTTCCATGCTCGGCCCGCACAGCGACGGTGAAAACGGCCAAATCATCCGCGCCTACCTGCCCAACGCTTTGGCGGTCCGTGTGTTGTCCCGTGACAACCACGAGGACCTGGGCGAGCTGACCATGAGTGACAAACCCGGCTTTTTTGCCGGGCATTTCCCGACTCGCCAGCCGTATCTGTTGAAGATCAGCTGGGCCACTGGTGAGCAGATCACCGAAGATCCCTACAGCTTCGGGCTGCTCTTGGGCGAAATGGATTTGTATCTGTTCGCTGAAGGCAACCATCGCGACCTGAGCAGCGCATTCGGTGCGCAAGTGGTCAACGTCGATGGCGTGGACGGCGTGCGTTTCTCGGTCTGGGCACCCAATGCTCGCCGCGTCTCGGTGGTCGGTGACTTCAACAGCTGGGATGGCCGTCGTCATCCGATGCGGCAGCGTCATCCGTCCGGAGTGTGGGAGATATTCGTTCCCCGTCTGACGCCGGGTGAGTCTTACAAATACGAAATTCTTGGCCAGCATGGGATCTTGCCGCTCAAGGCCGACCCTATGGCCCTGGCGACGACGCTGCCGCCCGATACTGCATCCAAAATTGCAGCGCCATTGCGTTTCGACTGGCAGGACAACGACTGGATGCAGGCCCGCGGGCAGAAGCACGGGCTTGATGCGCCATTGTCGATCTACGAACTGCATGCCGGTTCGTGGCAGTGGCACCACGGCGAAGAGGATGAGCCGGATCGTCCGTACAACTGGCACGAACTGGCTGACAAGCTGATCCCGTATATCAAGGATCTGGGCTTCACCCACATCGAATTGATGCCGATCATGGAACACCCGTTTGGTGGCTCTTGGGGCTATCAACTGTTGTCGCAGTTCGCGCCGACAGCCCGCTACGGTTCGCCGGAAGATTTCGCGGCCTTCGTCAACGCCTGTCACCAGAACGACATCGGCGTGATTCTTGACTGGGTACCGGCTCACTTCCCGACTGACACCCATGGTCTGGCGCAATTCGATGGCACCGCGCTGTACGAATATGGCAACCCGCAAGAAGGCTTCCATCAGGATTGGGACACGCTGATCTACAACCTGGGTCGTACCGAAGTCCACGGCTTCATGCTGGCGTCGGGGCTGCATTGGCTCAAGCACTTCCACATCGACGGTCTTCGGGTGGATGCGGTGGCGTCGATGCTGTATCGCGACTATTCCCGCAAGGCCGGCGAGTGGGTACCGAACCGTTATGGCGGTCGTGAAAACCTTGAAGCCATTGATTTCCTGCGCCATCTCAACGATGTCGTGGCGATCGAGGCGCCGGGCGCGCTGGTCATCGCCGAGGAATCGACGTCCTGGCCGGGTGTGTCGCAATCGACTCAGCAGGGCGGGCTCGGCTTCAACTACAAATGGAACATGGGTTGGATGCACGACACCCTGCACTTCATGGAGCAGGACCCGATTCACCGTCCGCATCACCATAACGAGCTGAGTTTCGGTCTGGTGTATGCGTGGTCCGAGCGCTTCATCCTGCCGATCTCTCACGATGAAGTGGTGCACGGCAAGCACTCGCTGATCGACAAGATGCCGGGCGATCGCTGGCAGAAGTTTGCCAACCTGCGCGCCTATCTGGCGTTCATGTGGACGCATCCGGGCAAGAAGCTGTTGTTCATGGGCTGTGAGTTCGGCCAGTGGCGCGAGTGGAACCACGACACCGAACTGGACTGGCATTTCCTGCAATACGCCGATCACAAGGGCGTGCACACGCTGGTAGGCGATTTGAACCGGCTGTACCGCTCGGAAAAAGCGCTGCACGATCAGGACTGTCAGCCCCAGGGTTTCCAGTGGGTGATCGGCGATGACTCGACCAACAGCGTTTATGCCTACTTGCGCTGGAGCAAGGACGGCGAGCCGGTGCTGGTGGTGGCTAACCTGACGCCTGTGCCGCGCGAGGGCTATCGCATTGGCGTGCCGTTCAGCGGCAAGTGGACCGAGTTGCTCAACAGCGACGCCGGCACCTACGCAGGTTCCAACGTCGGCAACGGCGGCGGAGTGAGCACCGATGACATCAAGGCCCACGGCCAGCCGGTGTCGCTGCTGCTGAACCTGCCGCCACTTGCGGTGTTGATCCTCAAGCCGGTACCGGGTGCGATCGAGGAGTAAATCCCACCGCAACCGATGCAAAAAAAAAACGCCCCCGCAAGTGTCTTGCGGGGGCGTTTTGGTTCGAACGTTCACTGTAGGAGCGCGCTTGCCCGCGAATGCATTCGTCCAACCACCATCGATTAACCTGACATACCGATATCGCGGGCAAGCGCGCTCCTACAATGGGCGGCTTTCGTCAGCTAGAAAGAAATGGCGGCAGACACACATTAATCCGGCTTGTGATCCCCCCGAATCGAGAAGTTCGCCATATGCTCAAGGCCTTTGATTAACCCGGAGTGATCCCAGTCGCTACCACCCAGTGCCGCGCAGGTGCTGAACACTTGCTGGGCGTTGGCGGTGTTAGGCAGGTTCAGGTTGAGTTCCTTGGCGCCTTGCAGGGCAAGGTTCAGGTCCTTTTGATGCAACGAAATGCGGAAACCCGGGTTGAAGGTACCCTTGATCATGCGCTCGCCGTGGACTTCCAGAATCTTCGACGAAGCAAATCCGCCCATCAGCGCTTCCCGGACTTTCGCTGGGTCTGCGCCGTTCTTTGAAGCGAACAGCAGCGCTTCGGCCACCGCCTGAATATTCAGGGCAACGATGATCTGATTAGCGACTTTAGCGGTCTGGCCATCGCCATTGCCGCCGACCAGGGTGATGTTCTTGCCCATCAGCTGGAACAACGGCAACGCGCGGTCGAAGGTGCCTTGATTGCCGCCCGCCATGATGCTCAATGTTGCAGCTTTAGCGCCGACTTCGCCGCCTGATACTGGCGCATCCAGATATTGCGCGCCGGTAGCGCTGATTTTCTGAGCGAACACTTTGGTCGCGGAGGGTGAGATCGAACTCATGTCGATCACCACCTTGCCTGCCCCGGTGCCCTGGCTGATGCCGTTTTCGCCGAACAGCACTTCGTCCACCTGAGGGGTGTCGGGCAGCATGACGAAGATGAATTCGGCTTCCTGCGCGACTTCCTTGGGATTGCTCAACACCGTCGCGCCGCCATCGATCAGGGAGGCGGGCGGGGCAGCGAAGTGGTTGGACAGGAACAATTGATGACCCGCTTTCTGCAGGTTTTCCGCCATGGGTTGACCCATGATGCCGGTGCCGATGAATCCGATGTTAGCCATGAGAGATGTCCTTTGTTATTGGAAATTGATTGCCTGGCGATGCCCAATATTACGGTTGGCTGGAAAAATCCCTGTAGGAGCGAATTCATTCGCGAGGCGGTGTACCTGACACTCCGCGTAAAGCGCTCGCCAACAAGTTGGCTCCTACAGAATCGGTGGTGTGCCTGCTAATCCCTGTAGGAGCGAATTCATTCGCGAGGCGTTGTGCCTGACATGCCGCGTAAAGCGCTCGCCAACAAGTTGGCTCCTACAGAATCGGTGGTATGCCTGCTAATCCCTGTAGGAGCGAATTCATTCGCGAGGCGGTGTGCCTGACATGCCGCGTAAAGCGCTCGCCAACAAGTTGGCTGCTACAGATCGGTGGTGTGCCTGCAAAACCCTGTAGGAGCGAATTCATTCGCGAGGCGGTGTGCCTGACACACCGCGTAAAGCGCTCGCCAACAAGTTGGCTCCTACAGAATCGATGGTGTGCCTGCTAAACCCTGTAGGAGCGAATTCATTCGCGAGGCGGTGTGCCTGACACTCCGCGTAAAGCGCTCGCCAACAAGTTGGCTCCTACAGAATCGGTGGTGTGCCTGCTAAACCCTGTAGGAGCGCGCTTGCCCGCGAAAGCGTTTGTTCTGCCACTGATGCATTCATTGACCCAACGCAATCGCGGGCAAGCGCGCTCCTACAACAGCTACCCCTTCAGATTAAATTGTGGCTCTTCAGCCACCCCAGCCCTGCCTCGGTCGTCGTCAGAGGTTTGTATTCGCAGCCGATCCAGCCCTGGTAACCCAACCGATCCAAATGCCCGAACAGGAACGAGTAATTGATCTCCCCGGTCCCCGGCTCATGCCGCCCAGGGTTGTCCGCCAACTGCACATGACGAATCGCCGGCAAATGTTTTTCCATGGTCCGGGCCAGGTCGCCCTCCATGATTTGCATGTGGTAGATGTCGTATTGCAGCGACAGATTGCGGCTGCCGACTTTCTCGCGAATGGCCAGTGCCTGCTGGGTCGTGGTCAGGTAAAAGCCAGGGATGTCGAGGGTATTGATCATCTCCATCACCAGATCGATGCCTTCTGCTTCCAGCTTCTCAGCGGCGTATTTCAGGTTATCGACGAAAGTTTTCTCGATCACCGCCTCATCGACGCCCTGAGGACGAATCCCCGCCAGGCAATTGATCTGCGTGTTGCCCAGCACCTTGGCGTAGGCGATGGCCAGATCGACGCCGCCGCGAAACTCCTCCACGCGATCAGGATGGCAAGCGATCCCGCGCTCGCCTTTGCCCCAGTCACCGGCAGGCAGATTGAACAGCACCTGAGTCAGCCCGTTTGCCTCAAGTTCGGCCTTGATCTGCGCCGAGCTGAAGTCGTAGGGAAACAGATACTCAACACCGCTGAAGCCTGCATTGGACGCCGCTTCAAAGCGCTGCAGAAAATCCAGTTCAGTGAACAGCATCGACAGGTTGGCGCATAAACGTGGCATGGCGGACTCCTTGAACGTTTCAGTCAGTTCATCAGGCTGAGAGCAGTAGGGGCGTCAGCGCGGGTTTCGGCCAGCGCCTCGAATTCGTTGATGGCGTTGATCTCGGTGCCCATGGCGATATTCGTCACGCGCTCAAGAATGATCTCGACCACCACCGGCACCCGGTGCTGTTGCATCAGGCTGGTGGCTTCGGCGAACGCAGCCTGAATGTGCGCAGGATCAGTCACGCGAATCGCCTTGCAACCCAGGCCTTCGGCGACCGCGATATGGTCCACGCCATAGCCTTCCAGCTCGGGCGAATTGATGTTGTCGAAGCCCAGCTGCACGCAGAAATCGATGTCGAAGTTGCGCTGCGCCTGGCGGATCAACCCCAGATACGAGTTGTTCACCACCACGTGGATGTACGGCAGCTTGAATTGCGCGCCAACGGCCAATTCTTCGATCATGAACTGGAAGTCATAGTCGCCGGACAGCGCCACCACCTTGCGGCTCGGGTCAGCTTTCGCAACGCCCAGCGCTGCCGGAATGGTCCAGCCCAATGGCCCGGCCTGACCGCAGTTTATCCAGTGCCGCGGCTTGTAGACGTGCAGAAATTGCGCGCCAGCGATCTGCGACAGACCGATGGTGCTGATGTAGCAGGTGTCCTTGCCGAAGTACTGATTCATCTCTTCGTACACGCGCTGCGGCTTGACCGGAATGTTCTCGAAATGGGTCTTGCGCTGCATCGTGCGCTTGCGTTCCTGACAGCTGTTGAGCCAGGCGCTACGGTCTTTGAGCTTGCCTGCGGTGTGCCATTCGCGAGCGACTTCCAGCAGCATGTTCAGCGCTGCTCCCGCGTCCGAAACAATGCCCAGATCCGGCATCAGCACGCGACCGATCTGCGTGGGCTCGATATCGATATGGATGAATTTGCGGCCTTCGCTGTACACCGAAACGGTCCCGGTATGACGGTTGGCCCAGCGGTTGCCGATGCCCAGCACCATGTCCGATTCCAGCATCGTCGCGTTGCCGTAGCGATGGGACGTCTGCAAACCGACCATGCCGGCCATTTGCGGGTGATCGTCAGGGATTGTGCCCCAGCCCATGAGCGTCGGGATCACCGGAATGCCAGTCAGCTCGGCGAACTCCACCAGCGCGTCAGAAGCATCGGCATTGATCACGCCGCCGCCTGAAACAATCAGCGGGCGCTCGGCGGCGTTGAGCATCGCCAGGGCTTTTTCGATCTGGTTACGGCTGGCTTGCGGCTTGACCACTGGCAGCGGCTCGTAGGCATCGATGTCGAATTCGATTTCGGCCATCTGCACGTCGAACGGCAGATCGATCAATACCGGGCCGGGGCGGCCACTGCGCATCAATTGGAAGGCCTTCTGGAACACGTACGGCACCTGGCCCGGTTCCATAACCGTCGTTGCCCATTTGGCAACTGGCGCCGCGATGGCGGCGATGTCCACCGCCTGGAAATCTTCTTTGTGCATCCGCGCACGGGGCGCTTGCCCGGTGATGCACAGGATCGGGATCGAATCAGCCGACGCCGAGTACAGTCCGGTGATCATGTCCGTCCCGGCAGGGCCCGAAGTGCCGATGCACACGCCGATGTTGCCAGCCACGGCGCGGGTATAACCCTCGGCCATGTGGGATGCGCCCTCAACGTGGCGCGCCAGTACGTGATCGACGCCGCCCAGCTTCTTAAACGCAGCATAAAGAGGGTTGATGGCAGCGCCGGGGATACCGAAAGCGGTATCGACCCCTTCGCGGCGCATCACCAGAACGGCAGCTTCGATGGCTCTCATGAGGGTCATTTGGTAGTCTCCTGATTCGTTATTTTTTGTATGTCAGCAGACTGAATCGAAAGCTATCTCAAGTGAATAGCAGTTTTTATCCTTTCTATCGGTATCAGGAGTATCGAATGGACCGCTACACAGAGCTGCGCAGTTATGTGCTGGTGGCGACCCGTGGCAGTTTTGCCGCTGCCGCGTTGGTCGAAGGCGTGACGCCGGTGATCATGGGTCGGCGTCTGAGCGCGCTGGAAGAGCGGCTAGGCGTGAAGCTGATTCACCGCTCCACCCGAGGCCTGACATTGACCGATCTGGGCGAGTCGTACCTTGAGAACGCGCGGGCCGTGTTGCACTCGTTCGAGGAGCTGGACGCCAGCATCAGTGAGAATGAAAGCAGCGTGCGCGGGCACTTGGTGATTTCAGCGCCGGCGGGTTTCGGGCGGCATCACGTCGCGCCCCATGCACCGGAATTTCAGGCACGGTTTCCGGATTTGCAGCTGTCGTTCAACCTGACCGATAACGTGGTCGATCTGGTGCAGGAGGGCTACGACATGAGCATCCGCATTGGCGAAGTGCTCGACCCCAATTATGTGGCGATCAAGCTGTACGCCAACAAGCGCGTGGTCTGTGGGGCGCCGTCTTACTTTGCCGAGCACGGCTTTCCGATGACCCTGGAAGATCTGGCCGAGCACAATTGCCTGTCGTTCAACTTGCAGGGCGGACAGCACCGGGGCTGGACCTTTCAGCGCGACGGCAAACAGGTGGCGATCAAGGTTGGCGGCAATTTGTACTGCAACGACGGCGAGCTGTTATTCGATTGGGCCAAACGCGGTCTGGGCCTGAGCTGGCGGTCATGGTGGGAGATTCAAAGCGAAGTGCAAAACGGCGCGTTGGTGACTGTTCTGGACGATTTCGCGCTGCCCAGTTACGACATCCAGGCGGTATACCCGCAGCAGCATTATTTGCCGGCGAAAGTGCGGTTCTTCATCGCGTTTTTGAAAGAGGTCTACAACCGGCCGGGGTATTGGACCTGACACAGTCCGTGGGTCGACACAATCTTTGCAGCCTTCGGCGGCTCCTGCACGGGTATGCGTTTAGCTGCAGATCTGACGCCGAACGTTGTAGGAGCGCGCTTGCCCGCGAATTGCGGTGGGTCAGCCATGATTTTCGTCGCTGACACTCCGCCATTCGCGGGCAAGCGCGCTCCTACAGGGGTCCAGTCGTCATGTAGAGGTCAGCGCTCAAACGAATTCGAATGAAATCGGCGGCAGTCCGCGAATCTCACCAAGCGCCAGGCCCGGGCCTTTGGTCAGGTACATGCCGGTGTAGGAACCGGTGGTGATGATGATTTCCGGAGTCAGGGTCTTGCCCTGTGAGGTGTAGTGATTGACCAGCCACGGCAACAATCGCCGTGGATCGCCCGCCGGGTTTGCGCCGTCGCCGGGCACGATGTCTTCGTCGGCATAGGTGAAGGTCAATGCTGGTTCGACGAAGGGGAAATCTGCGTCGTAATCGATGAAATCACCGACGATCAACGCGCCGTGGTTAAGCAGATCACCCAGAGCCAGCAGTGGTTCGATCTTCGGCCAGGCACTGAAGCGGCTGGACACCACTTCGATAGTGGTGCCCATGGAACCGATGCTGCTCAGCACTTCTTCGTCGGTATAAGGCTGCTCGCGCGGGGCGAAGTCGCGGCTCAGGCGAAAGGCGATTTCCAGTTCCAGAATCGGTGATGGGTATTCGACGTACTCCAGCTGACTGCCGCTGGCGAACAAACCATCGTCTGGCAACAACGAACCCTGAATCGGTCCGGTCGGGGATTTAGAGCCGACTTTCCATCCGCCAATCGGCGTGTCACGCAGTTGCAGGATCTGCTGTTGTAACGCGTAAGCACCGGCTGCATCGGCAGGCACGTATTCGGGGCGGATCTCGGTGATCTTCTGACCCTGACGCATGGCGTCGACGATTAGCTCGGCGACTTTCACTTGGTGAGAGGTTTGGTTCACTCGGGACTTCCTTCAGTCAATTGATGGAAACGCGGCAGGGACATGGCCCGGTCAACGATTGCCGGGCGATCGTGCTGCGAGGCCGTGGTCATTGATCACTTGATGATCGCGGCTATCGGAGCATGCACCGCTGCGCCGTTCGCCGCCACCCCGAAAGGCAATAAGGCGACCCTGATCAAGCTGAATGTGAAAGTCCCGCCAACGTTCAACCGTTCTGGCAACCGTCACCCAGGCGGGTGTATTGCAGGTTGTGCGTCACGCCCTTGCTGTCGACGTAAACCATGTGTGCCACGACCGGCCCACAGGTGCTCGCTACATTGGCTTCACTGCTCAGGCGCACGACTTTGGCGATGTCCAGGTCCTCGCTGTAGTCATATTGTTCAGACTGCACGCTGGTTTGGGGCGCAGTCGAAGGGAGGGTATCGGCGGCCGCAGCCATGACGCTGAACAGGGACAATGCGGCAAAGACGATAGCTTTCATGACAGGCTCCAGACGCGCGTGGAAGAAATGAGCAACCGTCGAGAGGGCTGCTGATGGCTGTCATGTTATGCAGCTGGCGCGCGGGGCAGAAATGCTGAGCGTCAATACAGGACATCATGTTCAGTGATGCTTTGATGGGCGCCTCAAAACTCTTTTTGACTGGGACGGAATAAACCTGCGCGGCGCGCGTCTGGCTTGGGATGACTGATTGGACAGCTTGTTTGTCCAGCCCAACTCCAAACCGAGGTTTGAACCATGAAAACACTAAACGTCCGCTCACTCTTTGCTGCGGTTGCTCTTGCAGTGGCCGCCATCGGCAGTGCCCATGCTGCCCCCGCGCCGGTCCACAATATCGTGCTGGTACACGGGGCTTTCGTGAACAGCGCAGGCTGGAAACCGGTTTACGACACTCTGGTGAAAGACGGCTATCACGTCTCCGTCGCCTCCCACCCGCTGACCTCGTTCAACGACGATGTGACCGCTGTCAAACGCATCCTGGCGATGCAGGACGGTCAGACGATTCTGGTGGGGCACAGTTATGGCGGCGCGGTGATCTCCAATGCCGGCGAAGATGCCCATGTGGCTGGCCTGGTCTACATCGCCGCCCACGCGCTGGATGTCGGGGAAACCGAAGCGGCCAATGGCAAGCTGTACCCCAACGCCACCAAAGCGGTGAAGAAAACCGACGACGGTTTCCTGTATCTCGATCCCGCATTCTACCCGGCTGACTTTGCCGCCGATTTACCCAAGGCCCAGGCCGAATTCGAAGCCAACAGCCAGTCGCTGACCGCAGCCTCCGTGTTCACGACTCCGGCCACCGTTGCTGCGTGGAAAACCAAGCCGAGCTGGTACGCCGTCGCCCAGGCGGACCGCATCATCAATCCGGACCTTGAACGCATGTACGCCAAACGCGCCAACAGCCACACCATCGAAGTGGCTGGCGCGAGCCACGCCGTCTACGAATCCCACCCCAAAGAAGTCGCTGCGCTGATCGAACAAGCGGCGCAGCATGCGCTGGATAAATGAGGGGGCGGCTTTAAGCCACAAGCGGTGAGCGGTTTCTTGCTACTGCATCTTTCTGGAGACGCATCACCCTGTAGGAGCGAACTTGTTCGCGAAGGCGATGTACCAGGCGGCATAAATGCGCTGGATTCACCGGCCTCTTCGCGAACAGGTTCGCTCCCACGGGTTTTTTGTTTGGCCGGGAATGTGGGGTGGACACCTGTCAGCGCCTCAGGCCGTCACCAATCCCGCCACTGACTTGCCCATCGGCACGAAACCGCTGAGGCCTTCCCCGCGTTCGAGCCAGGCTCGGACGTTGGGGTAGGCATCCAGCGAGACGTTACCTTCCGGCGCGTGCGCTACGTAGGCGTAGTTGGCGATGTCGGCGACGGTCGCCGCTTCCCCAGCCAGCCATTGACGCTGGCTCAGTTCATGCTCGATCACCTTAAGAAATTGATGGCCGTGGGCAATGACCTCCTGCGGGTTGTAAGGGGCGCCGAATACCGTCACCAGACGCGCACGACACAGCCCATACGCCACCGGCCCAGCCGCCGCAGACAACCAGCGTTGCACCTGCGCAGCACCTATTGCGTCGTCCGGTAACCACTGCGCGCCGTCATATTGCTTGATGAGATAGATGAGAATCGCATTGGAATCGGCAAGCACCAGACCGTTGTCGTCGATCACCGGAACCTGGCTGAAGGCATTCATCGCCAGAAATGGCGCTCTCTTATGCTCACCAGCAGCCAGATCGACTTCGATGATTTCGTATTCAAGCCCCAGAACACTCATCATCAGCTGGACGCGATGGCAGTGGCCGGACAGTGGGGCGCGGTAGAATTTGATTGGCTGGCGGGTCATCAGGAGGGCTCCGTTAAGCGATGGGGCTGGCAAGTGTGGCGCCATTGTGTTGATTGCGCCGCTTGCAGAGAACCACCAGAAGCGTCAACCCACCGTTTCAGTTTTTGTAATGCTCGCGTCAAGGTCAGCGCGCAACTGCGTCACGCAAAAATCCACGAACGAGCGCACTTTCGACGAGCCTTTGCGACCTTGGGCATACACCACATGCACCGGCAACGTCGGCAGCTCAAAATCTTCCAGCACTACGCGCAAGCGACCGGCGTTGAGGTGCGCGCGAATTTGATACGACGGCACTTGGGTCAGTCCCCAGCCGTCCAGGGTGGCGTGGATTGCGGCGGTGAAAGAGGTCAGCGACAGGCGCGACTGGACGTTCACTGACTGACGTCGGCCCTCGATGTTGAAGGTCCAGTCGCTACTGCGCTCGGCCATCATTGCGCTGATGGTGCTGCGGTCGATCAGCTCGTGGGGGTGTTGCGGGCTACCGTGTTTAGCCAGGTACTCAGGGGAGGCACACACCATTCGCCGCACGCTGCCGACGTGGATCGCGGTCAGCGAGGAATCCGGCAGGTGGCCGATACGGATGGCTACATCGATACCTTCGTCGAGCAACGGTGCAACGCGGTCCGTCAGCAGCCCGCGAATCTCCACATCCGGGTGCAGGGACAGGTATTGCGCCAGCACCGGTGTCACATGCAAATCGCCGAACACCTGAGGCGCAGTGATCGTCAGCAGCCCACGAGGGCTGGCGTGAATCCCGGCGGCGGAACTCTCTGCATCGTTCAAATCAGCCAGTAAACGCCGGCAATCAGCGGCAAAGCGCAGGCCCGATTCGGTCAGGCGCAATTGCCGGGTGGTGCGCACCACTAGCAGCGTACCCAGCCGTTGCTCAAGCTGGGCGACAGCGCGGGTGACGGTGGCAGTGGACACCACAAAATGCCGGGCCACCGCCGCAAAACTCGCGTGCTCGGCCACTGCCACGAAAATGGTCATTTCCTGAATACGATCCACAGGGCGTCCGATGTGCAGAGGAACAGATGACGAGTCTGCGGCAAATGTCGGCGGCGGAGAAGGGCATGTTTACTGTGGGCACAAAACCTGTGGGAGCGAACCTGTTCGCGAAGACTTTTCACCAGGCGCCAGATAGCCGCTGAATGTCCTGCCTCGCCAACAAGTTGGCTCCTACAGAGGATGCCAGGCTTGCATTCCTGTGTGGAATCCAGCGCATAAAAAACATGAATTTTATTTATCCAGACCGAACCACTACCGTGAGGGCTCTACTCATTCCCGTGGACCACAAATGTCCTCTTCCGCTCAAGCCATTACCGAACTGCACTGGAAGCGCAATCTGGTGGTCTGCGTTTTTGGCGCGTTCACCACGATCGTAGCCATGACCCTGTTATTGCCGTTCCTGCCGCTGTACGTAGAGCATCTAGGCGTCAGCGATCAGGCGGCCATCGTGCAGTGGTCCGGCGTGGCGTTTGGCGCGACGTTTTTTTCCGCCGCTCTGACCGCGCCGTTATGGGGCCGGCTGGGCGATCGGTACGGGCGCAAACTGATGCTGATCCGCGCCAGCCTTGGCATGGCCATTGCGATGTCGTTGATTGGTCTTGCCGAAAACATCTGGCAACTGGTGGGATTGCGCCTGCTGGCAGGCCTGCTCGGCGGCTATGCGTCGGGTGCGACCATTCTGGTGGCGACGCAAACCCCCAAGGACCGCACTGGATGGGCGCTTGGCATGCTGTCCTCAGGGATCATGGCGGGCAACCTCGCAGGGCCGTTGATTGGCGGGTTTCTGCCGCCGCTGATCGGCATCCGCAATACGTTCTTCCTCGCCGGTGGCGTTATTTTCGTTACCTTCCTTGCCACGCTGTTTCTGATGAAAGAAGCGCCAAGGGCGAAACGCGCCACCGGTGAAAAACATCCTGCGGTCATTCGCCCATGGCAGGTCATCAGCGACAAGGCGCCGGTGATCACCATGCTGGTGGTGGCATGCCTGGTGATGTTCTCGATCATGTCTATCGAGCCGATCATCACCGTTTACCTCACTCAACTGCACACCGAGAACGTCACGCTCATGGCCGGATTGGTGATGTCGGCCACGGCATTGGCGAGCATCCTTTCAGCCTCACGCGTCGGTAAACTGGCGGACCGAATCGGGCACTGGAGGGTCGTCATGTTCTGTCTGGCGGCGGCCGCCGTGACCTTGATCCCTCAGGCGTTCGTGAGCAATGCGTGGCAGTTGGTCGGCCTGCGCTTTGTGATGGGCATTGCCTTGGGTGGGCTGCTGCCCTGCATTGCCGCGATCATCCGCCATGCCGTGCCCGATAGCGTCGCCGGACGCATGCTCGGCTACTCCACGTCGAGCCAGTACCTCGGTCAGGTGCTGGGGCCGTTGACGGGCGGTTATCTGGGCGGGCATTACGGCATGCCGGTGGTGTTCATCGTCACTTGCGTACTGATGTCCGGTTGCGCAGCGCTGATGTTGATGCTGCGGCCCGATATCCGCGCTCTCAAAGTTCGTGCCCGGTAACACCAAACACGCAGTTTTTTGACAAAACCATGACATGCGAGCCCGGATAATCCGCCTTCGCGACCGACACCTGCCTGCCCGTGACCATCACGGGTAGCCCTCAGGGTGCATTGTGATCGTCGAGACGTATTGGCTTTTGCACGGAAATCCATGGACATCAAACACAGCTTGAAGCAACGCATCGTTATTGTTTTCGCGCTCATGAGTACCGTGGTCGCGGGGGTATTCGCCGTCGGCATCATCGCCACGGTGCATGTGGTCGAAAAGAAGCTCGCCACCATCAGCCTAGGCGGCAACCTGCACCGTTTGCTGGTGATGGACAACATGAGCGACTGGCGCCATCGCCCTGAAAAGGATGAGCTTTTTTATGCCCAGGACGGGCGCGATGACCTTGCGATGACCGACGATCTCAACGGCCTGACCCCCGGCTTCCAGGAGTTCTCCCGCGGCAAGAAAGCCTATTACGCGTTCGTGCAAACCATCGGCGACCGCCGCTACGTGCTGCTGCGCGACCAGCGCAAGTTCGAGAAGCGTGAGCGGATTCTGTTCGGCATCGTGCTGATCGGGTTCGTCCTGAGCGTGTTGCTGGCGGTGCTGCTGGGACGTCTGCTGGCGTCCCGGGTCATGGCGCCGGTTTCGCGGCTGGCTGGACAGGTACGCCACCGCGATCAACTCCTGGAAATGGCGCCGACCCTGGCCAACGATTACGCCAAAGATGAGGTCGGGGCGCTGGCAGTGTCTTTTGACGAAACCTTGGGTCGGCTGCGCGGAACCCTGGGGCGCGAAAAACTGTTCACCAGTGATGTCAGTCACGAGCTGCGCACGCCGTTGATGGTCCTGGCCTCATCGTGTGAGTTGTTGCTGGAGTATCCGGGGCTGGACGAACGCTCTCGCCAGCAAGTGATCCGCATCAACAACGCTACGCTTGGCATGAAACAGTTGGTCGAGACGTTCCTGCTACTGGCGCGCACCGAGGGTCGGCATTCCCAGGAAGGCCGTCAGGCGACAGTGCAGCAGGTTGCCCAGGAGTTGATCGATCTGTGGCAGGAGCCCATCAAGGAGAAAGGCCTCAGGTTCGAGTACATGGCGGGCCAGCATTCCGATCATTTGTACAACGGCACGCTGCTGCGCTCGGTGATGGGCAATTTGCTGCGCAACGCCTGGCATTACACGGACGAGGGGTTCATTCGACTGACGCTGACCGCCGAAGGTTTTACCGTTGAAGACAGCGGGATCGGCATTCCGGAAGAGAAGCGCGAGGCCATGTTCCAGCCGTTTGTCAGGGGCGATGAGCAGCGCGGGGAAGGGCTGGGACTTGGGTTGTCGCTGGTGCAGCGTATCTGCGCGAATCAGCAGTGGAGCGTGACGCTCACCAGCCGGGAGCCAGCCGGATGCTGTTTTAACGTCAGGCTCGAGCCGGCGTGCGGATCGGTTTGAAGCCGATCCGCGCCTCAGTCACCTACCCGGCGGCCGGAACAGCGGCGGCCTTGGGTGCTGCCGCGTAATAAGGGTCCAGTCTCGCACGACCATAGAACGCCATTGCGGTACCGAACGACGACAGCCAGACGATGACCCCCGCCCACGGCGTATGAGACATGAAGTGCCAGCCCTGGAATATGCGAGTAGTGCCGAAGATCACGCCCAGCATCACCGTGAAGGCCAGCAGTTTTCTGGCGTGTCGCCAGCGGTAACGCAACGCGACGAAGTACAGCACCATCATCGTGAAGCCCCCCGAGGCATGGCCACCCGGCCAGCAACGACCTTTACCGGCTTCGTGCAGGAGCGTGAAGTTTTCAAACCATTCTGTCTTCGCTTCCACGCCGCCGTAGAGCGTGGTTTCCACCGGGCAGAACACACTGGTGTGGCTCTTGAAGTAGTGGATGAACCCCGTGTTGATCGCAAAGGCCACCACGACAAACAGCAAGTCACGACGATGGTGCGCAGCGAATTTCAGTATCGGCGCGACGCGAATCCGCTCCAGCCAGGCGATCAATCCGCCATGTTTGTCTGCCCGAATCAGCGGCCAGATAAACGACAGCAATGCGCCAATGATCGCCGCTTCCCCGGTCCAGTTGGGGATGATCCGCGCCCAGCGATGGGTGATGTTTTCAAAGATTTTGTTATGCCCCAACACGAACTCATGGGTTGTGCTGTTGTAAAGCGCATCGCTGATCAGTATGTCCAGGCGGGTCAGATCAAACGTCAGGAACAGGCCCAAAGCGATTAACAGCGGTACCCCGAGGTTGATCAGGTAAAAGCGATTGCGGGTGTCATTCACGTTTCTGTTCCCGTGCAGGGTTTGGCTTGAGGTGATATGCGAGCGGCGTTACGGACGGGCAGCGACCACTTTGCTCCAGCTTCGCGCATTGACGATGCCGAGCACCTGGGCCGATTGGTCCTTGGGGTTGACGGACACAATCAGTGACGCGCCGTAATCCAGCGAGTCGGGGCTGGCGACATTCAGTGATTTCTCCAGCTGCGCGATGCACTCGCTGTGGGTCACCAGAATCAGATTGCGATGATCGAGTTTGTGCTTGAGGACGTCATCGAGCATGGTTTTTCGGCAATTGATCAGCCAGTCCTGGGCGGGAGTAGTGCGGTTGAAGATCGCCTGCGCAGTCTGTTCGGTGCGGCGCAGCGGGCTGTTGTAGAGATCGATGTTGCTCAGATCCATCCCGCGTATCGATGCGCCCAGCGCGGTCGCCACGTCGCTGCCTTTGCGGGTGATGCCGTCGGCCTGAGCCAGGCAGGGGTTGGTCGAATGATCACAGCGCTCGACATGGCGCATGACCACCACCAGGTCCCCTCGTTGCCAACCCGCATAAAACCCCGAACTCTTCAAATGGTTGCCCTGCGCAAGGTCCACAGGCGGCGCAGGCTTTCGTAACGTGTACGTGACACCTGCAAGCGTCATCGCCAGAAGGCAGGCCATCAGCAGCGCGTATCGGTACGCAGCCATGGCGTTGAATAACGCAGGAAGTCTGGTTGAGCGGTGTATCAGCGTCGGGCCCATGGGGGTTCAGGTCCAGTTGTGGAGGGGGTGCGGCGAATCGACCCATGACACGGCTGTCTGGAATCGTAATTAACGCCACAGGCGGCGTAGATCAGGGCGCAAGCTTAGGAGGGGGATCGTGAATGGCGAGTGAAGGGCATGTGAAAAGGGTTTTCACATACGACGGGTCTGACGCTGAACATCGGGGGGCGCGCGCTGTGTTCTATTGCTGGGGGAGAGAGCTTGCTCGCGATGAGTTGGGCCAGACACATATTCGTTGCCTGAGACACTGCCATCGCGGGCAAGCGCGCTCCTACAAATGCCTCAATTGCGCCGATCGCCTGTGGGAGGGAGCTTGCTCGCGACGAATTGGGTTAGGCACATATTCGTTGCCTGAAACACTGCCATCGCGGGCAAGCGCGCTCCTACAAATGCCTCAATTGCGCCGATCGCCTGTGGGAGGGAGCTTGCTCGCGATGACTTGGGTCAGGCACACATTCGTTGACTGAGACACCGCCATGGCGGGCAAGCGCGCTCCTACAAATGCCTCAATTGCCCCGATCGCCTGTAGGAGCGAACTTGTTCGCGAGGCGGTGCATCAGGTTCACGTGACGGACGCCTCGCCAACAACTTGGCTCCTACAGAAATCCGCGGTGTGGCATCAATCCTTGAACGGCAATGGCGCCTGCGCCGCGATGAAGCCTTGATCACGCATGGCCTGCCAGAACCCGTCCGGCACCGACGCATTCAGCGCTTGCACATCTTCAATGATCCGCGAAGGACGACTGGCGCCCGGAATCACCGCAGCCACCAGGGGGTTGGCCAAGACGAATTGCAGAGCAGCCGACTTAATATCGACCTGATATTGACGGGCGATTTCCTGGATGTGCGCCACCTTGTCGAGCATCGCCTGAGACGCTTCCTGATACTCGAAATGCTTGCCGCCCACTAACACGCCGGAACTGTACGGACCACCCACCACGAACTCGGCATTGGCCTCTTTGGCCTTCGCGAACAGCCGTTGCAGCGGTTGATCGTGATCGAGCAGGGTGTAACGGCCGGCCAACAGGAATCCGTCAGGCTGGGCTTCGGTCAGGTCCAGGGTCAGTTCGCAGGGCTCAACACGGTTCACGCCCAGCCCCCACGCCTTGATCACGCCTTGCTCCTTGAGCGAGGCCAGGGTTCGGAATGCGCCCTTGCGCGCGATGTTGAAATGCTCGATCCACTCATCGCCATGGGCATCCTGCGCAACGTCGTGGACGAAAACGATGTCCAGACGGTCAGTGCCCAGACGCATGAGGCTGCTTTCAATGGAACGCATGGTCGCGTCGGCCGAATAATCGGTGACGATCTTGTTGGTCAAGCCGTGGCTGAACGGACCGCTGCGCGCGCCGCTGTCCAGTTCATCGGAGATCAATCGGCCGACCTTGGTGCTGACGGTGTATTCATCGCGGTTGTGTTGTTTGAGTGCTACGCCCAAACGCTGTTCGGACAGGCCGGCGCCGTAAACCGGAGCGGTGTCGAAATAACGAATCCCTTGATCCCAGGCAGCCTGGACCGTCGCCAGGGCTTCTTCTTCGCTGATGTCGCGAAACATATTGCCCAGCGGAGCAGCGCCAAAGCCGAGGCGGCCGATGATTTTGTCTTTCAGACTCATGGGGCGTTTCCTGTAGGAAGAGAGAGGGGAATTCGAATGCAGCAGTGTGTAAGTGATCCTGTGCAAACGGAGGAGTTCGATGGCAGCAGCGATTCCACTTGATGACTTCAATAATTGAGCCTAGGGTTAACAGCCCCTCCACTGCAAGGAATTTTTCCAATGCCACTCGCCCGCATCGACCTTGCCGCCGATACTCCAGCGGCCCACATCACGGCCATCAGCGAGGTCGTGTACGACGCCATGCGCAGCACCGCCAGTGTCCCCGACCACGATAAATTTCAGATCATCAACCGCCATGCCAGTGACGAATTGGTATTTCCAGCGCAGGGGTATCTGGGCGTTTCCTACACACCGGGGATCGTATTCATTCAGATCACCTGGAACGCCGGACGCAGCATCGAGGTGAAGAAAGCGTTCTATAAGTCGGTCGCCGAAGGCATTCAGGAACGCACCGGCATCAGCAAACAGGACGTTTGGATCAACCTGATTGACGTCAAGCGCGAAGACTGGTCATTCGGCAACGGTGACATGCAGTACGCGCCGCAGGAATAATGTCCGGATATCGCATGACCTGTAGGAGCGAACTTGTTCGCGAAGCTTTGCAATTGACGAAACCCGTCAAGGGTCTCGCCAACAAGTTGGCTCCTACAGAATGGCAGGTGTGCAGCCTCGATCACGGCACTTAACTACACTCATCGGATCGAACACAGACAACACCCATCCAGGCCGAAGGTTGTAAGAAGGAGCCGCTAGATGGCTGAGCACATCATTCATTTCCACTGCCAGATCGATCAGGCGACCACCGAGCATTTCCGTGATCGCTGCCTCCAGGCCCTGGGGCAGGGCGCGACGTCTTTGCTGCTGAACCTGTCCACCACCGGCGGCAGTACCAATTTCGGCTTCACGGTCTACACCTTTTTGAAATCACTGACCGTGCCGATCAGGGCGGTCAATGCCGGCAATATCGAGTCCATGGGTATTGTCATGTACTTGGCCGCAGCAGAACG
The DNA here is from genome assembly GCF_057128765.1 of Pseudomonas corni. Taxonomy (NCBI): domain Bacteria; kingdom Pseudomonadati; phylum Pseudomonadota; class Gammaproteobacteria; order Pseudomonadales; family Pseudomonadaceae; genus Pseudomonas; species Pseudomonas corni. Next base: position 218,272 of record NZ_JBSKHW010000009.1, read on the forward strand.
CATCGCCAGCCCGCACTCTCGATTTCTGATTCATCCGATGAACTGGTACTTCAATCAAAGTTCGGTGGATCATTCCAGACTTCGCGAATACCTGAGCAGCCTGGATAACGACCTTCAGCGCTATGTCAGCATCTTCCTCAACGAAACCCAGGGCGCGGCAGAACCGCTGGACATTGCCAACTGTCTATCGGCAGAGGAAAAGGTGATTCGCGCGGAAGATTCAATTGTCTGCGGCATTGCCCACAGTGTGTCGCAAGTGGTGTTTCCGGAAGGTGCGATACATTGGACTGTTAGCGGCGGCTAAACACGATGGCTAATTAAAGCGATTATTAAAGAGGACAAAACTCATGTTGCCCAAAGATGCCCCAGCACACGTGGACGAAGACGAAGAATTGATCGAGGCAGAACCTGATGGCAGTGAAGATCCGGGTTCTCAACTGGATCGCGACGCGACCGTACCGTTGTTTGATCCCGATCAAAAGACCAAGACCGATCAATAGTTGAACGAGGGCACCAGCCCTCGTTCACTCCTTCAGGGGTCAGGACTTCCGGTTGCCGCCGCCACCCGACGAGCCGCCTTTTTTACCGGTGTCTTTACCGGCATCGGACTTATTGGCGTCGGTCGCTTTTTGCTTATCGTTGGCGAAGTTTCCGCCGCCCGAACCCTGTCCGCCTTTTTTACCTGCTTCTGACGCCTTTTGGCGGTCATTGGCGAAATTGCCTGGGTTCGAATTTCCGGTGTTAGCCATGATTACGTACCTCTTGTTATTGATAGAGCGAGACATCGCCTCGCACAGTATGTGATTGGCGATTGGGCGGGGCGTTTAACTCATTGTCGATGTCTCGGACGAATGGAACAGCGGTCGCCCAACGTTGACCAACCACCCACCGTTCATCTGCGTTTTCCGTCCCCTCTTGTCAGCGTTGCTCCACCAGATTGAGAAAACGCCGAGTGCGGTCGTTGTCGGGGTTGACCAGAATCCGTTGGGGCGAGCCGTCCGCGACAATCCGCCCGCCTTCCATGAACAGCACCCGATCGGCAATGTCCTGGGCGAACTTCATTTCGTGGGTCACCAGCAGCATGGTCATCTGCTGGGCGTGGGCGATAGAGCGAATCACCGCCAGCACTTCACCCACCAGTTCCGGGTCCAGCGCTGAAGTCACTTCATCGAACAGCATCACCTGCGGACGCATCGCCAGAGCACGGGCAATCGCCACGCGCTGCTGTTGGCCGCCCGACAGTTGTCCGGGATAGGCATCGGCTTTGTGGCTCAAGCCAACCATTTGCAGATACTCCTCGGCGCGCGCCAGCGCTTCTTCACGGCTGAGCTTGAGCACGCGAAACGGCGCTTCGGTGATGTTTTCCTGCACGGTCAAGTGCGGGAACAGGTTGAACTGCTGAAACACCATGCCGACGCGATGCACCACAGGCGCTTTTTTCGATCCGGGCCAACGCCAGCCCGGTTGTTTGTTGGGCACTGGCGCACCGGCCACTTCGATGCTGCCGCTCTGATAGGTTTCCAGGCCTTTGATCAAGCGCAGTACCGTGGATTTGCCAGAGCCGCTGGGGCCGATCAGTGCGACTTTCTGGCCCTGCGGAATGCTCAGGTCCAGATGATCGATGACCCGCGTGCTGCCGAAGTTTTTCACCACTTGCTTGAGGATGATTTGCGGCGGTGCATCGGGAAGCGTGTGTGCAAGATCAGACATGACTGCGCCTTTCGAAATATTTGAACAGCAAGGACGTCGGGATACTGATCGCCAGGAACATCAGGGCCATGACCGTGTACGGCTCGTTGTAGCGATAGGTCATGCCGGCAATCTGCTTGGCGGCCTGGAACAGCTCGGGGATGGTAATCACTGCCAGCAGCGGGGTTTCCTTGAACATGCCGATCAGGTAATTGCCCAGGATCGGCAGCATCGGCTTCAACGCCTGGGGCAGAACGATGCGTTGCCAGGTTGTCGCAGTATCGAAATCCAGCGCTTTGGCGGCTTCCCACTGACCGGCGGGTACGCCTTCGATGGCGCCGCGATAGGCTTCGGCAATGTAGGCCCCGTAATACAAACCCAGACCGATTACGCCGGTGGAAATCGCCGGCAGGGTGATGCCCGCCAACGGGAAAGCGAAAAACAGCACGTACAACTGCACCATCAGCGGCGTGTGTCGAAAGAAGCTCAGATACCCTGTGCTCAAGCGGCGAATAAAGCCGACTTTCGAGCGTTGGGCGATAGCCAGCACCAGCCCGAGCACCACGGCCAGTACAAAGCCCAGGATCACCACCTGCAACGTGACCAACAGGCCCTGAAACAGCTCCGGAATAATCGACCAGGCGAATGCGTAATCGAAATTCATGACGCCGCTCCCTGACGCCATGCCGTCACCCGCTGTTCATAGCGCTTGACCAGCCAGCTCAACGGCCAGGCCATGACGAAATAGCACACCAGCACGATGCTCCAGATCAGCGTTTGCTGGCCCAGCGTGGTGATCAGTTGCCCACCGGAAAACGTCAGGTCGCTCAAGGTGATCAACGAAACCAGTGACGTGGTTTTCAGCAGCTCGACCAGTTGGTTGCCCATGGGCGGCAGCATGAAGGGCAGGGCTTGCGGCAGGATGATGCGGCGAAAGGCTGTGATCGAGTCGAAGTCCAGCGCCCGAAGCGCATCACGCTGGCCGCGGCTGACGTTGGTCAACGCCGAACGCACGATCTCCGAACCATAGGCCGAAAAGGTCAGGCCCAGGCCGAGGATGCCAGTGGTCATGGGCGACAGGCTGATGCCGAACAGCGGCAGGATGAAAAACAGATAAAACAGCAGCACCAAGGCCGAGATGCCGCGCAGGATTTCAACGTAAACCGTGGCGATCCAGCGCAGCGCCCGCCATGGCGACAGGCGCATCAGGGCGATGACGAATGACATCACCACCACCGCAATTTGCGCAAAGAATGTGATTTGCAGCGTTACCAGCGCGCCATTGGCCAACTGACGCGCGATGAAACCTGCCGTTTCCACGGCATTTGGATCGATCAACATGGCCGTACTCGTATGGGGTGGGGCCCGTTATTTGCTCAGGGTTTTCTAACCTGCGCCTCGTCAGTCCATGACGTCGCGCGCAGGCCCAAGGCTCAGCAGTGCGGCTTAACGGTTGCAGCGTTGCTCGGCGGTCACGTCGGCAGGCGGCAGTTCGTTTTCGGTGTAGCCGTATTTCTGCAGGATCTTCAGCAGCTCACCAGACGCGCGCAACTTGGCCAGTTGTTCGTTGAATGCCAGAGTGAATTCCGGGTCGTTTTTCGGCAGGCCGTAGGCGTGGTAATTCCAGGTCGGCTTGCCTTCGGCATCGGGGATCTGATCGAACGGCAGTGCGCGTTCAATGGCCGGGCTGTTGGCTTTTTTGACCAGACTGATGATCTCGGCGTCCGGGAAATACACCACGTCAACACGACCGGCTTGCAGGGCAGCCAGCGCTTCGGTGTCCTTGTCGAACAGCACCACGTTGGCAGTGGCGATGCCGCTGTCCTTGGCTTCCTGCACCTGATTGCTACCCGGTTGCGTGGCAAGGCGCGCTTTGCCGTTGGTGGCGACATCCTTGAGGCTGTGCAGCTTGAGCGGGTTACCGGCTTTGACGATAAACGCACCACCGGAGCGCGTGACCGGGTTGGAATAACCAATCACTTTGCAGCGCGCGGGGTTGATGAACAGGCCAGCACCGATCAGATCGAAACGACCAGCCGCGAGGCCCGGGACCAATGAGCCGAATTCGGTGATTGGGGTTTCGATTTTGCTGATACCCAGATTGCCGAGAATGGCCTGCAGGATTTCTACGTTGGCCCCCACGGTTTTGCCGTCAGTGCCAATGTAGGCATAGGGCTGCTCGTTGGCGATGCCGGCGGTCAGACCTTGAGTACGGCCTTTTTCCAGCAAGCCTGCGGAGGCGGACAAGCTGAACAATGCGTTCAACAGCACAGCGGAGCCCAGGACTGCGGGCAGTGACAACGTTTTAAGACCTTTCATTCAGAATGCTCAAGGGTGGAATAAACGGCGTCGCGCGCAGGGGATTTGATGCGTGCAACGGTTGGCTTTACGGCTTCCAGATGTCGACGTCCTTGGCATCCACTGCCTTGGGCAGCAGGCCGGCAGCAAAAAACGCATCCGCGATTTTCTGTTGCTCGCCCAACTGACCAGCGTTTACGGCTTGTACCTGATAGCTACGGTGCGCGTTGGCGGCTTCGACGGTGGCGACATCAAGGTTGCCCCACAACGGGCCCAGTACCTGAGCGGCGTCACGGGGGTTGCTCTTGATCCAGCTGCCGGCTTGTTGCAGTTGCGCGAAAACCCGCTTGAGCACCTCCGGGTGCGCCTTGGCGTAGGGGGTGCTGGTCAGGTAGTAGCGTTTGTAACTAGCAAGGCCTGTGCCGTCGGCCAGGGTGCGGGTCGGCAGTTGACGCTGAACGCTGGTAAGGAAGGGTTCCCAAGTGACCCAGGCGTCCACCTTGTTGTTTTCGAACGCTGCACGACCATCGGCGGGCGTCAGGTAGGCGGGCTGAATGTCCGAAAACGCCAGACCGGCTTTGTTCAGCGCCGCAATCAGCAGGTAGTGCGTACCGGCGGCTTTGGTCACGGCAATTTTCTTGCCCTTCAAGTCCGACAGTTGCTGGATTGGCGAGTCTTCACGGACCACGATGGCCTGCGCGCTGGGTGACGGGGCTTCTTCGGCGAAGTAGGTCAGTTTCGCCTGGGCTGCCTGGGCAAAAATGGGAACGGTGTCGGCAACGTCAGCGCTGATGTCGACGTTGCCAATGTTCAACGCTTCCAGCAACGGCAGGCCACTGGGGAATTCATGCCAGGACACGTCAATGCCCTCATCTCCCAGTGTCTTTTCCAGAGTGTCTTGGGCTTTGAGCAGGGTGATGAGGGTCGAGGACTTTTGATAGCCGATGCGCACCGTTTCACGAGCCTCGGCAGGCAGCATGACCGCACAGGTCAACGCCACGAAAAGCCCCGCGAGCAAGGGGCGGCGAAAGAAAGTGCTGGCGCTACGAAGAAAATAGGGCATGGCAGACTCGTGATCGGAAGAAGGCTGGCGGACGCCAATTACCAATCATAGAGTTCTAAAAAATAATATTTAAATACCTTATGGTTATGAGCTTATGCCTTCGTTTTATATTTGTGTGCGTTGGCCAGGGCGTAACCCTTTAGGAGCGAACTCGTTCGCGAGACGCCCGATCTGAGGCGCCGCTCACATCGTCTCGCCAACACGTTGGCTCCTACAGCAAAACAGTTCGCGAAGGGCAATGAATCACTGCCCCCCATCCCTGACGACACGCTGCAGCAACGCCGACAACGCGTCGGTGGAATAAGGTTTTTGCAGCACGTCGAAGCGTCGGGTCTGCTCCTGATCCAGGTGGGCGTATTCATCGTTGTAGCCCGAGGTCAGCACTACCGGCAGCCACGGATAACGCGCCTGTATCTCACCGAACAGCTCGATGCCACTCATGCCCGGCATAGAGATATCCGAAAAGACCACCTGAAAGCTTTCCGGGTGTTTGGCCAGTGCATCCAGTGCCGCTTGCCCGTTTGCCACCCACAGCACTTGAAACCCCAGTTGCTCAAGGGTTTGCGAGGTATAGACGCCGATGTCGTGGTTGTCTTCCACCATGAGCACGCACAGTTCCAGGTCGATAGCCGAGTGCGATTCCGACGCCTGCTCACCGATCTCGCTGCCCGGCACTGCACTGGGCAGATACAAGGTAAAGGTGGTGCCTTGGCCAAATTCGCTTTCGACGACAATCTCGCCGCCTGACTGCTTGGCGAATCCGTACACCTGGGACAACCCAAGCCCTGTGCCCTGACCGATGCCTTTGGTGGTGTAGAACGGCTCGAAGATGAACCCCAGTTTTTCCGGCGGTATGCCGGAGCCCGTGTCACTCAAAGCCACCGTGACATAGCTGCCGACCCGCACTGGATGGGAGCGCACCGACGGCAGCTGCTGCGCAGTTGCCACGACAATCGACAGATTGCCTTCTCCCTCCATGGCATCTCGGGCATTGACGATCATATTCACCAGCGCAGTATCGAACTGGCTGCCGTCGGCATGGATGAAGCAGGGCTTGTCAGGCAGTGTGATCGTGACCGTGATTCGCGAGCCCGTCAGGCTGTCCATCATCTCGCCCACTCGCACAACGCTGTCTCCGGCGTTGAACACTTCAGGATGCAAGGCCTGACGTCGCGCGAACGTCAACAGTTGACCGGTTAACCGCGCCGCGCGGTCGACAGTGGTGGAGATCGCATCAACGTACTTCACCCGACGCGGTTCGGGCAGAGCAGGGTGTTTCAACAGATCCGCGCATGACTTGATCACCGTCAGCAGATTATTGAAGTCATGGGCGACGCCCCCGGTCAGTTGACCGATGGCCTCCAGCTTCTGGGACTGGCGAAGTGCGTCTTCGGACTGTTGCAGCGCTTGCTTTGCCTGTTCCTCTTCCTGAATGTCGCGACCCACCGCGTGAATGAAATCGTTGTCCGGCACGGCCGTCCAGGCAATCATCCGATAACTGCCGTCCGCATGCCGATAGCGATTCTTGAACCCGGTGAACACCTGACCCCGGCTCATCTTGTCGGCCGCAGCGGTGGTCTGGGCCAGATCATCCGGGTGCACCAATGCTAAAAACGGCGTGCCGACCAGATTCTCTTCGGCGTACCCCAGCACTTGGCCCCAGGCCGGATTCACCGCAAAAATATTGCCATCGAAGTGGGCGACCAGCATGAGGTCAGCGGACAACCGCCACATGCGGTCCCGATCCTGGGTGCGTTCCAGCACGCGTTGCTCAAGTGAGTCATTGAGTGCCCGCAGCGCGTCTTCGGCCTCGCGCAGGCTGGTCATGTCCCGGGACACGCACAAAATCTTTTCCGGTTTGCCGTCCTTGCCGAAGATTGGACTCACCTGAACGTGCCACCACTTCCAGTTGCCGGCCAGGGTCTGAGCGGCGCCCATGAAACTGGCGCTCTGGCCGTTCTTGGCGGCGAGCACGGCGGCTTTGGCGTCTTGATTGCCCTGGTCCTGCCAGAAATCCGGCCACGGACAACCGCGAATGGCGTTGAAATCGCTGACTTCCATGATGCGCTGGCCGCCCTCGCTCATGAACGTCAGTTTGGCGTCCAGATCCAGCACCTTGATGCAGTCGTTGATGCTGGCGAGGACTCGCTCAGTGAACGCCTCGCTTTCACCCAGTCGGACTTCAGCGCGGATTTGCTCGGTGGTCTCGTCGATCTGACAAAACAGGCCGCAGACCACACCGGTTTCACTGTAGAGCGGGCTGAACGACAGCGACCACCAGGTGTTTTCGCTCAGGCCGTTGCGGCTGATGGTCAGAAACTGGTTCTTGATTCGAGTGCTATCGCCGGCCAGTGCTTTTTCGGCGTACGGAGACATTTCTTCCCACGCGCTGCCCAGCACCGAGCGGACCGGGCGGCCCAGTGCTTTGTCGGGGATACCCGGCAAAACGGCGTGAAAGGCGTCGTTGAAAAACAGTAACTGCTCGGGGCCCCACACCAGATAAACGCTCTCGGCGGAGTTGAGCATCATGCTCATCGAGGCCAGAAGGCCGGGGGACCAACTGCTGCGCGGGCCGATGCTGGAGGACGACCAGTCGGTGTCTCGAAGCAAGCGCCCCATGTTGCCGCCGCCGACGGGAAGATCGAAAGAATCACTCATAACAGGCCGCCACTTTTATCTCTGCCATTCAAACTGCTGTTCCGCCATCTGGAGTTGCCATCGTGTCTTGACCACGGGATCGCCGACAGTCATGCCGGTGCAGCTTGCTTCTTCAAGCTCAGACCGTGGCAGGTGGCATTTGAGCGTTTTTGCTCAGCGTATTTTTGCGCTTGCGCAGGTTTGTCCCGGTGGCCTGAACAATCTGTTCGAATGCCCGGCACTGCATTTACCATCCGCGTCCCGAGCAATCGGTTTAGGCCGGGGGCCGCAACGCTGATAGCATCGGCACTTTGTACATGCCTCAACCGTTGGGAACCTATAAAAAGATGGCGGGAAAAGCTCCAGGCACTCAGCACCGACTGGCCGGCGGTATCACATTGAGCGACGTAGCGCGCCTGGCGGGCGTGGCACCGATGACCGTTTCGCGCTGCCTCAATCAGCCAGAAACCGTGCGCGAAGAAACACGCCTCAAAGTGCAGCGCGCCATCGACCAGACAGGCTACGTGCCCAACCGACTGGCCGGGGCGCTGGCGTCCAGCCGCAGCCGCTTGGTGGCGGTGGTGTTGCCGATGGTCACCAACCCGATTTTTTCCGACACGTTCCAGGCCATCAACGACCGTCTGACCAAGGCCGGCTACCAGGTGTTGTTAGGCGTTTCGGGCTATCAGACCGAGCACGAACAAGAGCTGCTCGAAGTCATCCTCAGTCGCCGTCCCGACGGCATCATCCTCACCGGTACGCTGCACACACCGGCCAGCCGTCATCGTCTGCGCGCTTCAAAAGTGCCGGTGGTAGAAACCTGGGACTTGAGCCGCGAACCCATCGACATGCTGGTAGGGTTCTCCCACGAACAGGTCGGCCGGGACGTGGCGCATCATCTGCTGGGCAAGGGCTATCGGGATTTCGCGTTGCTGGCGGTCAACGACCCCCGAGGTTTGCGCCGCGCCGAGAGTTTCATCAAAACCCTGGCAGAGCAGGGCATCGCTGATGTGCCGCAGCAGGTGTACGAAGGCCTGCCAACCCTGGCCCACGGGCGCGAAGGTTTAACTGCGCTTTTTGATCGGGCGCAGCAGCCGGCGGCCAAACCGCTGATGATCGTCTGTACCTCCGACACCATCGCCCACGGCGTGCTGACTGAAGCCGCTGCTCGAGGCATCAAGGTGCCGCAGGACATCGCCGTGATGGGTTTTGGCGACATGAATTTTGCTGCCCACACCTTTCCGTCGCTTTCCACCGTGCGAATCGATGGTCAGCAGATGGGCGACAGCGCGGCATTGATGCTGCTTGAACGGTTAAAGGGTGAGCAATGCGCGATCACCATCCAAGACATCGGATTTAGTCTTATAGAACGGGAAAGTACTGCGCGGGTTTCTGGAGACGAATCACCGTAGGGCCTCGCTTACCTGCGAAGAATTACGCGCGCAGTGCCTGTTCCATCGCGTCACCAGCTTCGCGGGCAAGCTTCGCTCCAACAGAGGTTCTATCTGTTAGCGTTACCATCCGTCTAAAGTCATGTTCGTGTATCAACCATTATTGCCTCCATGCGCAGACTCCTATATATTTTTGCCAGCAAATGGTAACGCTACCATTAGATGCCAAGAGATTTTGAGGATAACAATAATGTCCAGAATCACCTGCGTAAGAACATTGCGTCTGCCGGAACGTCCCAAGCTGATCTGGCTGGAGATCGAGACTGACGAGGGGCTGATTGGCCTGGGCGAAACCTTTCGCGGTGCGGCGACTGTCGAAGCGGCTGTGCACGAGTTGATCGCACCGGGCCTGATCGGTCGCGACTCGCGGCAGATCGAAGGCATCTCCCTGGAGCTGACCACGCCTTACGTCGGCTACCACAGCGCCAGCGCCGAAATCCGCGCCGCCAGTGCGGTGGATATCGCGCTCTGGGATCTCAAGGGCCAGCGCCACGGCATCCCGATCTATGAAGCACTGGGCGGCGCATGCCGCGACCGGATTCGCGTCTACAACACCTGCGCCGGCTACGACTTCAATACCCAACAGGGCGCACGCCGGGAAATCACCAGCGCCGATCGCGCTCAAGGCCCTTACGACGATCAACTGGCGTTCAGTCGCGACGCGGGCGCCCTGGCCGTGAGCCTGGTGGAAGAGGGCTACACGGCGATGAAGATCTGGCCCTTCGATCAGTTCGCGCGCCAGGCGGGCGCCAACAGCATTAGTCTGGCCGAGGTCAAAAAAGGCGTCGAAGCCTTCCGCCAGATCCGCGAGGCAGTAGGCGATCGCATCGAAATCATGTGCGAGCTGCACAGCCTCTGGGACACCAGCGCGGCCTTGCGCATATGCCAGGCGCTTGAAGAATTCGACCCGTACTGGGTGGAAGATCCGCTGTGCAAAATGGACGACGCCCAGGCGCTGGCCGATTTGCGTAACCGCACGAGCGTGCCGATCTGCGCCAGTGAAACCCTGGGCGGCAGCGTGGCCTATCGCGATCTGTTGGCGGCCGGTTCGATGGACTACCTGATGCTGGACCTGGTCTGGTGCGGTGGTTTCACCGAAGCGCGCAAGATCGCTGCCCTGGCGCAGGTTTACAACAAGCCACTGGCTCCCCATGACTGCACCGGGCCAGTGGCACTTTTTGCCGGCCTGCAACTGGGGCTGCACGCACCTACTGCTGTGCTGCAAGAGGTGGTGCGCGCGTCGTTGTCGACCTGGTACGGCGAGCTGGTCACCCATCTGCCGCAGATCACCGCTGGTCACGCGCTGGCGCCCACTGTGGCGGGACTGGGCACGGCGTTGCGACCTGAAATCAAGCAACGCCCGGACGCCATCATCCGCGAAACCCGACGTTGATCCGGCGGCGCCTTGCGGCCGATCTGTCGCAGCGCCGTCGCTGCTGACCCAAGACACACGGCATCGAGACCATAATGAAAAAAATAGACTCGCTACGACGTTTTATCGCAGAACACCGCCGCTACGAAGTCATCCTGCTGCTGTTCATCATGATGATTGTCAACCAAGGCGACCGCGCCACGCTTTCCATCGCCGGTGCCAGCGTTTCTCAGGAACTGGGGCTGAGTCATTCGGAAATGGGCTGGCTGTTTTCGGCGTTTGCCTGGGCCTACATGCTCCTGCAATTGCCAGGCGGGCTTGCGATTGACCGCTTCGGCAGCGTCAAGGTGTTGGGGCTGGCGATCATTGTCTGGTCGTTGTTCACCGCCGCGATTGGCAGCGTTGCTCTGATGCCGGTCGGTATTGCTTTTTTTGCGGTGTTCGCCCTGCGATTTATGGTCGGCGTGGCCGAGGCACCGTGTTTTCCGGCCAACAGCAAAATCGTCTCAATGTGGTTTCCGACCGCCGAGCGAGGCACGGCGACAGCGATTTTCAACGCTTCGCAGTACTTTGCGGCAGTGGTGTTCACACCCTTGCTCGCCTGGATTTCAACGCGCTGGGGCTGGCCGTGGATTTTCTACGTGATGGGCGCGGCCGGTATCCTGATTGGCATCGTATTCATCATTCGCATCAAGGCGCCGGTGGACCATGGCGGCGTCAGTAGTGTCGAGCTGGAAACCATCCGCAACGGCGGCGCGGGTTTGCAGGAACACCCGGTTTCGGCAGGTAAAAAACAGAACTGGAGCGAAACCTGGGCCAGCGCCAAAGGCCTGTTGGGTCAGCGGATGTTTCTGGGGATTTACCTGGCGCAGTTTTGCATCAGCACCCTGACGTTTTTCTTCCTCACCTGGTTTCCCGTGTATCTGGTTCAGCAGCGCGGGCTGTCGATTCTCAACGCTGGCTTGCTGGCAGCAATTCCGGCGATTTTTGGCTTTATTGGCGGGATCGGCGGCGGGCTGGTGTCCGACTGGATGCTGCGCAAAGGCGTCTCCCTGACCCGGGCGCGCAAGGTGCCGATCTACATCGGCATGGCGCTGTCGATGAGCATGATCCTGTGCAACTACGTGGAAACCGACACGCTGGTGGTGGTCTTCATGGCGCTGGCGTTCTTCGGCAAAGGGATGGGCGCGCTGGGTTGGGCGATCATTTCTGACGTGTCACCCAAACGCAGCGCCGGGATGAACGGGGCGATCTTCAACACCTTCGGCAGCGTCGCCGGGATCGTCACGCCCTTGGTCATCGGCTACATGGTGCAATCGATGGGCTCGTTCAACGGCGCATTGATCTACGTCGCGCTCAATGCCGCCGGGGCGTTCATCAGCTACATGTTCATCGTCGGCGAACTGCGCCGTCCCAAGGAAATCACCCCGGATGCTGAAGGCTCGGTGGGTGGCGGGGCAGCAATGTTGAGTCGCTGAAAATCCGGATTGACTCGGTTGCAGGGCACATGTGGGAGGGAGCTTGCTCGCGATTCTATATCCAGCTGATAGAAGATGCAGCGGATGTATTGGCCTCATCGCGAGCAAGCTCCCTCCCACGTTTATTCATCGCTAAGGGGGCTGACTCTGATCGTTCCCACGCGGAGCGTGAGGAACGATCAGGCACGGCTCAAAACTGCGACTGCACCTGCAATCCCACCACCAGTGCGTTCTGCACTTCGCGCACGCCATCCGGGTTTTTGATGTATTGCACGTTGGGCATGACGTTCAGCCATTTCGTGGCCTGGATGCCGTAGTTCAGTTCGGTCGCGATCTCGGAATGTTGTTCGGGCAAGAACCCTGCATCGTCGTAGCTCAGGCCGCTTTGTGCGTTGCCGGTGCGCGCGTTGCGCAGGAACAGGGAGCTGGCGTGAATCCGCGCTATACCAAAGCCCAGCGTATCGGTCGGACGCGCGTCGAACGGGCCTTTGTAGGTCAGGCTGATTTTCTGATAGCTGTCGACCGGTGTCGTAGCCCGATCCTGGAACGTGGCACTGGCATTGACCGTCAGACCGCGCGAGCTGTCGCCATCCACCGAAGTCAGCTGCTGCTTGCCCACCAGCCAGAAACCGTGCCGGCTCGAATCGCTGCGGTAATCATTGCCACTGATCGCGGCCGGCTGGTTGTTTTCATCCTTGTAGACGTCGGTGCCGTTGGCCGTGCTGTGGTAGTAACCGACCCGGTATTCGCCCGGCAGTTGATTGACCTTGGGCGCCCACACCAGCTCAACCGGAAATAACGTGCCGGTGGTGCCAGCGCCGTTGAGCTTGAAGCCGTTGTCGTTTTCCAGGTCCGAGGGGTTGATGTTGAACGCGGCAATCTGCGCGTACAACTCGCTGTTCAGACGATAGCGAACCCGCGCGGCCCACTGGCTGATCGGGCCGTTGTAGATGCTGTCCACGTAGTTGCCCGGTTGCGATCCACAGAACGCCAGAGCCTGAAACGTACAATCCTCCACCGCAAAATCATCGCTCACCGCAAAGCGACCGGCTTTGATGTTCAGCGCGTCGTCGAACCAGCCCTTGCTCACCCACAACTCGCTCAGCCGCGTGACAGCGCCACGGCCCTGGATTTCCTGAGTCGAGCCCAGACCGGTGGCCCGGGGATCGCTGATCTTGTCGTTGATGTTGTCGCCGTTTCGATTGGTGATCGAGAGGCTGAACGCCGCGTCATTCCAGCCCAGCAGCTTTTGCAGATCGATGTCAGCGCCCAGGTTGAACTGGTCGGCGTAACGGGTGACGTGATCGTGCTTCTGGTAGCCGCCGCGCACGTTTGAGGCCGATTCGCCGGTGTAGCCCATCTTGATGTCGACGCCCTGATTCAGCAGGTCGGTGCGCACACCGCCCCAATCGCCGGACATCCACGGCGAATCGACGGCGAAGGCATCGGCCGCCTGCGCGCTGACCGCCCAGCTCGACGCCGCACAGACGCCCATCAACAAAACGAGCGCACGACGCTGACGCGCCTCGTGAAAAATAGTACGTGGCATTGGATAAATTCCGATGAGGTGGTTCGCAAAGCGCCGGGGCGAACCCCGGCCGCTCACTTCTTCTTAATTGGACGCGCTGGTGGCGCCTAGTTGGGCAGGCAGCTTGAGGTCCTTGCGCACCTGCGCGACCTGATCGGGATTCACGGCGGGCGCCGCGTTGCCCCAGGTGTTGCGGATGTAAGTCAGCAACGAAGCGATCTGTTGATCGGACAGTTTCCAGGCAAAGCTCGGCATGGCGCCGCTGGTTGGATTGTCCAGCGTCACGGCGCCGCGACCGCCTTGCAGTACGGTGGTCATCAGCGTCTGCGCGTTGATCGATTGCAGCGCAGGGTTGTCGGCCAGACCTGCCGCCAGGCCACTGATGCCTTTGCCGTCACTGTTGTGACAGGCCGAGCAGTTGGCCGAATACACGTTGGCGCCTTGCTTCATGGCGGTTTCAGTGGCGGCCAGCGGTTGCGGTTTGGTGGCGTCAGAGCCCGGCAGACTTTTCAGGTAACCGGCGATGGCCATCAGGTCGTCATCGGTCATGTGCTGAGTGGAGTTGGTCACCGCTTCAGCCATCGGACCCGACGCCACGGCAATGTGGTTGCTGCCGGTTTTCAGGTACTGAACGATCTGCTCAGGCGTCCAGCTGCCAATGCCGACGTAGCGATTGCCGGTGATTTCCGGCGCATGCCAGCCGGCCAGATCGCCGCCCTGCAAGAAGCCGCTCTTGTCGCCGCCGAGGAAGTTTTTCTCGGTATGGCAAGCCGCGCAGTGCCCCAGGCCCTGAACCAGATAGGCGCCGCGATTGATCTGCGCCGAGCCGTCCGCCACGGGGGTGAAGGGCGTCTTGTCGAAAAACAGCAGGTTCCAGCCCATCATCATCAGGCGGATGTTGAACGGGAATGGCAGCTGGTTGGAGACCACTTTGCTGTCCACGGCCGGCACGGTCTGCATGTAGGCCCAGAGGTCATGCATGTCCTGATCGCTGACTTTCACGTAAGCGTTGTAAGGCATGGCCGGGTACAGATTTTCCCCTTCACGGCCCTTGCCTTCACGCACCGCGCGGGTGAACTCGGCTTCTGTCCAACTGCCGATGCCGGTGGTTTTATCCGAGGTGATATTGCTTGCCAACAACTTGCCGAACGGGGTTTCCAGCGCGTAGCCCCCCGCGAAGGGTTTACCCTGGTGCGGATCGGTGTGGCACGCGGCGCAGTCACCGGCGATGGCGACGTAGCGACCTCGGGTCACGGCCGGGTCTTCGTTGGTAGCCGGTGCGCTAACGCCCTGGCTGGTGCCGTTCTGCTGGCCGGGCGTGGCAATCGCGTCTGCCGCTTGGGTCATGCCGATGTTGAGCAGCAGCAGGGCGGCCAGTGAGGTGCTGGCGGCGAAGGTTTTGCCGGTCATCATGTTGGCAGCTCCACCAGAGGGCCACGCTTGGCCAGATACTGCTCAAGAATCGCCTTGGCGGTCCACAAGCTCAGGGCGCCAATGGTCGAGGTCGGGTTGTAGCCGGCGTTGTTGGGAAACGACGAAGCGCCGAGGACGAAGACGTTGTGCACGTCCCAACTCTGTTGATAGCGGTTGATCACGCTGGTTTGCGGGTCCAGGCCCATGACGGCGCCGCCGATGGTGTGGTCACTGGCGGGCAGGTACGGCCCGTAGTGAATGGCCGCCGAGTCGAAACCATTGACGATCTTCGCGCCCATGGCTTTGCCGATTTCCACGCTCTTGTCTTCGATGAACCTGGCCGAACGACGGTCGTTTTCGTTGTAGTCGAAGGTCACGCGAATCAGCGGATCGCCGTTCGCGTCTTTGTATTCGGGGTCCAGGTCCAGGTAGCTTTCGTCGTGGGAGTAGCTGGTGCCTTGGCCGAAGATGAACGTGCCGTTCTGGAAGGCGTGGGTGTAAGCCTTTTTCCAGTCACTGCCCCAGCGCGGCGTGCCCGGTGGCACGGCGTCGGCGTTACCGATCGGGCGTGCGCCACGGGCAACGACCAGGATGCCGGCACCGCCGATGAAGCCCTTGCCGGTGTGGTCGAAGTTGTCGCCGTTGTAGTCGTCGACCTGAGCGGAGAGGGCGCCGGCACCGATGTACTGGTTGAGCTGCTGGTCTTCGAAAAACAGGTTGGCGCCCGACACGGTCTGGAAGCAGTAAGCCCGACCGACCACGCCCTTGCGGGTTTCCGGGTTGTAAGGCGTGCCGATTTTGGAGAGCAGCAACAGGCGCACGTTCTGCATCTGGAAGGCCGAGAAGATCACGATGTCGGCCGGCTGTTCCCATTCTTTGCGGTTGCGGTCCAGATAGGTCACGCCGGTCGCGGTCTTGCCGTCTTCGGCCAGGTTGGCACGCAGCACGGCGGATTCGGTCAGCACGGTGAAGTTGCTGCGCTGCATCAGCGCTGGCACCACGCACGCATTGGGGCTGGATTTGGAGAAGTTGCCGCAGCCGTAATACAGGCAATAACCGCAGTAGGTGCAAGGCCCCATGCGCACGCCCAACGGGTTGGTGTAAGCCTGGGACGCTTGACCGGCAGGCACCATGAACGGATGCAGACCGAGCTTTTTGCTGCCCTCGGTAAACAGGTCCGTCAGGCGCGTGGTGGCCAGCGGCGGCAGCGGGAATTCACTGGTGCGGTTGCCTTCGAAGATGTTCGCGCCTTCGATCTGCTTGCCGTTGAGCAAGCCTGCCTTGCCAGACACGCCGGCAATTTTCTCGAAGCGGTCGTAGAAGGGTTCCAGGTCGTCGTAGGTGACGCCCCAGTCCTGAACGATCAGGCCGTCGCTCAGCTGCTTTTTACCGTAGCGCTTGACCGTGTAGCTGTAGGGCTCGAAGTCGAACGGCAAGAACCGCCAGGCCATGCCTGCCCAGTGCGTACCCGAACCGCCGACGTTGTAACCCAGCTCGTTGAGGTTCCAGTCACGGGTGGGCAAGGCGGTCTGGGTGCGGTTGTTGCGAAAGGTCGTGGTTTCGATGGCGGCCGGCAGCAGCAGGCTGCGGCGGGTGTCCCAGCGCAACTCATCGGTGTCGACCGAGGGCGGGAAATCGGTGGCGGTTTCAACCCAGGGGCCGCGTTCGATCGCGACAACGTTGAGCCCGGCGCGGGTCAGTTCTTCGGCGATCAGCGAGCCGCACCAGCCGAGGCCGACGATCACTACGTCGGCTTTAGGGCGTACATTGGCCATGGAAATTCCTCTTCATACAACATCAATCACGGAAATAACGGCAAGTGTCGGACGGGCCGCACTGCTCAAATTTTTTGCGCATTGCCCGGCAGCAGGCGCGCTCAAAGCCTCAGATGGGACTCAGAGTGTGTTGTCGATCAAGCTGGTAGGGATGATGTTGAGCTTCTGGCCTTTCTTGGCGATCACGTCGCGAAAGTCATAACGCGCACCGGGGAAACCGATCATTTTCCAGCTGGCCATGTTCTTGTTGCCACCGTAGATCGGGTCGGCAAAGAAGCCCTCGCGCACGTTGGCCAGGATCTGCTCGAACAGTTCTTTGGTCTCGACGTCCGGACCCAGGTCCAGCTTGTTGCTCTCCATTGCTCGCAACAGGTCATCCTGCTGGGGGCCTTCGAGCTGCACGAAGGTTTTCGAGAAAGTTTTCTGGCAATGGGCGTTGATGGCCGCGAGCCCGTTGCGCCAGCGCTCGGCGGGGGTCAGCGGCGATTGCGTGCCTTGTTCCGGCGTGCCTTTGACGAAGCGGCCCAACCGGTACATGGTCGCGCCCTTGCCGTAATCGCCGGCCATCTGACGGTCGATGAACACCGCGCAACCGGCTTCCTTGCCGCCAATGCTCAGGTCATCGGCGGGGATCAGGCGATCGGCCAACGCGCCGGCCATGTCGAACTCGGCCTGATTGAAAAAGGCCAGGCCGCCCTGACGCGGCGCGGCCAATGGCGGCAGGCTGGCCTTGCCCGGCTCCCAGGGTTGGCCGCCGCTGATCACTTCTGCGCGGGCAACAGGCAAGGTAGAGGCGGCCGCTAATGCCAGGGCCGATGAAAGGAAGTCTCTGCGCTGCATGATTGATCCTGTGAAAAATGGGGTGCGGAAAATCAGGGTTCGGCAAAACACAGGCGCACGGTCACGACGACGGGTGGGCAGTGAGGTGCCTACTCGCCGGGTCATTCACTGGGCGCCGGATTGCATCGATCCTTTGGGCTTTGGCGACTGCCTTTTCCCGGATATTTTTGTGCTGACAACGGTTTTAAGCAGTGAAACGTGACCTGCAGGGGTGTTCTGTGCAACCTGATGGTCGCGGCGGGGAAGTCTAGGGTGCGGCTTTGCGCCGCACCATTAAAGATTTGACGTGTTTACGTCAAATGCCCTCAGGCGGGCAGGATTTCGTCGATGACGATGCGCAGTTGGGGGTTGACCATCGCCGGGGTATCGAGGTCGCCATTGGCGTACAGCAGGTGCTGAATCGCCGCGTTGGCCTGGCCTTCGGAGTCCTGATCCAGCACCAGCGACAGCAGCCCTTCGCGCAGGAATTCGGCGTGCTGCTGACTGGCTTCGTGGGTCAGCCACACCGGGCGGATGTCGTGTTCGAGCAGTGCGCTGCGAATGCCCGCCGACCCCGCGCCGGTGTTGTAGATCGCCAGCAGATCGCTTCCTTCGGCCAGTGCGTTGTGCACGGCCCGGGCGGTTTGCGCATCGTCGTCGTAGCATTCCACCGGATCGCTCACCACCAGCCCCGGCGCGCGCTGATGCAGCACGTCGAGAAACCCGCCGACCCGCTGTTGATGGGCCTGATACAGCAGAGAGTTGGTAATCAGCAGTACTTGCCCGGCAGTGGGCGACACCCATTGACTGAGCAGGCGCCCGGCACTGCGGCCGGCCACACGGTTATCGATGCCGATGAAGGTGGCGCCGTCGAGCCCGGACATACTGCTGGTCAGCAGCACCACCGGCACGCCCTGGCTGATCTGGGCTTGCAGCGCCGCGCGGATCGCCGGGGTGTCGTGTGCAACGACGATCAGCCCCTGGCGGGCGGTTCTTGGCGCGGCGATGAATTCCAGTAACTGTTCGGGATTGCGCTCGTCCCAGCTCTGGCTTTGCAGCACCAGACGCGATCGCAGCAGTTGCGCCTGACGCGCGAAGGCATGGGTGAGGCGGCGGTAGTGGTCGGTGCAGCTCTCCACCATCAGCAGATCGAAACGCAGCAGCCCGTGCACCGGCGAGGGCAGCAAGCGCCGCAGGCCCAACGCGCGGGCGGCATTGAGCACCTTGCGCCGCTTGAGGTCCGAGACGCTTCCACGCTCATTGAGCACCCGATCGACCGTGCTCAGGCTCACGCCCGCCAGATCGGCAACCTTGAGCAAACCGGCCCTGCGATTCTCGCTATCCAATTCAACACCTTCCGTACCACCGAGATATCTAAGCGCGCCTGGCGCCTGTTACGTGCTTGGAACGGGGGCATTCTAATCAGAACTCGCAGCCCGCTGGCGACCTTTGTAGGAGATCCCCCATCGTCCAGACGCCGCGCTGTCGCACAGCAAACGCTGATTTTGTTGGAGCGAGACCTGGTCTGGGCCTCATCTGGACGACGCTAACGACGCGGGGCGTCAGATAAACCCAGGCGTCAGCTTCGCGGGCGAGCCTCGCTTCAACAATTTATGTGTCGCTTTTAAAATCAACGACGTATCTGATGCGAAGTGGTCAGCGCAGGCTCAATCTGTCCGGATGAAGTCCACAAAAGCGCGCAGTGGCGAGGGCAGGTAGCGGCGGCCGGGATAGTAGAGAAACGGACCGCTGAACGTCTGCCACCAGGGTTCGAGCACCGGCACCAGAGCGCCGCTGTCGAGATGGGGACGCAGCCAGTCTTCGAACAGATGAACGACGCCCAATCCATCCAGCGCCGCCTGTACCGCCAGATCCATCGCGCCGCCGATGCGCACGGTCAACGGGCCGGAGGGATTGACCTGCACCACGTCGCCGTAGCGCTCGTATTCCCACAGCGGCACCAAACCGCTGGGAAATTTACCCCGCAGGCAGGCATGTTCGAGTAAATCACGGGGGTGCTTGGGGTGCCCGCGCTGACGCAAATATTGCGGCGAAGCCGCCGTTGCCATGCGCTGAAATCTGGGGCCGATGGGCACGGCAATCATGTCCTGTTCCAGGCGCTCATCGTAGCGAATGCCGGCGTCACAACCGGCCGCGAGCATGTCGACAAAGCTCTCTTCGGTCACCACCTCCAGGCGGATGTCGGGGTGCGCCTGCAAAAACGGCGTGATGATCGCCGGCAGCACCAACCGCGCTGCGCTGACCGGCACATTGAGCCTTAACGTGCCCGACGGTCGATCCCGGAAATCATTGACCACGTCCAGTGCCGATTCGACTTCGCCCAACGCCGGAACGATGCGCTCCATCAACCGTGCACCCGCTTCGGTGGGGACAACACTGCGTGTAGTGCGGTTGAGCAAGCGCACCCCCAATCGGGCTTCCATGCGCCGAACCGCATCGCTGAGACTGGAAGCCGATTTACCACTGGCCCGCGCACCTTCGCGAAAACCGCCCGCATTGACCACAGCCACGAAAGCCAGCAGATCTTGAATATCAGTCGCCATTGTTCGCTCATCCGTACAACCCGTGCCGATTGCACCCGATTATCAGCTCACTGGTCAACGCCTATAGTCAGCCCACACGTAATGATCGAGGCACATACCATGAGCGACGCAAGCAAGGCAGGTACATTTCTACTCGGCGGCCGGACGATCAACCGCATGGGTTACGGGGCAATGCAACTGGCCGGGCCCAACGTGTTCGGGCCGCCCAAAGACCCGAAAGCAGCGGTTGCGGTGCTACGGGAAGCCGCGGCCTGCGGGGTGAATCACATCGACACGGCGGACTTCTACGGTCCTCATGTGACTAATCAACTGATCCGTGAAGCGCTGCATCCTTACGCCGATGATCTGGTGATCGTCACCAAAGTCGGAGCGGTACGCGGGGAGGATGCTTCATGGAATCCGGCGCACAGTCCGGCCGAATTGACCCGTGCGGTACACGACAACTTGCGCAATCTAGGTGTCGACGCACTGGATGTGGTGAATCTGCGGGCGTGGGGCAACCTGCATTCGCCAGGTGAAGAATCCATCCAAGAGGCGTTCAGTACGCTTGCCGGTCTGCAACGCCAGGGCCTTATTCGTCACTTGGGCTTGAGCAACGTAAGCGCACCGCAGATCAAACAGGCCCAGGCCATCGCGCCGATTGTCTGCGTACAGAATCACTACAATCTGGCCCATCGCGCCGATGAGCAATTGATCGCAGAACTCGGTCAGCAGGGCATTGCGTATGTGCCGTTCTTTCCGCTTGGTGGATTCACGCCGCTGCAGTCGGACACGCTGTCCGGCGTCGCTGCGAGCCTGAATGCATCGCCGTTGTGGGTGGCTCTGGCGTGGTTGCTGCAACGCGCGCCTAACCTGCTGCTGATTCCGGGCACCTCTTCGGTGCCGCACCTGCGGGAAAACCTGACTGCCAGCAATCTGGTTCTCACGCCAGAACTGCTCGCCAAACTGGAAGACGTGGGGTAGGCATCGGCGTAGGAGCCTTGCCTGAGGTGTGAACGTGCAGGAGCGGACCTGTCCGCGAAGGCTGTTCGTCAGGCGCTGAAAATCCAGCGGATGTACGGGCCTCTTCGCGCACAGGTCCGCCCCTGCAGGACGACCCGTTCGTGGTTAATTAACCCGGCACATACGCCGGATAATCGACGTAGCCTTTGGTGTCGCCACCGTAATAGGTGTCGCGATCCGGGGTGGTCAGGGGCCAGCCGTTTTTCAATCGCGCCACCAGATCGGGATTGCCAATGAACGGCTGCCCAAATGCGGCAAGGTCGATCAGCCCCTCATCGATCAAGTCCTGCGCACGCTCCAGCGTCATGTCGCCCGCGAGTATCAATGCCGTGTCGCCCAGTTGCCCCTTGCAGTGCTTGAGCAGCTTACGCAGCGCTTCTTCCTGGGCTGCGGAGCTTTCACCGGCCATGAAAAAGTGCGTCTGGTCCATCACGTGGACGTAAGCGATCTGGCGCTCGCGCATGCCCGCGCACAGCGCGGAATAAGTCTCGTCGATTTCTGGATAGATCGGCATGTCGAACAGCTGCCCGTAGGGCGAGATACGGATACCCACGCGGTCAGCACCGATTCTGGCTGACACTGCCTCAACGATTTCGAACACGAAACGCAAGCGATCTTCGAGGTTCTGCGCCGAGTAACGATCGGTGCGGTCGTTGACCAACGGGTTCAGGAACTGCTCAAGCAGGTAGCCATTGGCGCCATGAATTTCCACGCCATCAAAACCCGCAGCGATGGCGTTCGCGGCTGCTTGCGCAAAGTCTTCAACCACTCGACCCACTTCTTCTGTGGTGAGGGGCCGAGGCGTGGAGGTCGTGACGAATCCGGCCTCACCGTTTTCTGCGTAGCCAAAGGCAACTGCACCCTGAGCAGGCTTGTCGGTAGAGCTGACGGGAGCCTGCCCATCCAGCTGAATCGAGGTATGGGACACGCGCCCTACGTGCCACAGCTGGGCAAACATCTTGCCGCCGACGCTGCGCACCGAATCAGTGACCAGCTTCCAGCCTGCGATCTGTTCAGCCGTGAAGATGCCCGGGTTGAACAAATAGCCTTGGCCCTCGCGGGAGATCGGTGTGCCTTCGGAGACAATCAGGCCAGCCGTGCCACGCTGGGTGTAATGCAACGCGATTTGCTCGGTCGCCACGTCCTCAGGGGCACGTGAACGCGTCATCGGAGCCATGACGAACCGATTGCCGAGGGCAATTTCGCCAAGGCGATATTCAGAAAAAAGATCAATCATAAAAAGGTGCTCCGTCCGGTGTTGGCGTGACGCTGCGCGGTGACTGGATGGCCAACGCAATCCAATCGTCGCTTCCCGCCGGCTCATTGGTTAAAGTTGGCGCCAGAGTAGAGCTTTGCTAAAACAGCCACAATTGGGCTTAACGGCAAAATACTATTGCGATTATCGCAAGCCGCAGGTTCCGCACAGCCAGTTCTGCGACGTGCCCGGCTAACCTCACGGGAGGGTTCATGCACCTGAAAGCCCACAGGTTTTTCGCGATGGTTGCGGTCACCGGCAGCTTTTCGGCGACCGCGCGCCACTTTCAGGTGCCCGCGTCATCGGTCTCGCGCTTCATCGCCGCGCTTGAGCGTGAAGTCGGTCAACAGTTGCTGTACCGCAATACCCGCGCGGTGAAGCTGACCGACGCGGGCGAGCGCTATTACGTGCAGATCCGGGAAGTCCTTGAACTGCTGGACGCTGCGGATGAAGACGTTACCGGCAAGGCTGGGGGTATTCGCGGCCTGGTGCGAATCAACGCGCCGGTCGCGTTTGGTCATTTGCATCTGGTGAATCTGCTCAACGGGTTGTCAGCGCGTTACCCCGACTTGATCGTCGATCTGACCGTGACTGATGCCTTCATTGACCCGGTACAGGAGGGCGCCGATATCACGTTCAGGGTCGGGCATCTGGAGGATTCGGGTCTGATCGGGCGCAAGATCTGCGACCAGCAGTACATTGCTGCGGCCAGCGCTGCTTATCTCGACCGGCACGGAACGCCCCAATCGCCACAGGATCTGCGCAACCACGCCTGTCTTGTTTACAAGGGCGCTGGCGGGCCGCAACGCTGGTACTTCCGGCGCGCTGAAGATCAGGCGTCCGAAATCATCGAAGTCCATGGGCCTCTGCGCAGCAATGACGGTGAGGTGCTGTTGCAGGCAGCACTTGCGGGCAGGGGCATCGTGTTCTTCCCGTCCTGGATTTACAGTCGCGAAAGCTTTCAGCGTAAGCAGATGATCCGGTTGTTGCCTGACTGGGTTGGCGCGGTGGAGCCGACCCCCAGCCAGATTCACCTGATCTCGCCGGAAAACCGGCTGCGCTCGCAAAAGGTTCGGGTGGTCTGGGATTACTTTCTCGATGCCATCGGCAGCCCGCCGTACTGGGATGATCTGGAAGGCTGACGGCCAGCCCTAAAGTAAAACGGCTGGACTTGTTTTGGGTCTGCGAATACGTTCAGCACCATCTTCCATCCCGCCCACAGGAGCGTTTTGTGATTGACCATCTTGATCATCTGGTACTGACCACTTGCGACCTTGAAGCGTGCAAGGACTTCTACACGCGGGTGTTGGGCATGACTCTGGAGACCTTCGGCCAGGGCCGGCTGGCGTTTCGCTTCGGTGAGCAGAAAATCAATGTGCATGTGCGGGGGCATGAGTTTGAGCCCAAAGCGCATCTGCCAGTGCCGGGCGCGCTGGACCTTTGTTTCATTGCCAGCGTGACGCTGGAAGAGGTGATCAAACGCCTGAACGAGCACAACTGGCCAATCATCGAAGGCCCCGTGGCACGAACGGGGGCGACGGGGCCGATTCGCTCGGTGTACGTTCGTGATCCGGATCTGAACCTGATCGAATTATCCGAACAGATTTGATCGCTCTATCCACTGCCGACGTGTGAATGATGAATATCCCAGACAGCAATGATCGCCAGCTCATCGTCCCGCCATCAATGAAGCTTTTGGCCGAGCGCGCAGGTTATGCGCCCGCTGTGAAAGTAGGCGCAACCGTGTACTGCGCAGGCCAGGTGGGGCGTACTGATGAGCTTGAAGTCATCACCGACCCCGCGCAGCAGTTTCTGCGGGCATGGGAAAACCTGGGCACGGTGCTGGCGGCTGCGGGCTGCACCTTCGAGGACGTGGTCGACATGACCACCTACCACGTCGATATGCAGCAGCACATAGCCGTTTTCAGGCGCGTGAAAGATAGCGTGTTTCCACGAGGCACTTGTGCGTGGACCTGCATCGGCGTCAGCGAACTGGCCAGGCCCGGATTGCTGGTGGAGATCAAGTGCGTTGCTGTCGAGCGTCAGCCAACGCATAGATGAATAGCAGGATGGGACTATTGATGCCTGTGTCGGCGGCAACGTTCGGAGCAGTAGCGCACCTCGTCCCAGCAGCGCGCCCATTTTTTGCGCCAGGTGAATGGCAAGCCGCAGACCGCGCAAAGCTTGACCGGCAGTTCACTTTTCTTCATGGCCAACTCTCTGGCCTGAGGCGCTGAGTCTGAGCTGACTCACTGAGGCCGACTTGTAGGAGCGCTCTTGCCCGCGATAGCAGTGGGTCAGGTTCATAGTTGTTGACAGACAAAACGCCATCGCGGGCAAGCGCGCTCCTACAACATAGGGTGTCTGTCAGTGACGACGACAAGCCAAAACCCGCTTTCATTGAGGCTCGGACGACGTGATCGACTCGTCACTGGCTTCAGCCGCCAGTTTCAACCGGTCCGCTTTACTGATGTATTTAGACTTGTTGACCGGGGCCAGTTTGGCGCTGGCCTTTTTGGCCTTGGCTTTGAACAGTTGCTGCAGTTTTTTCTGACGATTCATGGGTTTCTACTCAGCTTTCGGATTCTTGAGTGCTGGGGAATTCGCGCTATTGAATCAGATGTGCAGAACACGTACCCCGCTTTTTACCGTCGCGAACAAGTCCGCTCCCATCTGATGACCTGCCCCTACAGCGACAGGACAAATCGGCGCTCCTCCTTGATGCTCTCATGCGAAGGCGGAGCGTCAGGTGTAAATCCACACCGGCTCAGCACGGTTATCGAACCGGTATTTTCCGAATAGGCGTAACCCACCAGTTGAGTCAGTCGCCAATGGTTGCGCGCCGCCTCAATTAGCTGACCAAGGGCCATTGTTGCCAGCCCCTGGCCGCACGCGCGCTGATCGATCCGATAGCCCACTTGTGCTGTACCCCCGCAGGCGTCGATGTCCTTGAGATTGGCCCGACCAACGATTCTCCCGGTAGCGTCTTCGATAACAAACGGGTGCCAGGCGCCGCGGGCGAAGCCGGACAAGTAACTATTGATGTGTTCGGTGACACCCGCCAGTGAGTAAAAAGAAGGATCGCGCGCTTCGATGTGGGCTTCGAACCACTCACGATTATCGATTTCGAATGCCAGCAATGCTTGGCTGTCGGTACTTCTCAGTTCGCGGATTACAAACGGCTTCACTGATGAAATTTCCTGTTCACGGTCTATCCTCCATAGCTGCCAGGGTCCTGCTGACAGGTGCTCGAAGCTTACTTGCGCCAGTGATGCGCAAGGGCAGATTCTGGCGAAACCTTTTAGTTGTCTGCGGGGGAGCGGGCGTATGGAGTCTATCTGGATCGCGTTAGGTGTTTTTGCCTGTCTGCTGTCAGCGGCCCTTCTGATGATGCATTGGTACCCAAAACTATCCGCCCGCCACAGGGACGACGACACCAACACGGTAGTGCGTCTGGTGGCCAACATCTTCGTGGTCATGACGTCGCTGGTCTTCGGGCTGATGATCAATTCGGCGAAGAATACCTTCGAGACGATCGATGCCAACATGCACGGATACGCGACCAGCCTGATTATTTTCGACCGCACCCTGCGCGCTTACGGCGAGCCTACGCAGGACACTCTTGAACGACTGGTGAGTTATCTGGAGCATGCCATCGCCAATCCGTTTCGCGGCGATGAAGCGTTGCAGCATCGCAACAGTGAAGCGGCGCGGTATCTGGACGACATCGGCAAATCACTGAGTTCGATCAAACCCGGTGATCGCTTCCACGAAACCATGCTCGTGGACATTCGCCAGCAGTATCACGCGCTGATCGATCAACGCTGGCGGATTGTCGAGCAGTCCGAGGGCGCCATTCCCGGGCCGCTGATCGGCATGTTAGTGGCGTGGCTGACGCTGATTTTTGCCAGTTTCGGCTATCGCGCGCCACGCAACCCGATGGTCATCGGCATGTTCTCTGTCTCGTCATTCCTCATCGCAGCTTCGGTCTATCTGGTGCTGGACATGGACATACCGTTTCATGGCCCGATCCAGATATCCGATGAGCCTCTGCGTCGGGCGCTCGCTGAGATGAAGCTTTGAACGTCTTGGATCGTGCCTGATCAGTTGATGCGTGGGTGCTGATCCACCAGTGCTTTGCGCCGGGCTTCAAGTTCAGCGATCTGGGTGTCGATGTCCTGGATCTTCTCTTCGATTGTGTCGTGATGCTCCACCAGCAGCTCCCGCGCTTCCTCGATGTCGGACGCCGCCGGAGCCGCGCCGCGCAGCGGTTTATTGGCGGTTTCCTTCATCGTCAGACCGGTAGCCAGGCCAACGACAGCAACCACCATCAGGTAGTAGGCTGGCATGTAGAGGTTATTGGTGCTTTCCACCAGCCAGGCCACTGCAGTTGGGGTCAGGCCTGCAACCAGCACCGAGACATTGAAGGCGCTCGCCAACGCACTGTAGCGAATGTGGGTCGGGAACATCGCGGGAAGGGTAGAGGCCATGACCCCGATGAAGAAACTGAGCACCACCGCCAGGATCAGCAGCCCGGCGAAAATCAGTCCAATTTTGCCGCTGTTGATCAACATGAAAGCGGGGATAGCCAAGACCAACAGGCCAATGCTGCCGCAGACAATAAAGGGGCGGCGGCCGATCTTGTCACTCATCAGGCCGATAAAAGGCTGCACGAACAACATGCCGACCATGATCGCGATGATGATCAGTACGCCGTGGTTTTCGCTGTAGTGCAGGTTGTGCGACAGGTAGCTCGGCATGTAGGTCAGCAGCATGTAGTAGGTGACGTTGGTCACCACCACCACGCCGATGCAGGTAATCAGGCTACGCCAGTGCTTGGTTGCGACTTCCTTGAACGTTGCACGCGGGGCTGCGACGCCGGCTTTTTCGTTCTTGGCCTGATCATCCACGTGCTGCTGGAATGCTGGCGTCTCTTCAAGAGCGTTACGCAGATACAACCCGAGCATGCCGAGGGGCAGGGCGAGGAAGAACGGCAAACGCCAGCCCCATTCCTGAAACTTGTCTTCGCCGATGATCGAGGAGATCAGCACTACCACGCCTGCGCCAAGGACGAACCCTGCGATCGAGCCGAAGTCCAGCCAACTGCCCAGGAAGCCGCGCTTGCGGTCCGGCGCGTATTCAGCGACGAAAATCGACGCCCCGGTGTATTCGCCGCCGACCGAAAAGCCTTGGGCCATTTTGGCGAGCAGCAGCAGGATCGGCGCCCAGATGCCGATGGAGGCATAAGAAGGGATCAGGCCAATGGCGAAGGTGCTGAGGGACATGATCACGATGGTGGCGGCCAGGACTTTTTTACGGCCGTACTTATCGCCCAACGCGCCAAAGAACAATCCACCCAGCGGACGGATCAAGAACGGTACCGAGAACGTTGCCAGCGCTGCAATCATCTGGGTGCCCGGGTCGGCGCCCGGGAAAAACACCTTGCCCAGCACGTAGGCGACGAAGCCATACACACCGAAATCGAACCATTCCATGGCATTGCCCAGCGCAGCGGCGGTGATTGCTTTGCGCACCTTCGCGTCGTCGACGATGGTGATGTCTCTCAAACCGATAGGGCCGGCGCTTCTTTTGCCTGATTTCATACATCAATACTCTGTCGCGGATCTGTCTGACGACACGTTGCTCAAACCTGCATCGGTAGAGAGCAGGGCAGCGCGCCGCTGTTTCTATGCCATCGTTTTAATGGCATGGGCTGTCCCGGATCAGATACAGTAAGACACAAAATAATTCACTGCTCACCGCCATATTTTCCTTACCTCTGAGTTCTCGACCCAATGACCGACACGGCGTTTTCCGCAGACATAGGTGCTGTACAGGCTATCGATGCCGTTCCTGTCATTTTGAGTATGGTCAAGCATTTGACCGGCATGCGTTTTGCGGCTGTGGCCCGTGTTACCGAGACAAACTGGGTAGCCTGCGCGGTGGATGATTCCATCGATTTCGGCTTGAAACCTGGTGGCGAACTGGTACTGGAATCCACCATCTGTCACGAAATCCGCCAGCACCGCACGCCGGTGATTTTCGGCCATGCGAGTGCTCATCCGATTTTCGCCATCCATCACACGCCCCTGACCTACGGACTGGAGAGCTACATTTCCATTCCTATCATCAAGGCCAACGGTGAGTTTTTCGGCACGTTGTGCGCTATCGACTCGGTGCCCGCCGATCTGGAAGCGCCGGCCATCGTCGAGACCCTCAAACTGTTCGCCCAATTGATCGCGATGAATCTCGACACTCAGGGCAATCTCGACGCAACAAAGGCGGCGCTGGCAACAGCTACCGAACACGGCATGTTGCGCGAGCAGTTTATGGCGGTGTTGGGGCACGACCTGCGCACGCCCCTGAGCGCCATCCGCATGAGCGCTGAACTGCTGCAAAGCAAAACCATCGAAAAACGCTCGCTGAATCTGATCACCGCCATCCGTACCAGCTCGATTCGCATGGGGGTGCTGATCGAAAACGTGCTTGATTTTGCACGCGGACGCATGGGCGGCGGGATTCCGGTCAAGCGGCAGCTGACCGACGATCTGGCACGTACGCTGCAAATGACGCTGGACGAAGTGCAGGCTTCGCATCCCCACTCGGTGATCAGGCATTCGTTGCAAGTCCCGACCGGCATCTATTGCGATGCGCTGCGCATTACCCAGCTGCTGTCCAATCTATTGGGCAACGCAGTAACCCACGGCGCCCCCACGTTGCCGATTGAGGTGAGGGTATTTCACGAAGAGGATGAGGTAGTCATCAGCGTGGCCAACCAAGGCACGCCGATTCCGGCTCAACTCATGCCATTGCTGTTTGAGCCGTTCACGCGATCCGAAGCAGGCCAGCGAGGGGAAGGTCTGGGTTTGGGGCTGTACATCGCGTCCCAAATCGCCACGGCGCACAACGGCACGCTGACCGTGACTTCGACCGCCCAGAATGGCACCGTTTTTACGGCGCGCTTTCCGGCGCAAATGAAATGGGTGGGCTAGGCGATAACAGCCGTACTGCCTCAGCAGGCAATGTGCAACGCCGCAGATCCAACGTGGGAACGAACCTGTTCGCGAAGGCGGTGTTTGGCGCGGTAGATCCAAATCGGCTGTACCGGCCTTTTCGCGGACAGGTCCGCTCCCACGGGTTTTGCGTCTGGCTAATATCCTGTGGCATCGCTCAATTGGGCTTCTGTCAGGGTTTGCAGTTCGGCGAAAGTCAGTCCCGGCACCATCTCAATCACCTGCAAACCGGTGGGTGTGACGTCGATCACGCACAGGTCGGTATAGATGCGGTCGACGCAGCTTTTGCCGGTGACGGGATAGGTCAAATGTTCGACAATTTTCGGTGCGCCCTCTTTGGTCAGATGGTCAGTGACCACGAAGACTTTCTTCGCCCCGATAGCCAGGTCCATGGCACCACCGACGGCAGGAATTGCGTTTGCGTCGCCCGTGTGCCAGTTGGCCAGGTCACCGTTGGCGGCGACCTGAAACGCGCCCAACACGCAGATATCCAAGTGCCCGCCGCGCATCATGGCAAACGAATCACCGTGGTGAAAAAAACTGCCCCCTTTAAGCATGGTGACGAATTCTTTGCCTGCATTTATCAGTTCCGGGTCTTCTTCGCCCTTCGCCGGGGGCGGACCAAAAGCCAGCAGGCCATTTTCCGAATGAAGGAAGATCTCCTTGTCGGCGGGTAGGTAACTGGCGATTTTGGTTGGCAGGCCGATGCCAAGATTGACGTAGGCGCCTTCGGGAATGTCCTGCGCAACGCGTTGGGCAATGTTGTCGCGCGAGCGTTTGGTGTAAGTCATGATCAAGCCTCTGCGATCGGGTCAGGAGCGCTGATGCGCACGACGTGCTGAACAAAGATGCCGGGGGTGACGATATGCTCCGGGTCCAGAGCGCCCAGTTCGACAATATCCCTGACCTGAGCAATGGTGGTGGTGGCCGCCATCGCCATGATCGGCCCGAAATTGCGCGCCGACTTGCGATAAACCAGGTTGCCCCAGCGATCTCCCTGGTAGGCCTTGATCAAGGCAAAGTCGGCTTTGAGCGGATACTCCAGCACGAAGTGCTTGCCGTCGATCTCGCGTACTTCCTTGCCTTCGGCCAATAGAGTGCCGTAGCCGGTAGGGGTGAATACCGCGCCAAGGCCGGAACCCGCCGCTTGAATGCGGCATGCCAGGTTGCCCTGTGGGACTACCTCCAGTTCGATTTCGCCCGAGCGATAGAGGCCGTCGAACACCCAGGAATCTGCCTGGCGGGGGAAGGAACAGATGATTTTACGCACCTGACCCGACTTCAATAGCAGCGCCAGGCCGTAGTCGCCGTTGCCTGCGTTATTGCTGATCACGACCAGATCCTTGGCGCCGTGCTCGATGAGCGCGTCGATGAGTTCGGCGGGCTGTCCGGCTGGACCAAAGCCGCCAATCATAATCGTGGCGCCATCTTTGATCTGGCTGACCGAGTCAATCAATGACATTTTTGATTTATCTAACACGTGCCTCTCCTGGATGTAATCCAACAATATTTCTGACGCGTCCAGAGACGGTGAGGTGGGAGAGGCGACAGCGCTGCTGCCTCGCCCGTTGTCGAAAATGCTTATACGTCCTCGAGCGCTTGCGGCAGCGCCTGCGCGGTGGCGATGCTGTAGGCATAGAAGTCGAAACATTTAACAGTGGTGCCGATGAATGAGGCTATGCCCGCTTTTTTAGCCCTTCGTGCGCGCCCCCGGTAACTGCTGTCGTTCACGAAGAGTCTCCGCTGTTTTTATAATATTGAAATCATCTGTCGAAAGTTGCGTAGATAGTGTTTAAACCCGCGAGTGGCGCGGCGATCACTATTCACTATTAAAGTCATTCGGAAGTTCTTCCCGTGTTTGTTTCAACACTCTCACACAGCAAGAAAACTCTGTCCGACCGCTTACAAATGTATTTAACCAGCGTTATCTTTTAATGAGTTGTTATTTCGATTGTTTCGAGACCACCATAATAGCCTCCGGTGGCGAGCGGACAATCCTTCAAACTGGATATCGTTCGGTTATCGCACAGATTGAGTAGGAGCCTGGTAGCGCGATGCAACGGGGATAGCCAGGCCTCGCTACAACAGGGTTTGGGTCGGATCGATAACTCAGCGGCGCCGCAGATCCAATGTGGGAGCGAACCTGTTCGCGAAGGCTGACTTCCAGGCGCAGAAGATGTGGCGGATCTAAGGGCCTCTTCGCGGACAAGTCCGCTCCCACGGGTTTTGCGTCCAGTCGCAATGGCGCAGCGGGTGAGAATTATTGTAGGAGCGCGCTTGCCCGCGAATGAGATCGGCCAGTCTGCCCGCCGGGGACTGAAGGAATGCTTTCGCGGGCAAGCGCGCTCCTACAGGATTTGTGTCAGGCCGAAACATCAGCGGCGCCGCAGATCCAATGTGGGAGCGAACCTGTTCGCGAAGGCTGACTTCCAGGCGCAGAAGATGTGGCGGA